>JANXLV010000291.1 GCA_025355005.1 Myxococcales bacterium | reverse complement strand
TTTAGTCGGTGGCTCCTCCGGGGAGCTTTGGGCTCACGCGGATGGTCTTCTCGTTCTCGATCTCGACGAGGCCTGCGGGAGCGCCGCGCGGCTTGGTGACTGCGCCGGCCTTGCAGTAGTCCACGTCGACGTTCGCGGCGCCGCGCGACTTCGAGTACCACGCCGTGATCTCCGCTGCGGTCTGGAGCACGGCCTTCGGTACCTCGCCCTTGCTTGGGTTCCGCACCACCACGTGGCTGCCGGGCGTGCCTCCACCGACGTGCATCCAGATGTCGTGCGGCTCGGCCACGTTGAACGTGAGGTCGTCGTTCTCGTCGCTGCCGCGGCCCACGAGGACCTCCCAGCCAAGGACGAGCATCGTGCGATACGGTTTTCCTTTGCTGGCCATCGTCGTGCTCCCTACGAAAGCGTTGCCCAGCCGCCGATGATCACAGCCTCTGGCCGCTCCTTCACGGAGACCTCCAGCGCATACGCCTTGTCCGTCACCTTGTAGCCCTTGGTGACGATCGTATCGCCCGGCCACACCGGCCTGCGGAACGGCGCGCAGAAGCCGGAGAGCTTCGACGGATCAGCGCCCGCCATTCCCTTGGCCGCGTGGCGCACCATGTACCCGAACGTGCAGAGCCCATGGAGGATCGGCCCTTCTGCGAAGCCAACCTTCGCGGCGAACTCCGGATCGGCATGGAGCGGATTGCGATCACCCGAGAGGCGATAGAGGAGCGCCTGCTCCGGTGACGTGAGCTCCTCTTCCACGAAGTCCGGCGCGCGCTCCTTGTCCTTCGGCTTGGGCGCGGGGTTCTCGTCCTTGGGCGCGGGCGAGCCGCCGAAGCCGCCCGCATCGCGCACGATGATCTGCGCGGTGTTCTCCGCGACGAGGACGCCGCTCTCGTCCTTGGTCTCCATGTCGAACACGAGCGTGGCCCACTTGCGCATGTCGTAGATACCGCGAAGCACGCTCGTCGTGAGGACCTTGCCGTTCGCAGCGAAGGGCTTGTGGATGCGCACGGTCTGGGCGCCGTGCACGACCATCGAGAGGTCCGCGCCGGTGCTCGACAGCTGCCTGAACATCGGCTCGAACATCGGCACGACGGCGAAGCTCGGGAGGACCTTCGGGCCCTTGCCCTCGTAGAGATAGTCGATCTCGCTCTTCTTCGCGCCGACCCCGAGCGCGTACAGGATGGTGTCGCGCGCCTCGTAGGCGTGCAGCATGGGGTCGCTTCGTTTGCCGATGATCGAGTGGTCCAGCGCCATGGGCCGAGACCATGGTTCCACTCGCGCGGAAGGTCAAGTACGTTCCGCGCGTGCCCCTGATCCCGGAAGTCGCCCGCGCGTTCGCAGAGTCAGGCATCGACCTCGCCGCGCTCGGCCTGGCCTGGGCGCGCGTCACGCCCACGGTGGTGCTCGTCCCTGCGTTCGGGCTTCGCGCGATGCCCACGCCCGTGCGCGGTGTCCTCGGGGCAATGCTTGCATTCTGCATCTATCCGGCAATGGCCCCGGTGCTCGCGTCGCAGCCGGGCGTTCCGTGGGTGCTCCTCGCGCTCGGCGAGATCCTGCGCGGGCTTCCCGTCGCGCTCGCCGCGGCCGTTCCCATGTGGGCCGCCACGATGGCGGGCGGTGTCGCGGACTCGCTGCGCGGCAGTCAGGACCAGCGGGACTTGCCCGTGGTGGAGGGCAAGGTCTCCACGCTCGGGGTCCCGCTCTCGCTCCTCGCCAGCGCCATCTTCCTCTTCAGCGGCGGCCCATCACGCGTGGTCTCCGTCCTTGCACGCGGCGACTTCCCCACGCATCCGTTCGCGGTCATGGCCAACGACATCGCTTCTGGCATCACCCTCGCACTGGCACTCTCGGGGCCGCTCCTCGCCGCGTCGATCGTCATCGAGGTCGCCGGTGCCCTCATCGCGCGGGCCGCTTCACCCGCCCAGGTGACTGCGCTGCTTTCCCCGCTCCGCGCATTTGCTCTGCTCGCCATGTTCGGGCTGGCCTTCGACAAGCTGGCCAACGTCCTCGCGCAATCGATGTGATCACACACGCCGTGCGACCTGACGCGCCTGCGGTACGCCCGGGCTACAGCGGTATTCGGTAGCCGATGCTCAGGCCTGCTTCGAAGGATTGCACGCTTCCTTCGAGCGTTGCGCAGTCTCCGATCGGCGAGCAGCTTGGGGTGGTGGGGAGGAACCACTGGCTGCCGCGGACGACCACTCCCGCTCCCCAGCGCTCCGCGAAGTTCCACGTGAGGCCCGCCTGCAGGCCGAGGACGAAGCCCTCGGTGCGGATGGTGACGATCTTCTTGCCGAGGACGGACGGAACGAGATCGCCCGCGTCCGTCGAGAAGCGATCGGCGATGACCACGCCACCACCTACGAGGCCCAGCCAGCCTTCGAACCGCGCGGTGCGCAGCGGGACGTAGCGGCCCTCCGTGGTGAAGACCATGTAGTTGCGCGAGTGGGTGCGCGGCAGCGACTTCAATCCGCCATACTCACTGTCGCTCGTGGGGCTCGGGCCGAACAGCGCGCCGAAGCCGACAGTCCAGTCACGACCACCGCGATAGAGAAGGCGCACGCCCGTCTGCAGCGTCGCATCACCGTGACCAACCGTCGTGAACGGCACGCTGCCACCGCGCTGGCTGTTCGAGATCGGCGCGTTCGGCAACGCAATGATCCCACCCTCCAGCACAGCCATCGTGTGGCGCCGCTCGGTGATGGAGAGAGGCTTTTCGGCGGCGATGGGGTCGACGGCGCTTTCAGCGGGGGAGGTCGAGGCTGCGGGGGAGGGGGAGGTCGAGGTCGGGGTCGAGGTCGAGGTCGAGGTCGGGGTCGAGGTCGAGGTCGAGGTCGGGGTCGAGGTCGAGGTCGAGGTCGTCGTTGTCGGCGTCGGCTGTTGCGCGTCTGCGGAGGACGCGACGACGAGGATGCTCGCTGCGAGCGCGGCTGCTCGTTGGATGTACTTTACATCCATTTGACTGTCCCGCTTGGCGTCGGGGTGGTGTTTGGCGGCGCTGCCGTCTGTGACGGCTGCGGGGCGACGGCGGCGTCTCCTGCCGTGACCAGCCTCGAGGTCTTCATGATGTTCCCGTCCACCTTGGCGATGAACACTACCTCGTATTTGCCAGCTTCGAGGAAGGTGAAACCGGCATGGTAGATTCCGCTGTCCTCGGCGGCGGTGAGCCTGATGCCTCCCGGCGCCGACGCCGACACGATGGACACGTGCGCGTCCTCGACCTTCTTTGCGCCCGTGATGCGCGCGTTGAAGTCCACCGCGGAGCCCAGGCGGGGCTTCGGGTTGGAGACGTCGAACTGAAGCCTGGCGCTCGCTGCGAGGACGCCGCCGGACGTTCGCGGCGGTGGCGAGAGCGGCTTTGCGCTGGGTGAGACAAGCGGCTCGTCCATCTTCGGTGCGTTGCTCGCCTCTGCGTCCCAGTCGGCCGAGAGCTTCTTCGCCGCGGGATTCTCGCTGTCCATCTCCACTGCCAGATGAATGAGGCGCCGCGCCTCGGTGGGCTCGCTCGTTGCGTGCGCGGCGATTCCGCGCGCAGTCAGCTCTTCGGCCGCGCGCTTTCGAAGCGCTGGAAATCGCGAATCGTCAGGCCAGCGCTTGAGGCCGGTGCTCGTCAGGTCCCGCACGTTCTCGCCGGGCGGGTCCGTGAGATGGTTCGCGGAGAGCGCCGCCTGCGCTAGCAGCACGAGCTCCTCGTGGCCCGCTTCGGGTCCAATGCGGCCCATCCGGTATGCGACGACCGTCGCCAGTCCCGCGCCCAGCACGAAGCACACGAGCACGAGTGCGATCGCGCGCGCCTTGCTCCGCCGCGCGAGGTCCGCGTCGCTCAGCGTGCTGTCGACATTGGACGGCGGCTTGCTCGGGTAGCGCGCTTCGTGATCCCCGATGGGGGACGAGAGATGCGGCGCGCTCGGTGGCGGGGTGGGCAGCGGTGCGCTCGGCGCGGCCGACGGGACTGGCGGCGTCGCCAGATGCTGCATGGGCTCGGCGTAGTCCGTGCGCGGGACCTGCGCTTGCGACACCTGCGGCTGGGACGGCTGCGTCGGACGCGTTTGCACCGGTGGAAACGATGGAGCGGACGGCTGCGCTGGCGGAATCGCGGGCGTCGCCGTCGCGTCGTCCATCGTCGTGTCCAGCATGGCCGCTTTCTCGTCGCGGCCCGGCGGCGGAGGATCGACCTCGGTGTCTCCGCGCTTCACCGCCGACCCCGCGCGCGCGGGCTCGTTTCCCAGCTGTGCAGCGATGTTCGGTGGCGGCGTCCATTTCACCGTCGCGTTGCCCGCTGCGCCCACCGACACGCGCGTCGCGCCGCTCGCCTCTTGCGGCTCCGGTGTCACGCGCGGGTCCGACGGGCGACTCGCCATGCGCTCGCGTACGTCCGCGCCGATCTCGTGCTGTCGCGTGCGCTCGATGGACGGGAGGCTTGCGGCGCTGGACCGACCCGCGATGATCGGACGCGAGATCTCGTCCGACGAAAGCCCCGCCGCGCGCGCCGCGTCCACGAGGGCGCGCCCGAAGGACCGCGCGTCCTTCTCGCGGTCATTCTGATCCTTCGAGAGGCCCAGCATGATCACTTCCGCGATCTGCTCGGGCACGTACGAAGCGCGCGCAATGGATCGCAGCAGCGGCGGCTTGTCGTGAATCTGCTGCACCAGCAGACCCACGGCCTGGTCGCCCTCGAACGGCGTCCGCCCGGAGACCATCTGGTATGCCATCGTCGCGATCGAGTACACGTCGCTCGCCGCGGTCACTGCCTCGCCACGCGCGCCCTCGGGTGAGATGTAGCGCGCCGTCCCGAAGATGAGCCCGGCTGCCGTGGCCATGGACTGCTCGGCCCAGTGCATGCGCGCGATGCCGAAATCGAGGACCTTCACGAAGTCCTTGTCCTCGCCGCGACGCACGAGCATCACGTTCTCCGGCTTGAGGTCGCGGTGGACGATCCCCTGCGTGTGCGCCTCCCCCACGGCGTCCGCAAGTTGAACCGCGATGTGCAGCGCGCGGGGCAAAGGTAGGGCGCCACCCGAAGCGGCGAGCGCGCTCATCAGGGACATCCCGTCCAGGAACTCCATGACGATGTAGAGCGCGCCGTCGGGCATCTGCCCGCTCAGCAAGATCGACACGACATTCGGGTGCTGCAGCTTCGACGCGACCTTGGCCTCGCGGGTGAAGCGCGACACCAGCTGGGGGTTCGAGGAGAGCTCGCGATGGAGGATCTTCACCGCCACGTCGCGCTCCACGCCACGCTGGAACGCACGGTAGACGCGCCCCATCGCCCCGATGCCCGCCAGCTGCCGCACCTCGATATGGCCGGCGATCTCGCACTTCAGGTACGGATCGTTCTCGGCAAGGTCGGCCCCATTGCCCGACGATTTGCGCAAAGGGGTGCCGTCCACCGGGCAAAACAGGGCATCCCCCGGGAACTGTCCGCCACAGGTGGCGCACGTCTTGATGACTTCGGCGGGGGCAGCTCCCACGGGGGGAGATGCTACCACCATTGCGGATTTCCCCCGGTATCTCGTTGCCACATGCGCGCCGCCTCTTGCCCTTTCCGTGAACTTGGGAAAAAAGGGACGTTCCGTGTCAGACCCCGAGAGCATCGATGCAGGCGCGCACGCCTACAATGTGTCCCTCCCCCAGTTCGAGGGACCGCTCGATCTGCTTTTGCATCTCTGTCAGAAACACGAGCTGAACATCCTGGATATTCCCATCTCCTTCGTGACGGAGAAGTACCTCGAGTACCTCGGCATGATGGAGATGATGCAGCTGGACGTCGCAGCAGAATACCTGGTTATGGCCGCGACGCTCGCGCACATCAAGTCGAAGATGCTGCTGCCAGCGCCGCCGCCCGGCCAGGAGGACGACGCGCTCCTTGACGAAGAGGATCCGCGCGAGGCCCTCATCCGTCGCCTGCTCGAGTACCAGAAGTACAAGAAGGCCGGGCAGGATCTCCTGGCGCGCGGGATCACGGGAAACGACGTATTTCGTCGGGGTGCGCCGCTCGAGGAGACGGTGCCGTCGGGGCTGCCGCCGCTCGCGGAGATCCCGATCTACCGCCTGCTCGAAGCATTTCAGTCGGTCCTCACCAAGGGCAAGGTGCGCATCGCGCACGACATCACGACGGACCGCATCAGCATCACCGACCGCATCCACGAACTCGTGGATTTCCTGCGCGAACGCAAGCGGGTCGAGTTCGAGCAGCTCTTCGCAGGGCAGATCACGCGCGCGGACCTGGTCATCACGTTCCTCGCGCTGCTGGAGATGTCCAAGCTCCGCCTGACCCGCCTGTTCCAGACGGATGATTTTTCGCCCATCTGGGTGGAGAGTGTAGAAGGGGCGGACGTGCCTGCCATCGACTCGATCGACGCCGATGCTGATTACCAGCCCCCCAATGCGGCCCCGGAGGCTGATACGCTCGGTTTCGAGAACGCGCTCCGCCAGCGCGACGACGACGACGACTCAAAGGACACGCCGTGACCGATTCGCCGGAACCGAAGAAGAAGAAGAAGACTGCTCGCGGGAAGAAGGGCGAAGAGGCGCCTCCGGACTCCGAGCCGGAGGGCTCCATGCCGCCGCCGCCTGGGTCCGACCCGACGATGTCCGACGGTGACGCGACCAAGCAGAGCGCGTCGGGACACGACGTGGCCGACGGAACCGACGAGGCCGAGGTCACGCGCGACGAGCCGCTCTCGGCCGAGAGCATGGATGCCGCTCGGAGCAGTGACTTGTCACCACCGAGCTCGAGTCCACCCATCTCGTCCGACCGTCGCGGCTTCGACTCTCCCGTCTCCGGCTTCTACGGTGATCGCGCCTCGAACGAGACCGACGTCGAGATGACCATCAACCTCACGGGCGACATGCTCCGCTCGCTGCCCGGTCGCGACGACCTCGAGGCGCCCACGCAGGTGCTTGCGTCGGATGACCTCGCCGACGCCGCTGTCGAGCGCGTGCGCTTCCAGCAGCGCCACCTTCGCGGCGCGCTCGAGGCGCTGATCTTCGCGAGCGACCAGCCGCTCAAATCCGGCGACCTCGCCAAGCGCGCATCCGCGCACATCCGCGAGGTGAAGGAGCAGCTCCTGTCGCTGAAGAGCGAGTACTCGAGCCGCGGCATCAACCTGGAAGAGATCGCTGGCGGCTGGGTCTTCCGCACCAGCGCTGAGTTCGCGCCGTTCGTCCGCGAGCTCTCGAAGGAGAAGCCGATCAAGCTGTCACGTGCGCAGCTGGAGACGCTCGCGATCATGGCGTATCGCCAGCCAATGACGCGGCCGGAGATCGACGACATCCGCGGCGTGGACTCCGGGCCCGTGCTCAAGGTCCTGCTCGATCGCGATCTGATCCGCATCCTCGGCAAGAAGGACGAAGTGGGGCGCCCGATCATCTACGGGACGACCGCCGAGTTCCTGGAGTTCTTCGGGCTGAAGGCGCTGAAGGATCTGCCGACGCTCAAGGAGTTCACGGAGCTGTCGGAGGATTCGCGCCGCGTCGTCGAAGAAGAGCTCGGCGAGTCACTCGAGACGATCCAGCAACAGGTCGCCGAGAAGCGTGAAAAAGAGGCCGCGGAGGCCGCAGCGCAGGGGGCGCCAGACGCCGGAGGCGAGGTTCACGACCCGAGCGCGCATGAAGCGGACACCGCGGAGATCCCCATCCCCGCGCCGCGAGGCAGCCGTGACACCGTCACGAACGAGCACGAGCTCCCCAGCGACGACGCCGAGGAGAAGGTCGCGCTGCCCGCCACCAACGCGGACGACGAAGCGGAGTTCCCGGACGACGACGACTCGGACTTCGACGACGACGACGACGACGATGACGACGAGAAGGACGACGAGAAGGACGACGAGAAGGACGAGGACGACGAGAAGGACGAGAAGGACGAGAAGGACGGTTAGAAGGAGCCGCTGAGGCTGGCGGCTCCTCCGCCTGGCAGCGGGGTGACGTTGATGCCCGTGTTTGCGGACTTGTTGTCGCCGCCGCTCGTGAGGAAGATGATGGCCGCGCCGCCGAGAGCGAGAACGCCCACGCCGAGCGAGATGTCCGCGATGAGGAGCTTGGTCTTCGTGTCGTCGAGCTTGGCCGGAGGGCAGTTCGGCACGCAGGAGCTCTTCCTCAGGTCGTCGAGGTCACTCTTTCCGGTGATGCCGAAGAACGCGAAGCTCCCGATACCGATCACGCCCACACCGCCGAGCACGTAGGTCATTACCGGCACGCCCGATTTCTGAGGCTTCGGATCAGGCTTCGGATCCTGCTTGGGATCCTGCTTGGGATCCTGCTTCGGATCCGGCTTGATCGGCGCTGCACCGAGCGTGGCCTTCACGATGCGGTTCTTCTCGCCGGCGCGCACGATCACGTTCTGCGTGAGCGGAGGCACGCCCTGCGTCTCGTAGATCACCGTGTGCGGACCGGGATCGATCGGGACGGGCTTGCCGTCGAGCACCGTGGCTACCCTTGCGCCGTCGAGCGTCACGGCCACCGCCGACAGGTCGGTGCCGCTGCCATCCTGCGCAGAGAACACCACCGTGGGAACGCTCTCTTCGAGCTCCGGGAGCCACTTTGCGCAGTCCTTCCGCACGACCGATGGACACGTGGGCTTCGAGCAGAGAAGGAACATCTCGCGCGCGCGGATCAACTTGCCCTGGTCGCGCAGCTTCTGCCCTTGCTCGGACGCGGTGGGGCAGTCCACGTCTGCCGCGATCACGTCCTTTGGCAGCGACACGACCGCAAGCAGTGCGAGCACACCGAGGCCGCCACCGACGCGGCGGAGAGCGCGCGGCCTGTTCACGTCACGGTTGTCCAAGGCAGTTCCGTTTGTAGGATTTGTGTCCGTCGGCGTCGATGGTGTAGGGCGGATCGCAGTCGTCCTTCGGGGGCTTCACGATGTGTACGGTGCCGGTGCCGCCGGTTCCGTTCCACTTGATGATGGGCTTCCCGCCGGCCGACGGTGCGACCGACGGCGCTGTGGACGGGATGGTTGGGGCGGAGGACGACGGAACGGCGGACGGACGGGGTTGCGCGCTCGACACGGAGGACGCGGGGGCGCCTGCGTCGAGCGGGAGATCGCTGACGGTGGGGACGAAGGTGGGGGTGCCCGGCGGAACCGGACCGCCCACGCCGATCCTGCGCGGCGCATAGCGCCACACCGCAAAGCCTCCGCCGCCGAGGAGCAAGAAGGCGAGCAGCATGAGCGCGATCACGGTGCCGCCGCGTCGCTTCGGTGCGTTGTCGCCCATCGACATCGCGCCCTGCGTCGACAGCTCCGGCGGCGCAATGGGGAAGCCGCCGGACGTGCGCGGGTGCTGCACCGGCGGGATGGACTGGATCGAGCCGACGCTGGGCGTGTTGTCGGAGATGAGAGGGAAAGGCGACGACGGCTGCGCCTGCGGCTGCTGCTGCTGGGGCGCTGCCATGTTGGACGACACGTCCGCGTACATTCGTCGGGAGCCAGTGCTCGGGGCAGAGGCGTGCGAAACCTGCGAAGGGTTGGTGCCTGGAGATGTGCTCTCGGCGCCCATCGTGCGCATGCCGCTGCCGGGTGGAACCGTGGCCTTGGAGAGCGAGCCGAACGCGCCGGACATCTCGGCGCCGGAGGACGCTTCGCTGATGTCGCGGCTCTCGATGTCGCTGATGCGGCGCGCGCGCTTCTCGATCGCCTCGTGCGCGAGCTCACGCACCCAGTCGCCCAGCTCCGATGCGGACACCAGGCCGCCGTTGCGCTCCAGCTCCTGCGCCATGATCTTCGCGGAGGCGTAGCGACGTGATGGATCGAACTGGAGCGCGGTCATCGTGATCTCGTCGAGCGTCTTCGGGACGTTCGGATTCACGGTGCTCGGCGGCTGGATCTGCGCCGCCATGATCTTCGGGATGATCGATGCTTCGTTGTCGCCGTCGAAGAGCCTGCGCGCCGCGAGCAGCTCCCACATCATGACGCCGGCCGAGTACACGTCCGAGCGACGTGACACCTCTCGCCCCGCGAGCTGCTCCGGGGACATGTACGCGATCTTGCCCTTGAGCGAGCCGTCGCGCGTGTTCTGCAGCCGGCCGGCGGCCTTTGCGACACCGAAGTCGAACACGCGCGGCACGCCATCCAGGCCCACGAGGACGTTCTGCGGCGACACGTCGCGATGGACGATATTGAGCGCGGCGCCGCGCTCATCTGTGGCGTCATGGGCAGCGTGGAGCCCGTGCAGCGCCCCCGCCATGGTCGCGAGGGCGTAGTTCAGCGGGATTGTGCGCCCGCGTGCCTTCTCGGCGCGCACGAGCCGGGAGAGCGATTCGCCCTGGATGTACTCCATGACGATGAAGATTTCGTCCCCGGCGACGACGTCGATCGTGGGGATGACGTTGGTGTGGCGAATACGCGCGGCGAGGCGCGCTTCGTCGAGGAACATGGTCACGAAGTCGTCTTCGCGCGCGAGGTGTTTGTGGAGCCGCTTGATCGCGACCACCCTCGAAAACCCCACGGGGCCGCTCAATCGACCGAAATGGACAGACGCCATTCCGCCCGAGGCGATCTCGTCGAAGAGAACGTACCCCATAGAGGGTGTAGGATATCGGGGATCGCTATTGACTGTCGAACGTTACGTTGTCGAAGGCCATCTCACACTGCGCATTCGTCCCGCTACCGTCCGGGCCAAGGGAGACGACAGCATTGCCAGCCGCCA
The DNA here is from genome assembly GCA_025355005.1 of Myxococcales bacterium. Lineage (GTDB taxonomy): Bacteria > Myxococcota_A > Polyangia > Polyangiales > Polyangiaceae > JANXLV01. The sequence continues at coordinate 21,688 of JANXLV010000291.1, read as the reverse complement.
TGAACGGCACCTGCATCTGCGCCTTCAGAACAGGCACCCCGTTGAAGGTGATGTCCACCATAGCGGCGGCAGGATTGCTCAATTTCACGTCGACCCGGATCCACTCCTTGGCCTTCGGCTGCTGGGTGAGCGCGGCCGGAATGAAGAGCGACCCCCCATCCCCGACATTGGTCACCACCTGGCCCCACACCAGCCCGTTGTTACTGTAGAGCAGGCCGAACACCGCCTCGGTCGACGGAGAGAGGGCGAAGATGGTGATGCCTCCGCCCTTGGCGCTGCACGACGTGAGGCGGAAGTCGAAGGAGAAGTCGAGCGTCTTCCAGTTGATGATCGGACGCACCTTCTGGGAGAGGAACGCGCCCTCGAGGATCGCCGCCGAGTTGTTGGACAGGATCAGCGAGTGGAACGAAGCCGGCGGACTCACGTACTCGTTCGTGGTGAGGTTCGAGGTGCCGCCGTCGGTCTGGTGGATGGTCCATCCGTCGCTGTCGAGCGCGCCGTTGTCGAAGGTGCTGCAGATCAGGTGTGTGCCGTTGCAGTTGAATGGGACCGCCGCGTCGCCGCCTGCCTCCGGGACTGCCGATGCGTCCGGCGTGTCGGCAGCGTCCGCCGGACCCTTGCCGTCTGCGATGCCGGTGAAGTCGGCGGTGACGTAGCAAGCCGAGCCGATGACGGCGAGGAGGAAGCTCGCACACGCGAGGGTCGCGCGGCGCGTGCTTGCGCTGGCGAAGCGCCCATTCTCTTCCCGGTGCTCACTCATCGGACACTCAATCGTACCACGCTCAGCCAAGGTTACTCAGTTTGCGGCGGGCCTGCCGGCGTCGCCGCCGTACGACGAGCGCCAGCGCAGAAACCCCGATTCCGCCGACGGCAAAGCCCGAGGGCACGGAAAGGAGCTGCATCGAGCATCCGCCTCCGCCCACGTCGAGCTTCGTGGTCGGACCCGCATCGCCGCTGTCCGCGCCCCCGTCAGCGACCCCGCCTTCGCCACCGGTGGTGATGCCGAGCGCCGCCTCCTGCGTGGGCCAGTCGGCGGTGCAGAGCTCGTGGGTCGGCGTGCCCGCGGGACACGAGAGAGGACCGCGCACGCCAGAGAGGTGAAGGCGCGGCTCGAACGTCTTGCCGTCGTCCGTGGAGACGCCCGCCGTGAAGCCGCTGAACTCGTTCGAGCAAGCCCAGAGCGAGCCCTTCTGGTAGCCGAGGCACTGCACCTGGAGGCTCGACACCTTGGTGAACGTGAGGTCCTTCGTGGATGCGGAGTAGAGGCCGTCGTTTGGTCCACCCACGAAGACCTTCGTGCCGTCGTCGCTCAGCGCGAAGCCCTGGAGCGGGCCCTTGCTCGTGAACGCGACCTTCCACGTCTTCGCGCCATCCGTCGACACGAGCAGGCGCGCGGGGTCCACCTGCGAGCCGTTCGTGCGGACGTAGACGATGTCCTTGTTCTGCGGATCGAGCGCGGCGATGAACGGTGCGCGCTCTTTGCCCACGAGCGGAATGGCGCGGTCGACGAACGACATGCCGCCATCGTCGGAGACCAGGATCACCCCCTGCGGAGTGGCGCCGCTGCCGCGCGCGCCGGAGACATACACGCGTGTCGCGTCCGCCTGCGACCAGTCGACCGTCTCCACGAGGAGCGTCGGGTCCAGATCCGCGCCCTTCTTCGCCCACGTCTTGCCGCTGTCGGTGCTCGTGAACACCTTGGACGTGAAGAACGCGTTGCCCGCGTCGTCGGTCAGGTTGGCGAAGTTCGACGTGATGACGACCGCCGCGGTGTACGTGTCCTTGCGCACCGCGATGTCGATGAAGTTTGCGTTCGACAGATCGCCACCGACGAACGCGAACGTGCACGCGCCGTCGTGCGTGACGCCGAGGCCCTCGAACGTCGTGGTGGCCACGGTGCCGTCCGCGAACACGCCGAACGAGGGATCCTCCGGGCCGTTGAGACCAAACGCGCGCTCGCAGATCCAGTCCCACGCGTGTCCGGAGTCCTTCGCGACCAGCGCGCCGAACGTCGTGCGCATGTAGATGGTGCCCGGCGTGGTCGGGTGGAATGCGAACGCGTTCGAGGCAGGGAGGCGCCCGTTTGCGTGGGCCGCTCTACCGCAAAGGAGCAGCGCAGGAAGGACGATCGAGACGAGGGCGTGCTTGAACCTCACCTCTTTGACATACCAGATGAGGGACCCACCGGCCGCCGAAGCTGGGGCGCCCGCGATCCAGGCGCGATGGAAGTCCTCGGATCCGGCGAGAATCACCTACATGCAAAATTCCGCCGCAAGAATACCGCTCCAATGGCTCCGGGCCATGGACCGTTCTCTGCACCTCTGGTGGTTGCTCGCTTCACTGGACTTCGGAGGCACTCGATCATGCGCAAGGCGTTCTGCAGCATTCTGGCGGTGGTGGTGGTCGGCGCAAGCGTCATCGCGTGCGGCGGCGGTGACTCCTCTTCGTCGGATGGAACGTTCGGCCCGGCCGGGTACCCCGCGAATGGCTCCGGCAACGGCAACGGCAGCGGCGGCGGCGACAACGGCGGCAGCCTCGGCGGTTCTGGCGGCGGCACTGGCGGTGGCACCGGCGGCAACATGGGCGTGAACGCGATGTGCGCGACGTCCACTCTCGGCGCGACTGCGGCTCCCCTCCACCTGGTCTTCGTGCTCGATCGCTCGGGCAGCATGTGTGAGTACACGCCCAGCACGAACCCGCGCGACTGCTCGAATCCCAACTCCAAGTGGCAGCAGGCGACGAACGCGATGAAGACGTTCATCGCCAGCCCGGACTCGCGCGGCATCAAGGCGTCGATGATCGTCTTCCCGTACGTCGACGGCGGTCAGTGCGACTCCACCAAGTACGTGACGCCCATCACCGCCGAGGTCACGCTGCCGGATACCACCACCATCGCACCCGCGATCGACAAGCACGTCGCCGTGGGTGGTCAGACCCCGACGATGAACGCGCTCGACGGCGCGGTGAAGTACGCGAACTCGATCATGACGGCGACGGGCGGCAAAGAGAAGGTCGCCATCGTGATCGCCACGGACGGCGTGCCTCAGGGCTGCTCCGACGACGGCAGCATCAACCCCGCCGCGAACGTGGTGAAGGCGGTCGCGGGAACCATTCCGACCTACGTCATCGGCGTCGGCGGGCAGACCGGAGACCTGAACACGCTCGCGAGCAGCGGCGGTACCAGCAAGGCCTTCACAGCCTCCAACTCCACGCCGTCGCAGACCGGCAAGCAGCTCTCCGATGCGCTCACCGCCATCCGCACGGCGACGGTCTCCTGCAACTTCGACATCCCGGCGGCGCCCACCGGCCAGACGCTCGACTACACCAAGGTCAACGTCCAGGTCACGAGCAAGGGCACGGCAACGACCTCGCCGTACAGCCCCGACTGCAAGGACCCCAGCGGCTGGCGCTACGACAACCCCACCACGCCCAAGCAGGTCGAGCTCTGCGACGGGCAGTGCGGCACCGTGAAGGCAGACGCATACTCCTCCGTCAGCCTGGTCCTCGGCTGCGCGACGCAGACGTCCACAGTAAACTGAGCCCCAACTGAGGCTCAACTGAGCGTCAACTGAGCGTGCACTGCATCGTGGCCACGCCGCTCGTCGTCATGGTCACGATGACCGCGAATCCGGCGCTGCGAAACGCCTCTGCGTAGTCCTCTGCAGGAAGCATGCGGGCCTCGATGCTGACACCGAGCACCGTGTCCTCGTGAAGCAGACGCGCGCCATTTTTGCTCATTTTTCGACCGTCCGGAAGCTCCAGCGCATCCGGGATCTTGTCCGCCATCGCGAGCGTGGGCACCTCGACGACGACGATGGCCGGCCGCGCAAGCACGCGCGACAGCTCCCGTGCGAGGTCCGAGAGCGACTGCTGATCTTCTGGTGGATGCGCGAGCGTGCCGTGGAGCGCGACGGCGGCGTCGAAGCTGCCCGCCTCGAACGGGAGTGGCTGCCAGAAGTCCGCGAGCGTGAGCGGTACGCGGCGTGCGCGCCGATCGCAGAGGTCGAGCATCTCCTGCGAGAAGTCCAGGCCGACCGGCGCGTGGCCCGCGTCGAGCAACGCAGAGAGCTCGCGTCCAGTGCCCACGCCCAGGACGAGCACGCGCGTGCGACCCGCGAGCGTTGCGACCATCGCGGCGAGTGACTCCTTCGAGGCGGCGCCCGTCTCCGCGTACACGCGATCGTAGCGCCGGGCGATGGCGTCGAAGAACGCGCGGTCGCGGCTGCGTTCCACCATAGGTCCCTACTTCTTGCCGGTGTGTAGCAGCGTCTCGGCGATGGCCAGGTACGCGCCTTCGTGCATGCCAGCGAGCTCGATCGCGTTCCGGATCACGTGCTCCTTCTCCGCGCGGCTCCACGCCCTCTTGGGCATCCTCTTCGCGCCGCGCGCATGCGCCTTGCCTGTCAGCGCGCCAAGGTAGCGGCCCAGTGGCGCGATGTCCGGCAGCGCGAGGTGCGCAAAGTCGATCTTGTCCTCTTGCGGCATCAGCTTGCGCACGAACATGGATGTCTTGCCGAGCATTGTCTCACCCAGGAGCGTGGGCGGTGATGCGCTGCACGCGTGCATGGCGGTGATGACGCGCGTGGCGGGCGACAGCTTCGGCGGCTTGATGAGGATCGAGGATGACGGCGTGCCCTGCTCCTTCATGTCGAAGATGTAGCCGCCGTCCTTGCCGCCGTGACCGCAGACCAGCACGGCGACGCGCACGCCGCCAAGACTTCCCGTGCCGGCGATGCGCAGCGCGAGGTCCTTGATCTCGAGGTGCTCGCCCTTGGCCTCGCCGCTCTTCTCCAGCATCCTTGCGTAGCGCGCGAAGGCCTTCTTCGCCTTCTTCTCGAGCTCCCGGGACAACGACTCGTAGCGCGGACCGCGCACGAACGTCCTCTTCTTGTCCACGACGTGCGTGCGCGAGTTGAGAAAGGCCAGGCGCGTCCGCTTCTGCACCTGGTCGAGCAGCCGCGTGACGGGCAGCGGCGCGTCGGGCAACCGCTTGTCGTCGAAGGCAGCGCCCACGTACGCGTCCATGAGCGAGTGACCCAGCGCAACGGCGTCGGGCCCACGGAGCCGCATCTCTCTCGCGCCCAGTAGCAGGCTCGTCATCAGGCGGAGCACGTCGTAGTAGAACGGACCCACGTACGCGTCGTCGAAGTCGTTCAGACCGAAGACCACGTCGCTGTCCTTCTCGTGGAGAGGATGCGTGCGGTATGCACCGAAGTTCTCCAGATGCAGATCGCCCGAGAGCCAACCTTCGCCTCGCGGGCCGTCTGCGAGGTCCGGGCGCGACGCGAGGATCTCGTAGAAGAGCGGCGCTGCACCGCGAAGGAACGCGAGCGGCGACAGCATCATGCGCGCGTCCTTGCGCTCGAGGAGCGAAGGGAAGCGGCGGGTGCGCGCGACGTCCAGGGTCATCTGACGCGCGGCGAGCCCGCCTGCGCTCGTGTTGGTCTTCTTCTTTGCCATGAGACACACGTTCGCACGAGGAAGGGGGCGCCTTCCTTGAAATGTTCCTCATCTGTACTAGCTTCGGTCACCCCCCATGGGTCACGCCACCGACGTCACGCCGCGCTGGGTTTTCAAGCCCAAATCTCGCGCCGAGAGCCTGTCTCCCACCGCGGGCTCGGTCGCGTTCGTCGATCATGACGGGAACGTCGTCCCAGTGGACGCGAAGGGAAAGGCCCAACCGGCCGTCGCGCTCGCCCCGCTCGCCCCGCTCGCCCTGCTCGCCCCGCAAGCGTCCCAAAGCTCGCAGCGAAGGGAGCGCGTGCTCGCTCATCCCCTCGGTGACGCGTGGCTCGTCTGGGCGGTGGGAAGTGATGACGGCGACACGGAGCTGTCGCTCGTGCGGCCGGGGCGCAAGAAGGCCCAGCCGTTCACCGAGGGCGACCTTCCGATCCAGGCGTGCTCGGTGTCGGTGGACGGCATCGCCGTTGCGCGGTCCGCGAGCGTGGAGCTGTGGACACACGCCGGCAAGCGCAAATGGATGCGCAAGACGGAGGGCGCGCACGTCGCCGTCGTGCTCAGAGGGCCCACGTTCCTCGCGCTGTCGGAGGAGGGCGCGCTCACCGGCTACTCCGTCGTCAGCGGAGAGCCGAAGGAGTCGCTGCGCCTCGCCGGAACGGAGCCCGCGAGCACCTGGAGGCTCGCGCTCGCCGGAACGGAACGCGCGCTGCTCGCGCTCGGTGAGCACATCGTGGTCGTGGACACCGCCACCATGAAGGTCGTTCGGCGCATCAAGACACGCGGCAACATCACGCATCTGGTCGCGGACGCGGAGGGCGCCATCGCCGGCTTCGCGGACGGATGGGTGCAGGCGATCGACCTCAGGAGCGGCGACGCTGCCGCTCCGGTGCACGCGCACGAGAACGCGGAGGTCCTGGCGCTCGCGCTCGACAAGACCACGCTGTACTCCACGTGCGGGCTGCGGCTGTGCGCGTGGGAGCGAGCATCGCTCGGCGTCCTTCCCGCGTCGCAGTCGCCGGTGACTGCGATCTCCGCGTTCGGACCGCTGGTGGCCGCGGGTGACAGGGCAGGGCTGCTCCGCGTGCTTGCGAATGGGCAGGAGGTCGCGCGCCTCTCGCTGGGGCAGGAGGTTACGGCCCTGCGCGCCGTCTCGGAGACCACCGTGGTCGCAGTCACCACGCGCGCGCTCATCTCGCTCTCGGCGCCGTGGAAGCTCCCCAGGGTCATCTCGCTGCGTTCGCCCGCCACCGCGTTCACCGCGGACGCCAGCTACGCGTTCGTGGGTACGCTCGAGGGCGCCGTGGACGTCTACGATCTCGGGTCCGACTCGCACGTCACGCGCTACTCGCTCTCCGAAGCGGACGTGTCCGCCCTCGCGCTCCTTCCCGGCGGCAAGCTCGCGGTGGGCACCGGCGCCATCGACGGGCGCGTGTTCATCGTCGATGCGGTCGCCGCAGAGGTCCGCCATCGCGTCGAGGCCCACGACGAGGCCTTCGGCGTCACCTGCATCGCCGCAGAGCCGCGCGGAAGACTGGTCGCGTCCGGCTCCGACGACGGTAGCGTTGCCCTCATCGACCCCGGCAAGGGCAAGGTCCTCGCCCGCATCCGTCTGCCGGAGACACCCGCGTCGATCGCGTTCGAGGCATCCGGCAAGCGTTTCATCTGCACGTTCGCGGACGGCAAGGCGGCCGTGGTCGACCTCGCCGATCGCGCCAAGGTGCTCGCGCTCGACCTCCGCGGTCTAACCCACGTCACGTGGGGCGTCTCGCCCATGTTCGGCCACGCAGACGGGCGCGTCGCGTCGTACTCGGTGTGAAAATGGGCGTGGCGACCGCGGAGATGCTCCGCACGCGCGCAGGTCGCGCACTCGAGCGCGGCATCCCGCTCCTCGCGCCGCTCGGCTTTTTGCACGGCGCGGTCGCGCCAGTCTCTCGCGAGCTCCGAGCTGCGCCGGGTATCGCGGTGATCGCGATCGGGGGGGCCACCATCGGCGGCTCCGGTCGTACCGCGCTGGCGCTTTCATGTGCAGAATACATGCATTCGCTCGGCGCCCGCGTCGCGATCGTGGGGCACGCCTACCGCGCAAGGCCTGGTGCCGCGGCGCGCATCGTGTCCACGACGGACTCGCTCCTTTCGGTCGGGGACGAGGCGCGGATGCTCGCGCGCGCGCTCGGCTCACGGGTTACGGTCGTCGTGGCCGACCAGCGCCAGCGTGCGCTCGACCTTGCCTGCGCCCTCGCGGACGTCGTCATCCTGGACGGTGTGCTGCAGACCACCCCGCAGCGGTCCCACCTGTCGCTGCTGGGCGTGCGTGAGGATGCGCCGTGGGGCTCGGGACGCGTCGTGCCTGCGGGAGATCTTCGTGCGCCGCGCTCGCGGTTGCTCGCCGCGTGTGATCTGGAGGTGCCCGTGCGCATTCCGCTGGGCCCCGCCGCGTCCGCGCTGCGTGGTGCACTGGTGGGCGTGCTCACGGCCATCGCGAGGCCCGAGCGTCTGCTCTCCGCGCTCGCGCATGCTGGGCTCGACGTGCGCGCGCACGTGCACCTCGGCGACCATGGAGCCGTGGACGATGCCCGCGTCACGGACGCTGTGATCGCCGCAAACCGGACTTCCGAGATCACCAAGTGGGTCGTCACGCCGAAATGCGCCGAGCACCTGCTGCCCCTGCCGCGCCTGGAAAGCCTCCTCGATCGTCACGGAACACCGGTGGTTTGCCTGGAAGGGCGCGCGGACCTGTCTCCTCGAGTGAGGTCCGCGCTGGCCGCGGTAGCAACAAAGACCGCGCACGCCCACGTCGCCGCACATTGGCTGCCTTGACCAGGCTTTGACGCCGCCATACCCTCCAGTTCCCGATCTGGACTTAGTTGTGAGCAGCGAGAACGACGAAAAAACCCGGGTTACCGCCATCGTTGCAAAGCCGGTGGTGGACGAGACCAAGGCCGGCAACGACTGCCTGGTCACCATCTACACGAAGGAGCCGACCCTTCTGGGCAAGCGCTTCGTGCTGGATCAGACACCGTTCCGCATTGGCCGCGGGCCCGAGAACAACATCGTGCTCGAGGGCGACAGCGTCTCGCGCCGTCACGCTCATTTCGAGCAGCGCGGAGGCACGTGGTTCGCCATCGACGACGGCTCCACCAACGGCACCTACGTCAACGACGAGGTCATCGCGCGCGAGCTCGGCCTCACGAACGGCGACCGCGTGAAGGTCGGCCCCACGATCTTCAAGTACCTGTCCGGTCAGGACGTGGAAGCGCAGTACCACGAAGAGATCTACCGGATGACCATCATCGATGGTCTCACGCAGGCGCACGTGAAGCGCTACCTGCTGGAGGCGCTCGAGAAGGAGCTGATCCGCGCGCGCCGCCACGAGCGCGAGCTCTGCTTCTTGATGTTCGACATCGATCACTTCAAGAAGATTAATGACTTCCACGGCCACCTCGCGGGCGACCACGTGCTGAAGGAGCTCGCGCGCATCGTCCAGGCGCGCATCCGTCGCGACGAGGTCTTCGCGCGCTATGGCGGCGAAGAGTTCGCGATCCTCCTGCCCGAGACCACGCTCGAAGGTGGGCGCCAGCTCGCGGAGGTCCTGCGCGAGAAGGTCGCAGAGGCACGCTTCATCTTCCAGAACGAGCACATCCCGGTCACGATCTCCGTCGGCGTGTCACGCCTCGAAGAGGGCCACAAGACGAGCCTCGAGCTCATCGGCGCCGCCGACGAGAAGCTCTACGAAGCAAAGCGCGGCGGCCGCAATAAAGTCGTGTCGTGACAGCTGACGTCGTGGGCGCAGCGCCGAGCGCGCTCATCGACACGACCAGTCTTCCACCAGAGGTCACGGTGCCTCCGCCTGGGCCGCGGTCTCGTGGGATTGCCGCGCGGCTGTCGCGCGTGGACAACCCTTCTTTCGACGAGCGGCGCGCAGATCGCGCGGACAGGAGCGGAGAGGACCACACGCCGATCGCCTATGCGCGCGCGCGTGGGAGCAACGTGTTCTGCGCCGACGGCAACCGGTACGTCGATCTGGTGATGGGGTTCGGCGCGTGCATCTTCGGGCACGCGCCGGCGTGGCTGTGCGAGGAGGTCGCGCGTGTGCAGGCGGAGCTGCCGCTCGCGCTGGGGGACGTGTACGCGTCGGAGGCGAAGGCCGTCTGCGAGGAGAAGCTCGCAGCGCTCTTTCCGGAGCCGGGCGCGCGCGTGATCCTCGGCCTCTCCGGCGCGGACGCCGTGACCGCCGCGCTCAAGAGCGCGGTGCTCGCGACGGGCAAGAGCGGCGTCGTCGCGTTCCATGGCGGCTACCATGGGCTGTCGTATGCGCCGCTCGCGGCGTGCGGGCTCGCGCCTGGGTTTCGCGCGCCGTTCGAGGCGCAGCTGGGCTCGCACGTGCGGTTCGCGGACTACCCCGACGCGGCCGCATTGCATCCCGGTGTGGAGCTCCACCGCGCGCTCGAGCAGGCCGACGCGCTCGCCGCCGACTGCGATGCGGGCGCCATCATCGTGGAGCCCATCCAGGGGCGCGGGGGCTGCATCGTGCCGCCCAAAGGTTTCCTGCGCGGCTTGCGCGAGATCTGTGATCGCCACGGCGCGCTGCTCGTCGCCGACGAGATCTGGACGGGCATGGGCCGCAGCGGCGCGCTGCTCGCCTCGGTCGCGGAGACCACGCCGGACCTCGTATGCGTCGGCAAGGGGCTCGGCGCTGGGTTCCCTATCTCGGCGTGCTTCGGCCGCGAGTCCGCGATGGCCGGCTGGGGCGCGCACGGCGGCAGCGCCATCCACACCGCGACGCATTTCGGCTCGCCGCCCGCGTGCGCAGCGGCCAGCCTCGTGATTGATGTATTGTGCAATCATCGCGCATGGGAGCGCTCGGTGACCGTCGGCGACGCGTTCAAGGCGGCGCTCCAGAGGACGGGGCTCACGGTGACGGGGCAGGGGCTCATGCTCGGCGTGCGCATGAACGACGCAGGCCACGCGCTCGCGGTGTGTCGCCGTCTCCTCGCGCGTGGCTACATCGCACTCACGGGCGGGCTCCGCGGTGACGTCGTGACGCTGACGCCTGCGCTGAACGCGCCCGAGCCGCTGCTTTTCATGGCGGCGGAGGCAGTGACCGAGGAAGCCGCGCGTTGATCCTCATCAGCGCCTGCGTGGCGCCTGCGCATCCCCGCGCTCTAGTGGTTGCAGCGATCGGCTGGACCGCCTGAGACGACGGGGGAGCGCGCTGCCCCTCCAATCGCCGCTTCCAGGGCGTCGATGGAGAATGGCTTCGTGAGGATCTCGGTGACCCCGAGCGCGCGCGCTTGCGTGATGGTCTCCTCGTCGTCGAGGCCCGTCATGAGCATGCAGGGCAAGGCGGGGCGCAACGCGAGGACAGCCGAGATCAGCGCCGTCCCCTTCATCTGCGGCATCGTCTGATCAGTCACGAGCAGGTCAAACGCGCTCGGCGCTTGCTCAAACAACGCAAGCGCATCGGGCGCGCTGGTCATGATCGTCACGGTGTGGCCGGCCATCTGGAGGACCTTCCCCACGACCTTGGCGACCGCAAGCTCGTCATCCACACACAACACGCGCATACGCGAAACAGCCTTCGCGTCCGCGCGAACGCTCCCGGCGGGGTGGCTTGTGGGCGGTGCAGCGGCGGGCAACTGCACGGTGAAGCGAGCGCCCTGGCCCGGAGCGCTTTGCAGGGTGACGTCGCCGCCGTGCTCGCGCACGATGCCGTGAACGATCGAGAGCCCGAGACCGGTGCCGGTCCCGGTGGCCTTCGTCGTGAAGAACGGATCGAAGGCGCGCCGCTGGGCCTCCTCATCCATGCCCACGCCGGAGTCCGTCACCACGACGGCCGCCAAGGAACCTACCGCCGGGCGCACCCGGATCCCGAGCGTGCCACCGTCATCGTGCATGGCCTGGAGCGCGTTCGTCACCAGATTCGCGAGGACCTGGTCAATCTGCGTGCGATCGGCGAGCACCCATACCGGCTCGGCCGGAAGGTCCAGCACGATCTCGATAGTGGCAGGTATCGTCGATCTGAACAGCTTCACGCCCTCGCTCCCGCACGCGGCCAGATCGATGGTTCGCTTTTGCGGCTCCTGCCGGCGGCTGAACAGCAGGATCCGACGCACGAGATCGCGGGCTTTCAAGGCTGATTCGTGGATCGCCTCTAGGCTTGGCTGCAACGAGTGGTCCGCCGCCAGCTCCTGCCGCGCCAGGTCGGAGTACGCGAGGATCGGCGACAGGATGTTGTTGAGATCGTGCGCGATGCCGCCGGCGAGCGTCCCTATGGTCTCCATCTTGTGGGACTCGCGCAGCTGATGTTCCGACGCACGAAGCGCCTCTTCGGCGTGCTTCTGCTGCGTGATCTCGCGGGTCAACATGGAGAGCGAGGTGATTCGGCCCTCCGTCTCGATGGGACCGACGATCGTCGAGTACCACTTGTCGAGCTGCGGACTGTAGGCCTCGTAGCTGGTGGCGCGACCGGTCGCAAACGTGGTGTCGAACGCATCACGCATCGCCGGGTGATGCGCTGCGTCGGTGAAGTCGAAGGGCGTCGCCTTTCCGATCAGCGACTCTGCCGTGATGCCGGGCGCGAGGTGATTCACGTACACGTAGCGATACTCACGATCGATGACCAGCACGAAGTCGAACGGGTTCTCGGCGATCGACCGCCAGCGCTGCTCGGACTCCGCGTGCGAGCGCTCGAGCTGCTTGCGGTCGCGGATGTCCTTCACCGTGGCCGCGAAGGCGACGGGCGAGCCGTCTGGACCGCGGAGCATGGAGGGCGAGACGAGGACGGGAAAGCGCTCACCGCTCCTGGTACAGAAGAGGAGCTCGAACGTCGTCGGCGCTCCCGCGAGGGTGCGCGCGAACGCCTCGTTGATGGTCGCCAGCTCTTCGGGGGGCCAGTAGGGATGCGGCGCGCTCGTGCCGAGGAGCTCCTCACGGGAGTATCCGGTGAGCTCGCACATGGAGTCGTTGACGAAGATCGCCACTCCGTTCGGGTCGACGATGCTCAGGCGGTCGCGAAGGCCCACGAGGAGCTGCTCGACGAGGGCTGGTGTCCGAAACAGCTCAAGCATCCGTCTTGGCCCCCTCCAAGCGATAGTTGACCACGGAGGTGCCTTGAAAGACAGGACCAAGGCGCCTGAAATCGCGGCAACTCTGGCGTAAGGTGGCCTCGTGGACCCGATCGAGGAGAGCAACGGCTTGCACGACCACGTGCAGGCGATGGTGGCCGCGTTCGAAGGGAACGAGCCGGCGCCCGCGGACCCCAACACGCTCGCGTGCGACATCGCTCGCTTCCAGGCGCGCAACATCCCGGGCTTCGCGCGGCTGTGCGCGCGCCACGGGATCGATCCGGACGAGCTCGTGTCGGCCGCCGACATTCCCGCCGTCCCCACGGACGCGTTCAAGCTCACGCGTGTCTTTGCGTTCGAGGAAGGCGAGCCGGTCGTGTTCCAGACCAGCGGCACCACCGTCGGGCGTCGCGGTCGTCACATCATGCGGGGCACGGACACGTACGACGCCGCGGCGCTCGCGTTCGGGCATCGGATGCTCATGCCCCCGACTCTGGGCGTTCAGCCCCCGTTCATCCCCGTCCTGGTGCTTGGTCCCCCTCCCAGCGAGCAGCCCGACTCGTCATTGACCCACATGTTTTCCATGTTCGCGACGCAGATGGGGAGCGACGCGACGGGACAGGAGACGTACTTCCTGCGCGATGGTGTGTTCGAGCTTGCGCGGCTCGACGAGCGCGTGGCGCGCGCGCTCGCCCTGGGCGAAGATGAGTCCGTATTGCTCCTCGGTACATCGTTCGCGTTCGTGCACTTCCTGGATGCGATGGGCAGCGACACGTTCCGGCTTCCCAAAGGTAGTCGCGTGATGCAGACCGGCGGCTTCAAGGGCAAGTCGCGCGAGGTCCCCGCCGCCGAGCTCCGGCGCGAGATAGCGCGTGTATTCTGCATCGAAGAGGGCGACGTGGTCTCCGAGTACGGCATGACGGAGCTCTCGAGCCAGTTCTACACGTACCCGGGAGAGGACACGCTCGCCAGCATCTTCACGGAGCCGCCGTGGGCCTCCGTCGTTCCCGTGGATCCGGAGACGCTGGAGCCGGTGGAAGACGGCAAGATCGGCATCGCGCGCATCGTGGACCTTTGCAACGTGGACAGCGCCGTCGTGATCCAGACGCAGGATCTGGTCCGGCGTGAGCGCGACGGCTTCGTGCTGCTCGGCCGCATGCCCGGCGCCGCGCCGCGCGGCTGCTCCATCGCCATCGACGAGATGCTGGGGCCGTCGTGAGGAGCGTCCGCGAGAAGACCCGCGACGTGATGCGCATCCTCGAAGTCGCGCGCGAGCTCCAGCGCGACGAGTCGCTCATCCAGAAGCTCGTCGCATCCACGGGGCTCTCGATCGAGGGAGTTCGCAAGGGGATGGCCGAGCACCTGGAGACCGACGCGACCGAGGACGACGTGGAGCGCTTCGTCCTCAAGTTCGGCGACGTCTCGCGGGTGACGCTCATCCTGGCGGCGAACGTGTTCGTGGGCTCGCTCCGGGCGATCGCGTGCGCGCGTGCAAAGGGCGAGCGCGTGACGGTGCGTCCGTCCTCCCGCGAGCCGGAGCTCGCCGCTGCGATCGTGCGTGCGCTCGGCGACCCGAACATCGAGCTCGTGTCCACCGTGGAGGTGCGAAACCTGCGCGAGGGCGAGATCCACGTCTACGGCAAGGACGAGACGATCGCGAAGTTCAGGGCCGCGGCGCATGTGCCCGTCATCGGCCACGGCCACGGCCTTGGCGTGGGCTTCCTGACCACGAAGACCCCGGTGGAGGACGTGCTCGCCGGGCTGGAGAGCGACATCGTCGCCTTCGATCAACGCGGCTGCCTCAGCCTTCGCGTCCTCTTCGTGGAGGGCGGCCCCGCGCGCGCAGAGGAGGTGGGCCGTGCGCTGCATCGCGCGCTGAACACCACGAAGGTCCCGCGCGGCGAGCTCACGAGGGAAGAGCGCGCGGAGTCCGTGCGCTTCTCGGACACGATGACGATGGTGGGTGAGGTGTTCGCCGGGCACGCGCACGTCGTCGCCGTTGCGCCCTCGGATGCGCCCGCGATCGTCCCCCCCACGTGCCGACACGTGCTCGTGAGATGCGCGCTCCGCGACGCTGAGGTCACGTCTGCGCTCGCGCCCATCGCGAAATGGGTCTGCGCCTTCGGCACCGACGACGTAGCGCGCGCGAGAAAGCTCGGTCCCGTACACGCCCGATTCTCTGCGCTCGGACGCATGCAGAAGCCCAGACTGGACGGCTACGTGGACCTGCGAGTCACCTGAGATCCTGAACCCAAATGCCCCTCTACAAAAATCTTGACGGCACTACCCCCGACAAGGGCCTCTCGGACATCCTCAAGTGGCAGCTCGTCGATCGCCTCACCGGCAAGCGCAAGCGCGACCACGTCCCGTTCGAGACTCCGTTCGTCCCCAACGACGGCAAGTCCCTCTCTTCCTCCTCCCCGCGGCTCACGTGGATTGGTCATGCGACGTTCGTGATGCGGCTCGGTGGTCAGCTCGTCGCTACGGATCCGATCTGGTCGAACCGCATCCAGGGCGCGGTGCCGCGGCTCGTGCAGCCTGGGGTCGCGTTTGTGGATGTGCCTCCGCTGGATGTCGTGACCGTCAGTCACTCGCACTTCGATCATCTCGACATGCCGTCGCTGAAGATGATCGGCAACAAGTCCCTCTTCATCGTGCCGAAGGACAACGCGGAGCTGTTGCGCTCGGCAGGCCTCACGAACGTGGTGGAGCTCGGCTGGTGGGAGTCGCACACCGTCGGCGGTCTCACGGTGACGCACGTGCCGTCACACCACTGGTCGATGCGCATGCCGTGGGATCGCAACAAGCGCCTTTGGGGCGGCTTCCTCTACCAGTCGAGCGAGGGCGTGGCGTACCACGCGGGTGACACCGCGATGAGCGAGATGGTGTTCGAGCAGATCGCCGAGAAGGGCCCGCGCATCGACTGGGCGATGCTGCCCATTGGCGCGTACGACCCGCCGTGGTTCATGCAGCCGCAGCACATGGGGCCAGAAGAGGCAGTGCGCGCGTTCGAGCTCCTCGGCGCCAAACATTTCTTTGCCATGCACTGGGGCACGTTCAAGCTGACGGATGAGCCGCTGGGAGAGCCGCCTCAGCGCCTGCGCAAGCGCTGGAGCGAACAGGCGCTCGACGCGTCACGCATGACCATCCTCGACATCGGCGGCTCGCGGGACCTCGTCGACACGGGAACCTCCTCCGCCGAGGCAGGCGGCTGACGGAATGTACGTGGTGTAATTCGCACACGCGCGCGCGTTTGCTAGGATCCGCGAATGGCTTTGATTCCCGCCGCGCCGCGGCACTTCTACTCGGTGGCTTCGGCGGTGCTCGTTTTGACGCTGCTCGCGACCCTCAGCGTGGGCGCTTGCGGCGGCGACGACACCGCGACCGCGACGGACGCCTCGGGCGACGAGACCATCAAGCTCCTCTGCCAGACGTTCAACGGAACTGGCACTCCGTGCTCGCCGGTCTCCACGCAGGTGTGCTTCGCGATGTGCGCGAAGGGCGGCTGCAGATGCGTCGCGGGCCCGAGCGGCGGCGGTATCTGGAAGTGCGACACGGACGAGTCCTGCTACCCAGGCGGCCCCGACTTCGACGCCGGCCCAGCGGACGACGGCAGCGTCACCCCAACCGACGCCAGCACCGACGCCCCCGACGGCACAAGCAACGACGGCAGCACGGACGGCAGCACGGACGCGAGCACCGACGCAGGCGACTGACGGGGGGGCTGGCGGGGGGCTGACGGGCTGACTCGGCCGAGTGACCGTCAGCTCGCGGGCTTGACGGGGATGATCTGGACGCGGCGGTCCTGACCTTCGCCGTGGCTCTCGGTGCGGACGCCCGCGATGTCCTTGAGTGCCATGTGCACGATGCGGCGATCGCGCGCAGACATCGGGTCGAAGGTGATGACCTTGCCTTCTTGCGCCACGCGGCGAGCGAGCTTCTCCGCCATCTCGGCGAGCTGGTCTTCGTGGCGGGCGCGGTAGCCCTCTGCGTCCACTGCGATGTGCTTGCGCGGATCGCCGGGGCGGTGCGCGACGCGCGTGGTCAGATACTGGATCGCCTCGAGGACGGAGCCGCGCTTGCCGATGACACGGCCCGCGTCCGGTCCCTCGATCTCGATGCGGATCTCGTCCTCGCCGCTCTCGCCGTCATCGGGCGGGAACGTCGCGTCCGCATCCATCTGCATCTTTTCGAGGAGCATCTTCACGAAGTTGAGCGCGCGCTCCTCCTGGCTTCCAGGGGCGGCTGCGTTGACTTCAGGAGTTGCGTTTTCGGTCGTGGTGCTGCTCACAGAGATGTCCCTTTCGATGCTGCGTGTCGGCGGTGCTCTCCGCTGTCGCCGGTCAGCCCGACTTTACGACGATCTCGCCCTTCTTGTCTCGCCCTTTGCCACCCTTGCCACCGCTCTCATCCACTTTCGCGACCTTGGCGGGGGTGGCCCCGCGGGGCGCGATTTTCTCGATGATCATCTGCTGGGTGATGTTCAGGATGCTGTTCGTCATCATGTAGACGCCCAGGGCCGCCGGCAGGAAGAGCATCATGACCGTGAAGATGATGGGCATCATCCACGTCATCATCTTCTGCTGCATCGGATCCATGCCCGGCTGCTGCGGCATGATGCGCTGCTGCACGATCATGAGCGCACCAAGGACGATCGGCAGGATGTAGAAGCGGTCCGGCAGCGACAGGTCCGTGAACCACAAGAAGTGTGTATGATACATGGGTACCGCGGTCTGCAATGTCGTGTACATCGCGAACCAGACCGGCATCTGGACCATCTGCGGCAAGCACCCGCCGAACGGCGACACGCCGTGCTTCTTCCAGAGCTCCATCATGGCCAGGTTCTTGGCCTGCATGTCGTCCTTGAAGCGCGCGTTGATGATGTCGATCTCCGGACGGAGCTTCCGCATCTCGACGCTGCTCTTGATCGACTTGAACGTCAGCGGGAAGAGCACCAGCTTCAGGCACAACGTCATCACGATGATCGAGATGCCCCAGTTGCCGATGATGCCGTGGATGTACTCCAGCACGCCGGTCAGGAACTTCGCGACGGGCGAGAAGAAGCCGAGGTTCACGGTGTCCGAGAGCTTCGGCGCGCCGCCGCCCGCCTGGTCCATCACGAGGCGCTCCTTCGGTCCGAAGAACGCGAGCTGCTTGTAGGTGACGGACTGCCCAGCGGGGAGCTCACGCGCCGTGTACGCCAGGCGCGCGTGGTAGACCATCGGTGCCTTGTCGTCGTCCTTTGCCTGTCCCGGCGCGAGCCAGTCCTCTGCGAGCAGCGCGCACGTGGGAGCTTCGCCGATCGGCATGAGCGCCTGCGTGAAGTACGACGTGTTGAGAGACGCGTAGCGATCGGTGCTGGGCTGGTTCACCCAGCCCGTGCCGAAGTCGTCCTTCGACTTGCGCACGACCTCTTTGCCGGCGGCGCACGAGAGCTCCGTCATGAACGGCTTCGCGCGGCCCATGCTGCCCTTCACGTCATCGAGGATGCGCCAGGAGAACACCTCCGTCGCGAACGCGTGCTTCTTCGCCGCTGCGGACACGTTCTGCACCGTGGTCTCGACGCTGAGCTCGAACGGGCGATCGCCCGCGGCCACGATCTTCGTGAGCGACACGTCCGCGTCGCTGTACTTGAAGGTGCATGCTTTGCCGTTGGGCGCGCGCTCCACCTTCCAGTCGAAGCGGTCGTACTTCACCTGATCATTCGCGCCGTCTGCGCGGAACGACGTGCGCAGGTTGCGCCACCGCTCGATGTCGGGCGTGGTCGACATGTCGAACCCGTCCGTGCCGGCGTACTGCGGATCGTGCAGCATGAAGTGCGTGATGGCGGCGCCGCGCGTGGACAGCTCTGCCTCGAAGCGGTTGCCTGCGATCTTGCAGAGCTCGCCCTCTTTCGGGTCGTTCGGCTGATCGCCCACCGGCGGATCCACCCGGTCCGGCACGAAGCCAGGCGCGTTCGCGAAGACCTCCTGCGGCAGCTGCGGACCCGCGTCCTTCTTGCCGGAGATGAGCGGCATTCCAAACTTCCAGAAGAGGAGGATCGCGGCGGCGATGACCACCCAGCGCAGGAGCGTATTTCTGTCCATGTGCGTTTACGGATTCTCTTGCGAAAGGGCGGGAGCGGAGCGAGCAGAAGCGCTGTCACGGCGCGGCGGCGGCGGATCGAAGCCGCCCGGGTGAAACGGGTGGCACTTACACAGCCGTACGACCGAAAGCAAGCTACCCCGGAGCGCCCCGTGGGTGCCCAGGCATGCGACCGCGTATCGCGAGCAAGAGGGCTCGAAGCGACACGCGGGAGGCAGCAGCGGCGAGAGGAGCCGCTGGTAGATGCGGATCAGGCCGATAAAGAGACGGGCGACCATGGGGGACGATTGGCGCCAACATGAGCCCTCGCTGGCGGCCGCGCCACTCGATTTTCACTGCTTTGGTGCGGTTTGCGCGCGGAACAGGTCTTCGGCTTTTCGCTGAATATTCCCGCGTGCGCGCGTCCACTCGGCCTGGACGTCGGCCAAGCACAACGACTCCGCGCCGTTGCGTGCAATCACCACCACGTCGATACCTGGAGGCAAGAAGCCAGGGGTCAGCCTGAAGGCCTCGCGCGCCACGCGCTTCACGCGATTGCGTACGACCGCCGTGCCGATCTTCTTCGACACCACGAACCCGATCCGCGCGCCGGTGCAGCCGCTCCCTGCGGTCGCTCTGCACTCTCCTGGTGTTTTCGCTCCCTCTGGTCGCTGGGGCGTCAGGTCGAGGAGGAACAGGAAATGGGGCGTGCTCGCCCTCCTGGACGAGCCCTGCACCCTCACGAAATCGGCACGCCTCCGGAGCCGCTGGCTCTTCGGGAAAGCGTTGGAGCCTACTTCTTGAACGTCGACACCGTGAGGCGGAGGCGGCCCTTGCGGCGACGGTTCGCGAGCACCTTACGGCCGCCCTTGGTCTCCATGCGCGCGCGGAACCCGTGCGTGCGTTTGCGGCGGAGGTTGTGCGGTTGGTACGTGCGTTTCATGGCGAAAATCCTCTAGAGCGTACGGAGCCTTTGGGGGCGCGGATAAAAGCAGACGAGTCCGGACCCGTCAAGGCCGAAAGGGTTCGGACCCTTCTCTAGACCTCCCTCGACCTCTCTGGACCTCTCTGGACCTCTCCAGGACCTCTCTAGAACCATGCCGACTCTAGACCCATGCCGACCGTTTTTGTGTATCGTCCAGGACTTCGGATGAGCAGACTTCCAATGGGCTTTGGTCAGCAACCTGGGCGGGCTTCGATGCGTGGAACCAAGAAGGTCGTTTTCTCCGCGATCGCAGGGATTTGTGGGGCCGCCGCGCTCTGCTCCGCGCCTCGGGTAGCTCACGCGCAGCAGCACACCTTCAAGCTCGATCGGCTCGAAATGCCGGGCGCTCCGGACGACGGGCTCGTGCTCTTCCGGCCCGTGACCAACCAGCGCACCATCGTCTACGGGCAGCTTGGCATGGGCTACCAGTTCGACCCGCTCCACACGAAGAACATCACGTCGGATCCCGCGACGCTGAAGCGCTCCGCTCCCGCCGTCATCGAGCACCAGCTGTCCGTCTATGCGAACGCTGGCTTCGAGCTCTTCGATCGCTTCATCGTCGGCGTCGCGTTCCCGTTCGCGCCGTTCCAGAGCGGCAAGAACCCGGACTACGGCTCGACCACGCTCCTCGGGTCCACCAAGACCACCACCGTGTCCACGGATGGCGCGAACGCGGGTGACGTTCGCCTCGACGCGCGCGGCACTGCGTGGCGCTCGCCTGATCGTCAGACGTCCGTCGGCGGCATGCTCAGCCTCATCGTTCCGGCCGGCTCGCAGAACAACTTCGGTGGCGACGGCGACACCAGCGGACTCATCATGGTCACCGGCGAGCGCACGTTCAAGTACGTGACCGTCGTGGCCAACACCGGCATCATGCTGCGCCCTCACAACTCGATCAACGATCCGGTGGTGAAGTCCGGCCTTGGCATCGGCGACGAATGGCGCTGGGCCGTCGGCGCGTTCATTCCGTTCAAGGATGGCAAGTACCGCCTCGGCGCGACCGTCTTCGGTCAGACCGGCATCGAGAACGACACGAAGAACGCGGGCCCGATCATCGGCAACACGGCGTTCACGAGCCGAAACAGCCCCATCGAGTACGACATCGAAGGGCGCATGAAGTTCGGCTCGGGCGACAAGTACTGGGCGGGCGTGTCCGCTGGCTCGCTCATCGCCGATGGCTACGGCGCGCCGTGGCTCCGCATCACTGCGCTCGTGGGCATCTACCAGCCCATCCTCGATTCCGAGGCCGTATCGCCGAAGGCGGCGCTGCGCGCGAAGTGGAAGAGCGAGCAGAAGGTCGGCGACCGCGACAACGACGGCATTCCGGACGACGTGGACGCGTGTCCGGACGAGCCCGAGGATCATCTCGGCAACGATCCCTCCGACGGCTGCCCCATCCCGAAGGACCGCGACGGCGACGGCATCCCCGACGTCGCAGACAAGTGCCCGGACAAGCCCGAGGACAAGGACGGCGTCGACGACGAGGACGGCTGCCCCGAGGAAGATCAGGACAAGGACGGCATCAACGACGCGGTCGACGCGTGCCCGACAGTGCCGGGCAAGCCCAACCCCGATCCGAAGAAGAACGGCTGCCCGCTCGTCACGATCGACGACAACCAGATCCGCATCCTGGATCAGATCCACTTCGGGTTCGGCTCGGCGACGATCCTCCCGGACAGCTTCCCCACCATGCAGGCCGTCGCGAACGTCCTGAACCAGTACCCCGGCATCCACAAGATGGTGATCGAGGGACACACGGACAACCGCGGCGCCGCGGCGCTCAACAAGCAGCTCTCGCAGCAGCGCGCGAACTCCGTCATGAAGTGGCTCACCGACCACGGCATCAAGCCCGATCGTCTCGAGGCGCACGGCTACGGTATGGAGAAGCCGGTCACCACGAACGACACGGACGAGGGGCGCGGTATCAACCGTCGCGTCGAGTTCAAGATCACCGCGGAAGACAAGCCGTAAAGGGTTCCGTTGCGGCGGCTCCCTCGGCTGGGATACGTTGGTGGAGCATGACGAAGCTCCGCCGACGTGCTTCCCGTACCGATGTCGCCGCCTCGAAGGACGGCAAGGTGGGGCGCATCGATCATGTGCCCGTGCTCGAGGCGAA
>JANXLV010000260.1 GCA_025355005.1 Myxococcales bacterium | reverse complement strand
TCGTCGCAGCACGATATTTCGATCTCACAACGTGCCGAATGGACCTACCCGAGCGAGCCCACGCGCTGGGTGGGGGGGCGCGCGATGCGGCGCTCGTGGACCCGGGGGCGCGCGGCGGCGAGCAACCCGTGAACGGTTACTCAGCGTTTCGTGAGTATGGCTCGCCAGCGGCCATGCCCTCCGACAACGGTCCACCCACTCACAGCTGCCCGGAGACTCCTGGACCTCATCGCGAGGGCTGCCGAAGACGCGGGCTCATCTCGCCAGAGGAGCACCCCGCGCACGTTGAACACAAAGATGGGAAGACGGAAAGGAAGAGGGGTTCGGAGACAGCGGCTACTTCGGTGCTGTCACGCTGGTGAGCGCGACCAGCTCGTGGCGCGAGCTGATGCCTAGCTTGCCGTAGATGGAGGCGAGCTGATTGGCGACGGTGCGCGTGGAGGTGTCTCGCGCGCGTGCGATGTCCGCGTTAGACTTCCCCGCCAGCACCGCCAGCACCACGTCGCGCTCGGCCGCGGACAGCCCTCTGTGCCACCAGCGACCGCCCGTCCGCGCGCGCGGGAAGGGTGATCAGGGCCAGCTCCTGACCGTCTATCTCGATCAGGTCCACCTGTAGATCCTTCGGAGGCTTGCCGGGCATGCTCTGCATCATAGCCAGGACTGCGCGCTCACGTATCATGAGCGCACAGTGACCCGGAACGCGCCCAAGGACCCGCTGGCGATCGTCGAGGCCGCGTACTCGTTCGACGTTCCAGAAGCCGAGTGGGTGAAGGGCATCGTGAAGGCGGCGCGGCCGTTCACCATGGGCGATGGAGCCATGGCCTACATCGCAGAGATGTCGGCGGCGATTCCCGGGAGTCACCTCAGGCGCGCGCCCGCGGCGAACGATCACGCGGTGGAGGCGGTGCTCTCTCCTTCAGGAAAGCTGCTGGACGCGCGCGCGGCCGAAGCACGCGCACTGACCGGCACGCTGACCGATGCGGTGAAGCGCTCCGAGCGTGCGCGCAGCCGCAAGGCGAACCCCGAAGAGCGGCTGGCCACATGGACCGCGCTCGTGGAGGGCCGCTGGTCCATCGTGGAGACCACCGAGTCGGACGGAAAGCGCATGCTCCTGGCGGTCAAGAACGAGCCGCGGACCGCAACGCTGCGCAAGCTCGACACGCGCGAGCAGGCCGTGGTCGCATATGCCGCGCTCGGGCATTCATTCAAGTACATCGCGTACGAGCTGGGTATCACCCCTTCCACCGTGTCAACCACGGTCACGCGGGCCCTTCGCAAGCTGGGGCTCGAGTCGCGCGCAGATCTGATTCGCGTCTTCGGCTGAGACCGCGGTCGCGGCCGCCACCGTGAGCCGCGCGAACAATTGACTATGGTTCTTCGCGGCTCCAGTCGGGCAAGCTCACCTGCCAAGGGGGGCAGCTCGCGCTGCCGCGCATTCGGCGTCGATGAGCGCATCGAACATACCGTCAGAAGAGATCAACGGCGCCATGGATCGCTACGCCGTGGGCGAAGACGCGGCATTTGCGATCGTCTACGGCGGGCTCGCAAGCAGGCTGCTCGCATTCCTCCGCCGAGGAACCGGGGATTCTGCACTGGCGGAAGACATCCTGCAGCAGACGTTCCTGCAGATGCACGCCGCCCGGGAGCGGTACAAGACCGGTATGGACGTGGTTCCGTGGGCCTTCGCGATCGCGAGGCGACTGCGGATCGATGCGTACCGACGCTCCGGACGCGAGGTGCTCGGCAAGGAGACGAGCGACGTCGTCTCTCAGGCCCCTTCACCGCACGACGACCTCGCGCTTCGACGGACGACGGAGGCCCTTCGGCGTTCGCTTGACGCGCTACCTCCCGCGCAGCGCGAAGTGTACGAGCTGGTAGAGGGCGAGGGCCTGACCATGGCGCAGGCGGCTTCCGCTCTGGGCACGTCCGTCATGGCGGTGAAGCTGCGGATCTTCCGCGCACGTCAGCGGCTCCAGACCAGCGCGCGCGAGCTGCTCTGACGCCACTTCCGTGATCATGTAGGCTGAGCGCGATGCGGCGCGTAGCGCAACTCGCTCGGCTCGCCGTTTCCGTCGCGCTGCTCTTGGTCACGCGCCAGGCCAGCGCGGAGCCGGTGCGCCACGTGGAGCTTGGTTGGTCCCGCCCCGAAGCTCGGTGCATTGGCGCGGAGGACCTGGCGCAAGCCGTGGAGCGCACGCTTGGCAGGCCGGTGTTCCACGGTGAATCGGCTCCCTCCGCGAAGATCGAAGGAAGCGTGTCGCTCCGGCCGGGGACGCCGGAGCATTTCGATGCGCGCATCCGTCTGCTGGACGCGTCGGGCAAGGTCGTCACCGAGCGCGCGCTCTCGACGGATGCAGACTGCAAGCGTCTGGACGAATCGATCGCGGTCGTGATCGTGCTGATGATCGATGGCCTGGAGGAGGCACCCACCACGCTTCGTGTGCAACCCGAGGCGCCGCGGTCCGCCGCTGCTTCGCCTCCGCCGCCCCCACCAGAGCCCGCCGCACCGAACGCGGAAGCGCCGGTGCTGTCCGTCGGCGCGGGCGCCGGGCTCTCCTCGTCGCTGCTGCCCGGGACCACGGGCGCCGCAGTTCTCCGCGCAGAGGTGGCGCCAAAGGCGTTCGTGCCCATCGCCGCGACCGCGCGGATGTTCGCATCGTCCGACGCGACCATCGCTGGTGCTGGCGGCTCGTTCTCCGCGTGGGACGTGGAGCTCGCCGCGTGCCCACGATGGCAGCGTGAGAACGCAGCAGTGGGAGCGTGTGCAGGCATCGGTGCAGGCGCGATCACCGGGCGCTCGCTCGACCTGACCGCGGGGCAGAGCCATGTACGCCCGCTGGTCGTCGTGCCGGTCCTGGCCCAGGGCGCCCTTCGCCTCTTCGGGCCGCTCTGGCTCCGCGCCGAGGCGGGCATCCTCGTCCCGCTGGTGCGAGAGCGCTGGGGTTTTCGTGACGCCGGCGGCTCCTACGTGCCGGTATTCCAGCCTGATTCCGTGGCTCCCACCGGGACGCTCGGGCTCGAGCTCCGGACGGGACCATAATGAGCGGACCCTCCGGACATGAAGGAGAGCGTGACCCTTTCCAGATGCCAGAATTCGAGCGCGTGTTCAGCGAGGAGGCCGCCTACGTCGGCCGCACGCTCCGGTACCTTGGCGTACACGACGCGCACGTGGAGGACCTTGCGCAGGAGGTCTTCCTGGTCGTGCATCGGCGCCTCGCCGAGTTCGACGGCGGCTCGATGCGCGCGTGGGTCCGACAGATCTGCGTGCATACTGCAAACAATTACAGACGAAGCGTGCGCCGCCGTCCCGAGGACGCGGCAGCCGACCCTGACTCCGTCGTCGCTGCCGCGCAGCACGAGGACGCCGAGAACGCGCAGGTGCGCGCGCGCCTGCTTGCTGCGCTCGAGGAGCTGCCAGACGATCAGCGGGCCGTGTTCGTGCTCTTCGAGATCGAGGGGCTCACCATGAACGAGACCGCGCAGGCCGCAGGCTGCCCGCTGCAGACGGCCTACTCCCGCCTCTATTCGGCGAGGGACAAGCTCCAGGATGTGCTGAAAGGAGCCTCGTCATGAGCGAAGACCCTCCGCGCCTCCTCGACTCCGATGCGAGCTCCGAGCTTGGCCGCGCACTTCGCGTGGCGCGCGGCGACGTACTCGGGAACGCCGCGATCGCGCGCGTGCGAGCGGGCATCGCCGCGACTGCATCCACGACTGCATCGACCGCGGGGACTGCCACCGTCGCGGCAGTGCAGCGCTCGTCGTCGTTCGGCGTGCTGGCCAAGATGGGCGTTCTCGTCCTGGTCGTGGGCGCCGGAGCGGGCATCTACTACGGGCTCACGCATGCGGGGCCAGTGGACGCACCAGCACCGGTCACGACCGCCGCGCCCATCACGCCCATCCCGCCCATCGCGCCCATCGCGCCCATCGCGCCGGCCCCCGCGCCTCCGGAGCCGGTGCGGATCGTAGATCCGCTGCAGCCACCACGCATGGAGTCAGCGGCAACGGCGGTGGTTCCGAGCACACCTCCGCGCGTGATGCCTCGCGCATCGCCGCAGCCGTCGGCAGATGCAGTCAAACGCGAAGGCGCCGTCCTCCTCGAAGCGCGCCGCGTCCTCGACACGGATCCGGCGAAGGCGCTCGCGCTCGTGAAGAAATGCGAAGCCGACTTTCCCGATAGCCAGCTGGCCCCCGAGCGCACGCGCATCGCAGCGCAAGCCAGACAGCGCCTCGCGCAATGACCGGAGCGCTCTGTGAAAAAAACGCCGACGCTCAGAAAAGAGGGCAGGGGCGGACATACGTGGGGGCAATGACCAAAGCACTTGCCCTCACAGTCCCGCTCGCCGCGATGCTCGTCTGCGGGGCGTTCGCATGCGCCGGCTCCGATCAGGTGCTTGGTGATGTGAACGCGACCGATCCTGACGCGGGCCCCGGCGCGGGAAGCTCCGATGGCGGCGGCAACGCCGACTCCTCCTCCTCGCTCATCACCGGCGACGGTGGCGCGACGTCGGACATCGTCGGCACCGTGTGGGCGCCGAACCAGATGGTGCCGATCGAAGGCGCGCTCGTCTACCTCACGAACCAGAAGCCCGCCCCGATGCCCACGGGCGTCTACTGCGACAAGTGCGTGCAGCTCTCGATGAGCCAGTACACGCTCACAGGATCGGACGGCACGTTCGATCTCCCGACGCTCCTCACGGGCAAGCAGTTCCTGGTCGTGCAAAAGGGTGGTTTCCGCAACGTGTCGGAGATCACGATCGCGCCGGGCAAGAACAAGCTCGCCGATGGCACCACCGCGCTGCCCAGCAAGACGGATCTGATGCAGGGACACGAGGTCCCCAAGATGACCGTCGTCGCCGGCTCATACGACGACATCGAGGACTCGCTACAGAAGCTCGGGATCGATCCCTCCGCCATCGACATCAAGCAGAGCGCGCTCATCGGTCAGGCCGCGAAGGCCTTTCTCCAGGATCAGAACGCCGTGCTCGCGCAGCAGATAATCTTCCTGCCGTGCGGCGACTTCACGGCCGGCAACTCGGGGCTCGACCTGTCCACGGATCCCACGATCCAGTCTAATTTGCAGGCGTTCGTCACCAAGGGCGGGCGTCTGTACGCGACGGACTGGCACTACGATTTCATCAACCGCACGTTCCCCGGCTACGTGCAGTGGCAAGGCGCGAGCAACACGGCGTGCTCTGGCTGCCTCCACACCTCGTACGACGCGCCCGCCGTGGTAGCGGACAAGTCGCTCGGCTCGTGGCTGTCCGCGCAGAGCATCTCCTCCTTCACGCTGCTCCGCAACTACACCACCATCGACGGCGTGAGCACCGTGGCCGATGCAGGCGCAGGCGACGGCGGCGCGGTCACACCCAAGATCTGGGTGCGCTCTCACCAGACCAACGGCAAGGACACGCCCGCGACCGTGAGCTTCGAGGTCGGATGCGGCCGCGTGATGTACAGCACCTATCATGCGGAGCCAGCCACGCTCGCCCTCACGCCCCAGGAGCGCGCGCTGCTCGGAGTCTTGCTGGACGTCAGCGTCTGCAACGACTCGTCCTCCGGCGTCGTGGTGAAGTGAGGAGCCTCGCCATGACCAGGCGCTTCTCCAGCGCGTTCGCGCTCGCTACCCTCTCCATCTTCGCTGCGTCCTACGGCTGCGGGAGCAAGGGCTCCGCTGGCTTCATCGATCCCGGTGACACGAGCGAGGCCGGACCCGCGCTTGCATCGAGCGACGACGCAGGTACCAGCAGCGCCGACGCGAGCATCTTCGCGGCCTGCGCGACGGCCACGCTGACAACGTCGCGTACGCCGGTGATGCTGGAGCTGGTCGTGGACGCGTCGGGCAGCATGAAAGGAGACAAGTGGAGCGCGCTCGTCTCCGCGCTCGATGCGATCGCTGCTCAGATGGCGTCTGAGGCAGATCAGAACCAGGCCGTGGGCATACTGGTCTTCTCGGACACGAAGGACAAGACCGTCGGCACCGGCCCCTATCCGGTGACGGACGCGGACGGGGTGAACAGGTACAACGACGTACCGATCGCGTTCGTCGACGCCGCGCAGCGTGATGCCCTGCGAAGGCGCGTGGATCCTCCGACGAACGCATCGCTCGTCACGCCCACGCACGCGGCGTTGCTCGGCGGCTTCTCCGTTCTGGAAATCGCGAAGCCCACGTCGCTTCCACCGAACGCGAAGAAGGTGCTCGTTCTCATGACGGACGGCATGCCGACCGACGACGGGAACGACGAGAGCCATCCGCTCGTGGCGAAGGAGGCGATGCTGGCGTCGCCCGCGGGCCCGATCCAGACGTTCCCCGTGGCGATCGGCGACTTCAACGACATCGACCCGACGTGGATGGGCACGCTCGCGCAGGCCGGTGGCACCGCGCCCGCGGGTTGCAAGGCGGCGGAGGCGAGCGACCCATCGAAGCTCTGCTACTTCCAGATCGTTCCGAACGGGAAGAGCGTGACCGCGCTCGCGAAGGAGTTCCAGGACACCGTGAATCGGATCCGCGCGCAGGCATCCTCGTGCGAGCTCTCGTTGCCGACGAGCGCGGATGCTGATCCCTCACGCGTGAACGTCATCCAGGACGACGGCGCGGGAAACCGCACTGTCGTCCCCGAAGACGCGACCAACGGCTGGACCTACGACGATCCCGCGCATCCGACGAAGATCATCCTCCACGGGACCGCGTGTTCGAGCGCGACCGCGGAGCTCCACGGCAAGGTCGACGTACTTCTCGGCTGCAAGACGGTCGTGAAGTAGTCCCAACGCGCGATGGAGCCATCTTGCCATCGCGCAAGTTGTTGTAGACTACATATCAGGGCGTGAACGTTGCTGTGACGCAGTCCGCGGTATCCAGCGGCGTCCCATAGCCCGCCTGCTGGTCGATCACGTCCCAGCCCGGACCCGCGAACGCTGTGATCACAGCAAAATATGTGGCGCCGGCAGTCAACACTCCAGCGGGCACCTTGAATGGCGCGGCGCTGTAGACGTACGCATCGAAGACCTGCGTCAGGGTCGTCACGTTGGCAACGTTTTCGACCTGCACGATCTGCAGCGTATAGGAGGTCGCCGTGCCGAGCGCGGGCGCCGTCCACGAGAGCGTCGGTGTCGACGTGACGCCCGCTTGGGTCGCAAACGCGTTCAAGCCATTGATCCGCGGCGCCACGGGGGACCCCACCGCTGGAGCGATCGGCGTGGAGAACGCACCTGGCCGCAAGCTGCTGACGGTTGCGTTCCAGGACGTGGGTGTGGCGCCTGCCGCCGTGAAGCTCACACCGAACGAGAACAAGACGCTCGAGAACTCCTTCCAGTTCGCGTCCACGAACTGCCCGTACGCAAATGCCCCGTAGTCGTAGTCAGCAAAGGCCACGCCGCCATCGCTGCCGCCAGCGTCGGGAAGCGCAGTGCCTCCGCTCACATCCAGGCTCAGGTCGATGAGCGGGATGCTGAGGTTGCCAGGCAAGTACGGGAACGCGATGCCATACGGATGCGCGAACACATCGAGGAACATCGATGACGGCGCGGCGCCTGGATTTATCCCTGCCGCGAACGCGCCGAACTTCGTGTAGAGTACATTGAATGCGGCGCTGCCCGTCTGCGGCGCCGCGATCAACGAGACGTTCTCCGTGGCCGCAACGCCATCGGCGACCGTCAGATCGGTGAGCTTCGCGTACTGGGTCATGTGCTTCAGGATCGCGGTGGCGGGACCCACGCCAGGATTGGTGCGCGTGCCCATCCCCACATAGACGACGTCGCCCTTGTTCGCCTCCGGAAGCCCCGCGGGAAACTGGCCCATGCCCGTGGTGTTCCAGTCGACGACGGGACTGAACGTGGTCGCATTCGCGGCGGGCTGCGCCATGCCGTGAAAAAATGGACGAAGGTTGAACCCGCCCTGTGAGCTGGCGATCTCGAAGGAGCCTTGCTTGACCCAGGGATCCAGGTTCGCGATGTTGAAGGTGACGGGCGTGGACTGCGTGACGAACAGGAGGTCGGGGCGTGCCGCGCGAAGGTCGCCCAGCGGAATGTAGTCCGCCGAGCATTCTTGAAGGCTCGTGTGTCCGGCGTTCGTCAGAGCAAGGAAGTAATGACCGCGTGGAACGTTCGCGATGGTCATCGTGCCGTCGTTCGCGAACGCACCAGGAAGCGACGTGTAGCCAGACGCACCGGGAACCAGCACGGCGACCGTCTGGCCCGCAGGCGCGGAACGCGGCTTCGCGGTCTTCGTCAGATCGTCCTTCTCGTACGTATCGATGTACGCGCCCGTCACGGTGCGCACGCCCGCGTCGCCTCCGTCCGTACTGCCGGCATCCGATGCGCCGTCTCCAGCGCCTGCATCCTTCGGGAAGGGGACGCCTGAATCTCCGAACGGCGTCTCGGTCGCGACCGGCGCAGTGCCCGCATCTGCATCGCGTGCCGTGCTGCTGCTGGAGCAGCTCCATGCACACGCGAAGAGCGACATCGCTCCAGCTGCGGCGCATCCGCTGCGCACGAGTGTGGTGTTCGAGGGCCTTTTGGAAGCAGCTCTTTTCACCTCAGCAAGGGACGCGATGTGGGGCGGTCCGTCAAGTCACTGCGCCTGGCCGAGCTACTTGCACATGCCCGGGTCGTAGTAGACGCACTTTGCTCCGATACAGTAGAGGAAGTCGCCGCACGTCTTGTCCAGGTCCATGGTGCTACACGCATCACCCTCGTTCAGAACGGCAGGGCACGTTCCGGTGGGAACGCCTCCATCCGGGCTCGTGTTGGGAAGGGCGCATCGACCCAGCGCACAGACTCTTCCATCGTTGTCGCAGGTGCCGCCCGGCTTCACGCGGGTGACCGCCGCGCACCGCTTGGTGGCGTGATCGCACACGAGCTCGCGTGCGCAGCCAGCGACCGGAGAGCTCGGGTCGCACGTAGCTCCCGCCGGCTTCGGGTCGGCGCAGACCATGTTCGAGCACGCGAGGGGGTAGTTGCAGTCGGTGTCTTGGACGCAATCTCCACCGCTTCCGGAGGGGGGCTTGCACTTCTGGTCCGTGCCGCAGTAGAGGCCCTCCTTGCACTGGTCAGGCGTCGTTCCGCGCGAGCAGTGCCCGCCGACATCGTTCTTGACGACGGCCACGCACGTATCGCCGCTGCAGACACCGTGATCCGCGCACGTCTCGGCGGCGCCACATCCACCTCCGATTGGGCGCGGATCGCTGCAGACGCCGCAGTGCGCCGTAAGCGTCAGAACGTCACCGGCCAGCACTCCGAATACGCCCCCATCCTTGCATAGCGCGCTCGCGCACTGCACGTCGGTGCCGCACGCGGCCCCCCTCAAAAGTAAGCCGCCGGAGAGCTTGCAGGCCAAGATGTTCGTGCTGCCACAGGTTGCAGTGAGGCCCTGAACCGCGCTCGCACAGTCAGCGGTGGGTGCGGACGCGCCTGATCCGCCTGGTGCAGCAAGGGCCAGCTCGCAGACCTTCAGGAAGCCGGCACGGTCGGAGATCGATTCGGCAGGCGCGCACTTTGCGTCGTACGCGTCGTAGGCGTCGTAGAGCGCGCCGCAGGAGACGCTGCTCGCAGGCCCCGCGGGTCCGGCGCCGTTTTCAGTCTTGCAGCCAGCCACCGCGGCAATGATGGACGAAGCAAGAAGCGGCAACACGAAGACGGACTTGCGCATCGAAGCACCTCCAGCCGGAGACCATCGCAGCATTCGCGGTCGAGTGCCTAGCAATTCAAAACGCAAACGGCTGCCCCACCGCTCGGTCTGTCGTCGCGCTGAGCGTTCAGCGGGCCCAGAGTGGATGTCGCTGCGTCAGCGGCGACGAATGTGGAATGAGGTGACGGACCTCGAAGGTAAGGAAGACGACATCGCGCACGACCTCCCGAACGCCAGGAACGAAGAGGAGGACAACAGCGAAGAGAACAGCGGTCATGAGACGCTTCATGGGGACCTCCAAAGGAGAGCAGCGAGTGCTCTGACCCCACTACAGCAAGCCACGTGCCCCTACCCGGACCGACGTCGCGGCAGTCGCCAAGTCGAGATTTCCTGGCGTTCGTGGCAACTCGCCGGCTGGTTGAGGAATTGCGGTGGAGGACCGCGTGCGTACCCTGAACGTGCACGCGTCCACACCGCCGTCCCCTCTCGCACCAATCGCTGCCACGGCTTGCGACTTTTTGTAACCGCTGGATGGCCGCTTCGCACTGTCCTCTCGAGCAAGGGGTTGCGTTGCTCCCAGGGAGGCACGTATGCGCGTTCGTCTTGCTTTGAGTTTGGGGCTCGGGATGTTGGGTTGGATCGCGGCATGCGGCGGCTCCGATGGAACGGGCTCCGTCGACATCGGCGATGGCGGCGGCGAGGCTGCGACGGACGCGAGCCACGCGGACTCCGGCAACAACCCTGTCGACAGCGGCGGCAGTGCGGACGCCGCGGACGGCGCTCCCGTCGCGTGCAGCGCCGCGGCAACGGCTGCATGCGCACCGGTGAAGTGCGAGGCCACGCTGGGTTGCGTGCAGTGCACCGGTGACCCGGACTGCACCGGAGCGAACAAGTTCTGCATCGAAGGGGCCTGTCAGGCATGTCGATCCAACGTGAACTGCGGCGTCGCCGCTCCCGTCTGTGCGCCGGGCGATCATCGCTGTCATGTCTCCTGCTCCGTTGAAGGCGGTATCACCTGCAACAACAACACGACGATCTGCGACACGGCCTCTGGTGCGTGCGTGGGCTGTCAGACCAGCGCCACCTGTCCCCTGGACCGCCCCATCTGCGACCCCACGACGAAGAGCTGCGGCGCATGCCTCAAGAGCTCGGACTGCGCGGTCGCGCGCCCGCTGTGCTTGCTCTCATCGCTCTCGTGCGTGGAGTGCATCACCACCGCCGACTGCGGCGCGGGCAAGACGTGCGATCCGGACGCCCACCGCTGCGTGAACGCTTGCGCCACCAATCCCGACTGCGCGGGCACGCCCGCCACGCCGGTCTGCAACACCGCCGCATCTGTCTGCGTGCAGTGCGTGGGCAAGGGGGACTGCGCAGGCATGCCCAACACGCCGATCTGCGCGCTGCCTCGTGACCGTTGCGTGCAGTGCGTCCAGGCCTCGGACTGCACCACCCTGGACGCTGGCACGCCCATCTGTGACAACAGCCAGTGCGTCCAGTGCAAGGACAACAAGGACTGCCCAGGCGTGAACCCGAAGTGCAACAACGGCATGTGCCAGTGATTAGGGCAGGTGCGCTACTTGCCCGAGTCGGTGGCCGCAGTCGCGGTGCGCGCCAGGACTCGCTTCATTTCGGCGAGGCCGCGCGGACGCTCGTCGGCGGTGTTCCAGCGATTCACGAAGCGCTGCGCCACGCGGCGCGCTCCAGCGGCGTCTCCGCGCTTCTCGAGCCGCAGCGCGATCCTGACATGCGCGGCGTTCGCCTCCGGCAAGATCTCGTCGTCCAGCCAGTAGTCATCCAGCTTGTCCGCCATCTCGATTTCTCCTGCGCGGCTGAGCGCGAGAGAGAGCTGCTCGCGCACGCCTTCGGTGCGGTAGACGCCTGGTCCGGACAGGAGCGGGCGCCACGTCTTCGCGGCCTTGTCGTACTGGCCCGCGACGAAATACGCGGAGCCCTCGAGCAGATCCGTGGAGCCGTAGAACGCGCCACCGAAATGCCCGACGCGGACCAGCTGCCGAACGCGTTCGATGCACTTCGCGCCCGGCCCTTGCTCCATATTCATGCATACTGCACACAAGTAGTGCATCGAGGTCACGCCGTGAGAGATCTTCGGTGCGTCCGTGGTGACGAATCTGTCCAGGAAGACGTCCGCGAAATCCACGGGCTGTCCGATCTCGCCGGCAATGCCAATGCCCAGCGCCGCAAGCCGCGTGGCCTCGCGCCCGTTCTCGACGTTCGTCTCCATGTGAGCCAGCAACGAGCGAATCGTCGCGAGCGCGCGCCCGGGAAAGCCCTCCGCATACTGGATGAGCGCGGCCAGATATCGGCTCCCCGATTCGACCGCGATGCCCTTCGCTTCTTCCAGGTGTCCGATGCGTGCGAGCCAATCGCCGTAGTCGCGCCGCCAGTATCCGTGGCGAGCCAGCGTCGAGGCGCGACGGATGGCGGTCGCAAACTCTGCGTGCGTGCCGAACTGCAGGTAGAGGTTTGCCTGCGCGAATGGCTCCCAGGGAAGCCACGACTCGTGTGCGATGAGCACCGGAGCGCCAAGGTCCGCGGACGAGAATGATTGGCGATGCCACGCCGTGCCGCGCAGATCGATCGTGCGTGGAGACGCCTGGACGGATGCCCGCGCGACCGTACCGGCCGTGGCTGCATCCGAGAGCGTGTAGTAGTAGCCGTCCGCCGCGGCACCCAGGAGGATCGCGCGGACCTCCTGATCGGGCTCCTTGTTCGCGGCCACCACCAAGGCGTCGATGCGCGCCTTCTGCACGGCCTTCCCGGCGTCCGATTGTGCGGGAAATAGACGCTGCACTGCCACCGAGATCGCGGACGCGATGGGCGTGGAGTCGTCTGCGGCAGGGCCCTTGCCCAGGGCGTTTCCGAGCGGCGCGGCGCAGAAGGTGGACACCAGCGTCGCCATCGCGCCAAGGTCGTTGCGCTTCGCCAGCGCCTCGCAGTCGGCCCGGACGTCCACGTCGTCCTCCATCAGGTCGAACACGGCGAGATCGTGGAGGCGGAGTGCTGCATCCACCGTTGCTCCCGGCAGTACCGTGTGCAGGTAGCCAAGGTCTGGCGCGGGCCCGAACGCGCCCTTCGCACGCAGCGCGTCGGTGGCGTCGCGCACGGCGCCGAGCAAGTTCGGATGCGTGCCCTCCGCAGTGGCGAGCTCGCGACCACTCCTGTCGGTGACATGCAACACCACATGCATGTCCTGGGAGTGCTCGACCACGCCGGTCACCGACACATCCGCGGACTCCTTCGCGAACGCGATCTCCTTCTCGCGGACGCCCACCTTGTCGTACGGCTCGCTCTCCACGCCTTCCTTCGGCTCACGCGGAAGTCGGAGTAGCTCCGCGGGGACCAGCGTGTTCTTCGCGCGGCCGCCGAGCATCCACTGAATGCGCTCGCAGGAGAGGTTGGCTGCTGCTGCGCCGAGCCAGCCGGTGGGCTTCTCCTCGTCACCGGCGACCTCGAGCTGTGGACATGCCACCGTGTGAATCGCAGGCTTTGCAGGCGCAGGCGTGGGCGGTGGGGTCTCGTCGTTGCGCCACGGATGCGCGATGAAGATCCCGATCGCCGCGACGCCAATGGCCACGAGCGGCCAGAGGGGTCGTCTCTTCGGAGGGGTGGTCACGCGCAGCGACGCGCCCGAATCCGCGGAGACCCCAGCCGCGGGCGCGGATGCGGGCGTGCTCGTCTCCGTGGCTCCGCCCAGCGACGAAGCGAGTGGCGAAGTCGATGCCGCCGCCGCCGGAACCGTGGCGGACGGCGCTTCGGTCCCAAGCATGTCCGGCAGGATGCGCTCCAGCTCGTCCACGAACGCACTCATCGACGGAAAGCGCGCGCCGATGTCCTTCTCGAGCGCGCGCGCGATCGCCGCATCCAGCGCCTGCGGCAGATCGGGCGAGAGGTCTCCGAGCTTCTGCGGAGTGCCCTTCAGGATCTCGCTCACGACCTCGATGACGGTCTTGCCGCGCCACGGGATGCTGCCGGTCATCGCCTCGAAGACGGTGACTGCGAGCGCGAACTGATCGGTCGCTGGATCCACGTCATCGCCACGCGCTTGCTCTGGCGAGACATACGATGGCGTCCCCACGAAGCCGCCTTTCGCCGTCACGGACACCGCCTCTGCCGTAGCAGCCAGCTCCGCGCCGAACGTCTTCGCGAGGCCAAAATCCAGCACGACCACGCTGCCGTCGTCGCGTACCATAATGTTGTCCGGCTTGATGTCGCGATGAACGAAGCCTTTTTCGTGGGCAAATGCGAGCGCCCGGCCCGCTTCGATGAGCGCCGCGAGCAGGCTGCTCTTTCTGGTCGTGCCCTCCTGGAGCACGGTGCCAAGGCTCTTGCCGCGAATGTGCTCCATCACGAAGTACGCGCTGCCGTCCTCCGCCTCGCCCACGTCGTACACGTGGACAATGGAGCGATGATCCAGGCCGGCAGCGGCGCGCGCCTCGCGAATGATCCGGCGCCGTGCCGTCTCGTCGCCGATCGCGCTCTGGGGCACGACCTTGATGGCAACGACACGCCCCAGCTTCTCGTCGCGTGCACTGACGACGACGCCCATGCCGCCAGCGCCCACGTGACCAGTCACGACGTAGCGATCGCCGATGCGGGAACCGGGCTCCAACTACGTCCCCCAGACGTGTGTCATCGCTCACCGTCATAGCTCATTGTCCGGCTACCGAACAGATGCTCGTGTGCTCCGTTCTTCGCCAGCAGCTGGTCGATCATCTTGCATGCGTTCACGGCCAGATTTGAGTAGCGTGCAACCGTGCTCTCGCGAATCGCCAATATTTTTCGTCCACCTCCCCCTCCTCCCGCTCCGAAGCCGCTCGACTTCGATCCCAGCGCAATCGATGCGGAGGGCTTCTTTGCGGAGCTGCGCGCGCTCCGCCGTGAGGTCGACCGGGAGCTCGGCGACGACGACACGGCCCACGTTGCGAAGATCGAGCGCATCGGGCGGATGGCGCTCGCAGTCGGCCTTGCGACCGCGTGGATGGGGCCGAACCCGGTGAGCGCGATCGCGTTCTCGCTCGGGCGGAACACGCAGTGGCTCCTCATGCACCACGTCGGACACCGCGGCTACGACCGCGTCCCCGGCATTCCGAAGCGCTTCACGAGCCGCGTGTTCGCGCGCGGCCAGAGGCGCATGATCGATTGGGCTGACTGGATGATCCCCGAAGCGTGGATGTACGAGCACAACGTGCTTCACCACGCGAACGTCGGCGAGCTGAAGGATCCCGACCTCATCGAGCGCAACGCGGAGCCGCTCCGCAACGCGCGCTTGCCGCTCTTTGCGAAGTACGCCTGGCTCCTCGGCTTTGCCGCGACCTGGCGATCCTCTTACTACGCGCCCAATACGGTCCGCGCGTGGGTCGACGCGCCGCGAAAGGAAGGCGCGCCTGCGCTCGACTACACGAAGACGCTGTGGCTGCGCTCTTACCTCCCGTACGGCGCGCTGCAGTTCGTCGCGTTGCCGCTCCTCTACGCTCCGCTCGGGCCGCTCGCCGTCGGGAGCGCGCTCGTGAATTCGCTCGCCGGAGAGGCACTCGCGAATCTCCACACCTTCCTCGTTGTGGGACCGAACCACACCGGCGACGATATCGTCCGCTTCGACGAGCGGCCGTCGTCGAGCGCCGAAGCCATGGTGCGCCAGGTCGTCTCCTCGGTGAACTATGCGACCGGCACCGAAGCGATCGACTATGCGCACTTCTATTTGAACTATCAGATCGAGCACCACATCTGGCCCGACCTGCCGATGCATCGTTATCGCGAGCTCCAGCCGAAGGTGAAAGCGCTCTGCGCGAAGTACGGCATCCCCTACATCCAGGAGAGCGTATTTCGCCGCGCGCGGAAGATGATCGACGTCACCGTCGGCCGGACGACCATGATGCGGGCCACACGCCTCGAGCCCTTTGCCGAAGCCGTCGCGACCGCCGCGGAGTGAATTGTACGAACCGAAGCAACCGCCAGTGCCACTCAGTAGAAGCACGGCGCACCGGCTCCGTTGACTGATGTGTCCGCCTGGTTGCCGTCGACGCCGTCGCGTTGCTTCGCTCACCGTGCGCGCCGACCACGAGTGATGCGCTGTCACCCGCGAGGGCGATCGAGTATCCGAGCTCCGCGTTGAGCCGAGGCCCTTGGAGGCTCTTCGCGTTGGACGCCTTGATGTACACCTTCCGCGACCACGTGCCGTTCGAGGCTTTCACGTACAGCTGGTGCAGCCGCTGCTCGAAGAAGGACAGCCGTTTTTGCACGGCGAGACAAGGGTGAGGAGGCTCATCTTCTTCGCGGTGTCTTCTCTCCACCACGGGTTCACGCTGTCGACCCTCTCGGGCTCGAGGGATTCCCCGAGCCTCGGCGTGATCGAGGACGCCGTGAAGGGAGTCCAGCGCGCCGTCGTGCCGCCCAAGAAGGGAGCCGTGGCACTCAGCGCAACGGCATGCGCGCCGCAAACCGGGGAAGGGAAGTCACGCCCGTGCGGTGCGCGATCATGCGCGGAACGTTCGCGCCCGCGCGCCCGCCGATATCCAGGTCGTAGTAGCCGCGCATCTTGGCGACAACGGTGCGGGTGGTCCCGATCGCCTGCGGCGGCGAATCGAACTCCACGTCGACGAACTGGCCGGGCGCGAGCGACATCCGTTCGCCATCGCTCTTCCCGAGCAGGCGCAACGCGTCGCGCGTGCGGACCGCCGATGTCGCACGCGCGGGCAAGAGCACCGTCGCGTCGTGTGGCGCTTCCGTCGCGCCGAGCATCACGTGGTCGACCTCCCAGAAGCGCGGAGTACCTTCGAGCCGCACGACCACGTCACCCGAAGGTGGCAGCGCGATCGGAATCGCCTGGCTGCGAAGCACGGCGGGACCGATCGGGTCCACGCGGAGGCGCGCGTCCGTTCCAGCGACAGTGACCGCGAGCGGCAAACCAAGGCGGTCCATCTCCTCATCCATGTACTCGCGGGAGCAGGAGCAGTTGTTGTCCGTGGCGTGGAGCTCCAGGAGCGGTCGCGTGGCCTGACCCATGGTCGCCATGTATTCGACGAACGCCTTCTCCGCGAACGCCGTCGTGCGGCCGTGAAGCACGAGGACTCCCGTCGTTGCGCCTGACCCTTCCGGCCGCTTGAACGTGAGCGTCCAGGTCTCGCGCGGCTCGCCGCTCTCGAACGTGCCCTCTTCGCGCGCCGTCGTGATGGGCGCGGCCATGGCCGACACGAACGCCAGCTCACCGCGCTGGGTGGGTAGCACGGTGACGGAAGAAGGTGCGTCCACGACGACGAGCGACAGGCTGTCGACGTTGTCCGTTTCCTGCAAATCATCCTGGATCCGCACGCGGTACACGCCGTCTACCGCGCGCAGCGACTCGAGCCGGTCCATGTCCTCTCGCTCCGCGCCCTTGTACAGCGCGCCAGAGACGAGGTCCGAATCCAGCTGGTAGTGCTCGCCGTCCCACGCGTAGAGATGCGGGCATGAGCCCTTGCTCGCAGACTCCACGAACCAGATGGAGAAGATCACCCACACCACTGCGCCAAGCGACGAGATGCTGCCGAGGACGATGCCCGCGGTGGACAGTCCATGTCGCTCCCGCACAGCGTCCGTCTTCGCGCGACGGAGATCAAGGATGCCAAGGCCCAGGGCTATGAGCCCAAGGAACCCGACGAACGGAACGATCCCTCCCAGGAAACCAACGAGCCCCAGCACGAGCGCAGCGACCGACATGGCGGAGTGCGACGGCGGGTAGCCCGGGCCCGGTCGCGGCGGTCCTGGGGGCGGCGGAGCTTGCGGGGGCATTTGCATGGTCAGGCCTCTTCCTCGGCGGTCAGTATCGGCAGACGTCGCTTTGTCGGTCGGGCATAGAGCTCTGCGCTCCTCGCCTCGTACGCGGGGAGGCGAGCCGGCGGTGCGCCGTGCTCGGAGACCAGAGCGGTCACCTTCGCGAGCTCATGGGAGAGGTTTGCGCCGCACCATGTGGGGCAGCTCTTGTCCCGGTTGCGGTACTCCACGAAGAAGCGATGCGACAGCGCGCGCGAGAGGCTGCCCACGTGCGCATCCACCCTGCAGTCGTCCGGCGCGAAGGGCACGCGAAGGCAAGGCGAGATCTGGCCGGTCATGCCGTCGATGTAGATCGACTCGCCCGCGCGGGAGTGACAGCCCGTGTGCTGCTCCACGTCGTCCAGATCCAGGAGCGTGAGCGACGACGTCTTGCGCGCGAGCTCGAATCGCTCCTTGTACGTAGCGAGCGTGTCTTGATCCAGCGCGAGGTCCGCCATGGACTCTCCCGTGAGCGGGAAATACCGGGAAAAAATGCCGATCGCGGCGCCGGACGCCTCGCGTTCGCTGATGTAGTGGGGCGACGTGAGCGCCTCATGGTTCTTTGCAGACACCATGCACGAGAAGCCGAAGACGGCGCCGTGCGTGCGCAGGCGGAGAAGCGCCGCGTGGACTTTGTCGTACGACCCTTCGCCCCGCCGCGCATCATGCAGCTCACGCGGACCATCCACGGACACGAGCAAGAAGACGTTGCCCAGATGCGCGAGGCGCGCTGCCAGATCGTCGTCGATGCGCATGCCGTGCGTGGCGATGGTGAAGAACACGTGGGGCCGCTCACCGATCACGGAGAGCAGGTCCTTCGTCCACGCGGGGGACAGGAACGGCTCGCCCTTTCCCACCACGTGGATGGCGAAGGCGCCAGCGGACACGGCCTCGTCCACCAGATGCGCAATGCGCTCGCGCGAAGGCGCGCGTCCACCGCGATCCTCCGCCGTGTAGCAGCCCTCGCACGTGAGATCGCATCCGGGAGAGAGCGCGAGCTGCGCCTCCGTCAGCAGCTTCGGCGGCACACCGTGTTTGCCCAGGTGTCGCCCGAGCACCTCGTGCCGAAGCGTGCAGAATGCACCGATCCGAACCCAGGCATCCAGCCGCCGCGCCGCGATCTCACGCGGCCCGTGGCGCAGAAACGCGCGCATCCGATCGATGGTGCCCGCCTGCTCGAAGTGCGAGACGTAACGCTGAAGAAACTTGTAGTGCGGGCTATCGCGCTCGCAGCAAGAAGCCTCCATGCGAACGAACGCAAGCACCCATCGCTGGACTAACCGCCCCGGAACCACCGCCCGAAACATCACGAGCCCCCGCGCCAGCCAGAGCGTGGCCGCGCGCATCACCCGCGAAGAGAAGAACCCCAAAAGGCAATCGAAAGCCCAGAGAGAAACCGGCCGACGCCCCCGCACCCCACGCGGAAACTCGCGAGCAACCAACATCGAAGCATCGTACGGAAGCCCGCCAAACCGGCCAAATTCCCTCTCCCTCTCCCTCTCCCTCTGGCACCGCGCATCATCCCGGTGGGCAGCGCAGCACGTAGGACGCACCCTTGATCTGGGCACGGACCTCGTTGCTGAAGACGACCGCGCTCGAGCAAGCGAGGCCGGGCAATTCACACCACCCCACCGCAGGGCTCGTCACGCACGTCTCGCCAACACTGACCGGAAGCCTCTGAAGGACGCAGACCGGAAAGTTCAGGAGCGCTCCCGCATCGCCTGGAGCGCTCTCGACCTCCTCGTGCTGGAACGCGTACAGCGCACTGCTGTCCGGGATCGACAGCCCCGAAATCTTGGTGCAGTCGCTCTGTGGGCCCGGGCTAGGCAGAGTGGCGAACACCTCGCACGCGTCATACGTCCCTGCATCAAGCGCGGGAAGACACTGCCCATTCACCACCGGCGTGTACAAGTCACGTCGGTGACGTGGTCGGATGCGAAGCGCACGCCCACGACAGCGCACCAGCCGCGAGAACGAACAGCGCGCGGAGCGAACACATACAATCCGCGAAGCACGCGCCATGCCGCGCGATCGAGCCCAAAAACAAGGCGTTTTCACAGCGGCCCCACGCAACCAAGTTGGCAACCGCGCCCCCCGTTGCCAACCTCGACATCGACCGCGATGTCACGCCGCCTTGGCCAGCAGCGACGCGATCTCATCGATCGGCGCGCCATCCGCGACGCGCTCGAAGAGTGCTCGCGCCGCCGGTGACACGACGCCAGACGAGAGCACGCGCACTCGTTCTCGCGCGTCGTCGGTGCTGGCGAGCACCAGAAGCGCACCGCAACGGGACTCGAGAGAAGAGCTGTTGTCTGCCGCCAGCTCCCACAGCCTATCCTTCGGCACCCCGCGGTAGGTTCCTGCACTTGCGCTCACGGCGCGCAAGCGACCCATCCATGCCTCGATGGACTCGGATGTCTCGCGCGAGAGGGCGTGGACCGGATCGACCGGGTCGGCGCTTTCGCGACTCGCCGACCACGCGTCCTTGATGTGACGTGGCGCGTCCGCGAACTCTTTTCGAAA
This sequence comes from Myxococcales bacterium, assembly GCA_025355005.1. Lineage (GTDB taxonomy): Bacteria > Myxococcota_A > Polyangia > Polyangiales > Polyangiaceae > JANXLV01. The sequence continues at coordinate 5,919 of JANXLV010000260.1, read as the reverse complement.
GATGAACTTCACATCCTCGCCGCCATGAAGCGTGAGGACGAGACCTGGTTGCTTTCCTTGGGTGAGCGGTGTGGGAACCACCTTGCTCATCGGCGCGAAGCGACGAACGAACAGCCAGCGCCACGCGATTCCGTCGCGACCGACGTCCACCCACGTGGGAACGTATCCGATCACCCACATGGGAAATACGAAGAGGCGAAACCCAGTCGTTAGCGGACTCAGGATCTCGCGATCGGTGGTGAGGAGCCGTGCCGAGACCAGCCCCACCGTGCAGAGCCACGCAAGACCAAGAACGCCCATCGCACGCGACTGAGCACGGTATCGAGACCGCGCACCAGCAAGGTCCAACCCCAGCTTCTGGGCTACCGCTTCTTGCTCCGATTTGTCGCCAACTGCGAAGAGAAGCGCCTTCCCAGACTTGCGTGCGACCTGGAGATGATCGTGAGCGTCTCCACGTCTGCATGGGAGAACACATCGAGGGTGTTGCCGTCTGGGTTGCGCAGGACCACGCGCCCATCCTCGATGCGCGCGGTGACGGGGCTCCACCGCTTGTCGAGCGTCTGCTGCAGCACCCAACGAACGACGTCGGGGGCGAACAAGATCACCCAAGTCCAAATGCTGTACGGAAAAAGCCACGACACAGGCCAGCCCATGAACCCCACGCAGGGATCCAGCGCCAGGAGTGGACGCGGATATCGAAAGCGCAGCGTCGAAGCCATTCGTTCAGACTGCACGAGCGGGACTACGTGCGCCACATGGTTGCGAGCCACGGGTGTTGTTCGTGGGGCTTCATCGTTGCCTGTACCCGATGGGCCCCTGAGCGCGTGACTTTCTGGCCGTTGACACACCGTACTTCAGTGCTATATTCAAAGTTCACAATATGGCCAGAAAGAAGGCACATCAAGAGTCCATGGCGGGAGAACAGCTCCGCATTCGATTCGGTGCACTGGCTTCCGAGCGGCGGGGTGGGTCTCGCGTTGGGGCTGGGCGGCCTCGGAAGACTGGGCGGGAGCGGCACGTCAGTCATCTGTCGCGGCCCTCGCATGCGCGGGGGTGTCCCGTGCACATCACGATGCGACGGGCGGCGAGGCTACCTTCGTTTCGGCAGCAGGTTGTCGTCGCGGAGCTGGAGAGAAGCCTGCAGAATGCATCCAGTGCTCGGTACCGTGTCGTGCACTACAGCATTCAGGCGGACAACGTTCACCTCGTGGTGGAGGCCTTGGATCGGCTCACGCTCTCGCGCGGGACGCAGGGGCTCGCGATCAGGCTCGCGCGCGCGTTCAATCGCATCGTTCGTCGTCGCGGCAAGGTGTGGGGCGATCGGTTCTTTGCTCGGGACCTTCGCTCACCGCGTGAGGTGCGCACGGCCATCGTCTACGTCCTCATGAACCACAAGAAGCATGGCGCCACGATCGCGGGGGCGGGCGTCGGGCAAGGCGCGCAGCGGCTGGATACGTTCTCGTCCGCGGCGTGGTTCGATGGCTTCGTCGCGCGCGCCGGCCCGCTGATCGTCGCGCTGCGCGACCGACTTCCCGCGAAGACAATCGCCGTTGCCCGACCACGCACGTGGCTGCTCCGCGAAGGCTGGCGAAGACGCGGCCTGATCTCGCCGGACGAACACCCACGCACCGGCTGAGCCACGGGCGCGGTGTTCGCGGGCGCGTGCTGCGCGGCGAAGGATGGCTTCACGTTGCACGCAGCGACGTGCGCGGGAGCAGAGGACGAGGGCGGGCGTGAGCGCCTCAGTCAGGCGCGCGCTGCAAGCAGCTCCTTGATGATGTCGGACGTGACGGGCCGCGTGATCGCGCCTTTTGTGCGACCGTCGCGCGCGGACGCGGGAACACGGTGGGGCGAGATGATGAGCGTGCACACCTTCTTCAGCTCCGGCCGCACGTTCCACAGCACGCGATAGAGCGGCTTGTCACCCGCCACCTTCATCGAAGCATTGCACACGATGAGGTCGATCTCCGAGAGCGCCAGCTTGTCCAGCGCATCCCATTCGCTGGAGACACGGATCACATGCACCGAAGGAGACATGGCGGCGGGGAGCGACTCCGTATCGGGCTCGTCATCCACGAGAAGCACGATGGGCTTGGGGCCAGGTGAGCGCATCGATCGCGCCGAGGTGACGTGCGGAGCTGGTTCTGACGGAGGACCCGCAGCTGGCACCACGACGGCCTGCGACGCAACCGGCTGGGCGACAACGCTGAACCCTTCGGACCCGAGCGGTGCTCTGCTCACCTGGCGCAAGGACTCGACGGTGACTGGCTGCCACAGGCAGCGATTCGTGCGCTTCCAAGCCGTGAGGCCCATCACGAACACGTCTCGATCGCGCTTGTCCGCAACGACCACCACCTCTTCCGCCAGCGCCGGGCGATGCTCCGAAACACACTCGAGGAATCCCCACACACCGAAAGCGACCTCCAAGGGGCACAGCACGAGTCCGTGGTGTCCGTACTTCGCCGTCTTCACCGCAGCGCCGAACTCGCGAATGGTCTGCACAATGGCGAGTGGAAAAGCCTGGCGCGCAAGCTCCCCAAGCGACGGATCCTTCGAGAAAACAAGCACTGTTTCGATCGATGAGTCACGACCCTTCACCGGCACGACGAGGTTCTTCTCGGCCTCCAGGATGGCCGCGCGCTCCTCGGCAAGTGCTTTCACGCGGGCAGAGACTCGGCTCATCGCAACAAATCGTGCTGACGGTGAAAGGCTGATCTCGGTCGTGCGATGCTCGAATGTCGCGGGCAACGCTTCCACGATCGCAACGCGCCTGCAGTCTTCGTGCTTGATGATCTTCAGCAGCGCGTAGTGGGCGGCTGCGATGCAGCGCTTGTCCCCTTCCACGTGGACGATGAGCGTGACCTCGTCATCGACCCCAGCTCGCGGCGCAACTGCGAACACGCCGCGGACGCCGCGGACGCCCTCGAGCACGAATGCCATGTCCTCCTGATCTGGTGTGATCACAGCTGCTTCACCAGCATCACCAGCCTTGCGGTCAGCTGGCTCTCTCTGATTCCGTTTGCGGGATCGACCATGAGCCGTGCGACGTCTCGGACGCGGTCCGTCTTCCTGGCAGCCATGAACGCTTTGCCGGCGTTGTAGGCGAGCTCGTCGCAGTGCTCCGATGCTGGCGTGGCGTGGGCCGCGTGGGACTCAGTGATGCAGCGCCGTGCCAGCGCCACGTACGCTTCGCCAGCTTCTTCGAAGAGCGCAGCGTCGCCGCCTTCGATCTTGTCTGCGCGCTCCACGAGCCTTTGCGCAGAGAGCCGATCGATATCGCGCTGGATCTTGCGCAGCAAGACGCAGGCGTTGGCGCGTTCCTGGTCCTTCACGGGCGACTTGTCGTCGCAGTACAGGCCGACCAGGATCGGGACGTCTCGCGCCATGGCGTCATAACAGCTCGGGCGCGGCGGGTCGGCCGCGGAGCCAAGGACGTTCAGCGACTCCAGGAACAGCTGCGACGCATACAGGCCCAGCTCGTTGTCGGCATGGTTCACGGCGACCGCGCGAAACGCGAGCGCTGCTTCGCCCCAGTGATTCGCCTCGAACAGGGCCCGCGCTCGCGCGTACTCGACCTCCGCTAGCTGCGCCCGAACCGCATGGTCCTGCGTGTCGTGGTGGTCGTGAATGAAGTTCTCCGCGCTCGTTACCGCGCTCCGCTGCTCCTCCGTGAATGCCTTGCCGGCCCGGCGCGCGTCCGTGAACCGTGCCTCGCCGCCGGCGCACGAGCCCAGGGGATCGATCGGCGGAGCAGCCAACGGCGCGCTCGTCTGCATGACGCTCGGCGCAGGCGTGGGCGGCGCAGGCAGAGACGCGGGCTCGACAGGCGCATGCGTCGTGGTGCCGCACCCGCTGGCAAGAACGAGCAACAGCGTGCCACCAAGAAGGAACCCCGCAACGGACGCCATGCTTCCCCCTCTGCCCCCAAAGCTATCCCATGCCGATCGTGTGCATCTTACCGCAGCCTCCGTCCACACGCGACTGCAGCACGCGGCCGTGGGAGAATGGGGACGCGTGCAAGCGACGGACATGACGGCACCGAGTGTGATCTTCTCTCTCCTTCACGACGGCGTGATCGTCGCGCACGAGTGGAGGGATGACGCGCTGCTCCTGACGGTGAACATCCTGTACCTCGCGGAGATGCTCGACCCGAGCTTCCGCGCGTTGACTGTCCAGATCAACGGAGCACGCGACCTTGTATTCCGCACCTGGCCAAAGGCCCCCGACGCGGCGCCCGCGGAGCTCACCGCGCGAGTCGATCTGGACGCTGTGCTGGCCGAGGAGCCCGACATCCTCAGCGCGACGTGGAACGCAGAGACCGAGCGCACCACGGTGGTCATGAATCAGAGCTCCGCGAGCGCGAGCTACTGCGGCGGGGACCTGTCGTTTCGATCGACCGGGATCATCGTGCGAGATCCAACCGGAAAAATACGCCCGATCGCGGATCTCGACGACATCGCGAGACGATACTGGGAAGCCTTCGGCGCTCGGTCACCCTCGACCTGAACGTCAACCACGACTAAGGGATAGAAACAATTTGCCTCATACGCGCAAGTTGTTTTGCTAGCAAGCTGAGGGCCAGCTGCGCACCCGATAGAACCCGCCATCGGCTTGACACGCGGCCGCATCTTCCAGCGCCGGAGCCACTACATCGCCTGGAAGACACGCCACGGCGACAAGACCGAAGCCGCGGTAGGCGACCACGACGCACACGTGATGCCCACGCTGGGCCGCGTGTTCCCGCACGCGCTCTTCGGCTTCGACAAGCAGATGGAGCGCACGCCCATCGTGAACCTCGCATACGAAGTGGATCGAAGACGCGCAATCGCCCGCGGGTATTGAGCCAAAGGTCTGCCGCGGTTGTCTTCGCGCTCCTCCTCCCGATCCGCATTCCAGCGAGCGGGACACTGCACGTAGGGAACGCTCCCACAGCGCGTGGAATGGTCGAAGCTGCTAGCTTCATACAATGCGGCATTTGTTTGTCTGTGCGCTCGTGACCGGAGCGTTGGGTGCGACAGCGATGTTCGCCGGATGCGGAAGCGACCCGGGGACGACCGAGTTCCCGGACGACGGCGGGCAGCAGAATAATGAGGCTGGCGGGTCCAACGAGGGCGGCTTCGTCCTTGGCCACAGCGACTCCGGCGGCACCGACGCGAACAAGAGCTCCACTCCGCCTTGCGGCAACGGCAGCAAGGAGGCGAACGAAGAGTGCGACGACGGCAACGCTGCGGCAGGAGATGGCTGCAGCAAGACCTGCAAGCTCGAGGCAGGCTGGCAGTGTCCCAAGGCCGGAGCCGCGTGCATCGCGGCCGCGTGCGGTGACGCGATCGTCGCGGGCAACGAGGACTGCGACGACGGCAACATGACGCCGAACGACGGCTGCAGCTCGACATGCACGCTGGAGGCTGGCTTCAAGTGCGACGTGCCCGGCAAGCCCTGCACGCAGACGGTCTGCGGCGACGGCAAGAAGGAAGGCACCGAGCAGTGCGACGACGGCAACGTGCGTCCCTACGACGGCTGCTCGCCCACGTGCACGGTGGAGCCCGTCTGCGCGAACGGCACGTGCACGGCGGTTTGCGGCGACGGCCTCAAGTTCCCGAGCGAGGCATGCGACGATGGCAACAGGCGCAACGGAGATGGCTGCTCGTCAACGTGCACGCTCGAGGCCGGCTTTTCGTGCATGGTCGTCACGGCGGATCTGCCGGCGACGCTCGACCTGCCGATCATCATCCGCGACTTCACGCCGACGACGCACCCCGATTTCGAGGCGTTCCTCACGGGCGTGGACCCGGGCTGGATCAGCCCCACGCTCGGCGCGGACAAGGAGCCGACCGCCGCGACCACCGGCGCCCCGCAGGCCATCACCAGCACCGCGCTGTTCCTGCAGTGGTACCACGACACCGCGACGGTCAATCAGGT
>JANXLV010000229.1 GCA_025355005.1 Myxococcales bacterium | reverse complement strand
GTGCCGATCCATCCCAACCTGTTGCCTCTCCTCCGCGCCATGCGCGCCGACGACGTGGCCGGGGACGCGCCCGTTGTGCCGATCATCGCGACCGTGCACGAGGACCACCTAGCGACGTACACGCGGGGCCACTTGTTCGCCGCGGGCATCCGCCGCGCTGCGCTGCACGAAGAGACCGGCACGACGACGCGCGCGAACTTCCGCACGTGGCGTGATTCGGGGATCACGTGGCTCGCGATGACGGGCCTCGGCGTGGACAAGATCATGCGCCGGGCTGGCCACGACGTGATCGGCACCACGATGACCTACGTGAAGCTCGCCGAGGACGTGACGGGCACCATGGGCGAACCGTTCGCGGCTCTCCCGGTCGCGGTTCTGTCCAAGCAGCGGTCTAACGAAGGAGCGGCGAGCGCGCTTCCTGCTGAATTACCGCGTGATGCGTGGTGCGAAGGACGGGAGTTGAACCCGTACAGGAGTTACCCCGCTGGAACCTGAATCCAGTGCGTCTGCCAATTCCGCCACCTTCGCGAGGTGTCCCCGGGCAATGAAGCCCAGAGCCGAAACGGAGAGGGTGATTAGCACAGGAGTGCGCACCGCTGTCCAGCGTTCTTCCGCGCCGCAACTCGACGGCACTGGGGGTCAAGCCTGGGGGTCAACGCTGGTGGGCGGCGTGCCGGCGAATCGCTTCGCGTTCCGACCTACAGGGTCTCCACGCTCTTCAGCATCTCGCTCACGAAATTGAAGCGCGGGCGGAGAAGGCCAACGCGCGTGGCTCCCGGCGGCCGCAGGATGGTGCCGCCAAATGCTCCGGCACCGCCCGCACCAACGGCGTCTTCCTTGAACACGACCACGGCGCTGCCGTCGGTGCGGTTCTCGGAGTAGTCGCCGGTGGTCGTGGTGGTGGTGGTCGCCGCGGGTGCCGCGGGTGCCGGCTTCGCGCCCTGGGCGAAGACCGTGGCAGAGAGGCTCAGCAGCGCGGAGGCAACAACGACGGCCAGGGCGGAGGGGAGGATTCGGCGGCGGGCTGACGGAGTATTCATGCTTTCTTCGACGCCCGCGCAGCCCAGCCCTTGGGTCGACTGCATGGTTCATTGCCGCAATTCGTCAAAAGGTCGTCTACACTGGTCTCAGTTCCCTTTTTTCTTCTGGAGGCGAGAATGCGAATTGGTTGGCTTCTTGGATCTGCTTTCGTGGCCGCTCTTGCGGTGGTCGCGTGTTCGTCTGACTCTGCTGCGCCTCCGTTCCCGGACGCCAGCTCATTCTGCACGGCGGTCGCGGCTGCGGAGTGCAACAACATCGCCTCCGTCTGCGGCAACACCGTCGACGCATGCAAGACGTCCCGCACGGCGCACTGCAACGCGCTCGCTGGTGGCACCGCCGCCGCCGAGACGGACATCTTCAGCCTCACGGGCACCTCGCGCAAGTACACCCCCGGTGGCGCGCAGGCCTGCATCGATCAGGTGAACAGGATCTACGCCCTCCGCACGATCGCCCCGACAGACTTCAAGGCCGCCCAGGCCGTCTGCAACAAGGTGTTCCAGGGCACGGCAGACAAGAACCAGGCGTGCGCCGTCGACGCCGACTGCACCGGCTCGTTCATCTGCGACAAGAAGTTCTGCGCGACCAAGGTCGACAAGGCGCTGAGCGATCCCTGCGGCAACCCCGGCGACGTCTGTGACACGTCGAGCTACTGCGCAGCGGGCACACCGAACATCTGCACTGCGCGCCCCAAGCTGAACGAGCCGTGCAACGCCGAGAAGCTCTGCACGTCAGACCTCTACTGCCTGGGCGTGTGCACCGCGAAGAAGGGCTCCGGCACCACGTGTGGCGCCAGCACCGAATGCGCGGACGCCGCGCCGTTCTGCGATCCGAACAACACGATGAAGTGCGACAGCGGCCTGTCCTTCGCGCCCAGCGCTGCGTCCTGCAAAGCCTTCGGGGGTTGAAGGCGTCGTTCGTTCAACGCGTCTTCTGATGTGACGAAATCAAGAACGAAAAAGGCCGCGTCCCGTTGGGGGCGCGGCCTTCGTCTTATCTACTATCTACTGTCTGCTTGGCGAAGAGAGCTCAGGGCTTCTTCACGGATGCGGACGGCGCGGGCTTCGCGGACGCCGCTGCGCTCGGGGCCGCAGACGTCATCGGCGGGGGCGGCGCGGCCGTTGCTTCTTCCGGCGCCGGCTTTCCTTCGAGCTCCTCGACATGGTACATCACGCGGCGGTTGAGCTGCTTGCCCTCGGCCGTGCCGTTGTCCGCGATGGGCTTGGTCGAGCCGTAGCCGACCGTGTGGAGGCGGGCCTTCTCGACGCCGTGCGCGGCGAGCCACGCGGCGACAGAGTCAGCGCGTTCCTGCGAAAGCTTCGCGTTGTCCGTGTCCTTGCCGACGTTGTCCGTGTGACCTTCGACGCGGAGCTTGGTGACGTTCTTGTTCGCCGTCATCACGTCCGCGAGGGTCTTCAGGATCTCGAGGGTCGCGGGCGTCTCCTTGATCTTGGACTTGCCCGAGTCGAACTCGACCTCGCCGGGGATCTTGATCTGGTTGCCGACCATCGTCGCACGACCCGTCATCGCGACCTTCGGCTTCGCCGGGGGCGGCGGAGGCGGCGGAGGCGGCGGGGGCGGCGTGGTTGACGCCGGGGGCGGCGGCGGCGGGGGCGGGGGAGGCGTCTTCGCCTGGTCGCCGACCTTTGCTTCGCCGCCGCAGGTGCAGCCGTTGAACGACCCAGCGAAGCCCAAGGAGAGCACCGCGATCAGGGGGAAAACCAGCTTCTTCGACATCCGAAATGCCTCCTACGAGGGTAAGTGAAGGGACGCCGCGACTCGCCTTGCCCCAGAACGCAGGCGACGGTAGGTCAAGTGGACCGCATTTGCAAAGGCTATAATTGGCTTGCCCTTCCGTAATGATCGCGAGCGTTCATCGGTCTCATTGACGAAGGAAAGCTCCCTTCGCGGCTCTCCACGGGTTCCTTCGTTGGGTGATGGCGCCCGCCTGGGGTAAGTTGCGCGAGGTGAGTCGCAACCTGCCTGGGCCGGAGGATCGCCTCGTTCGTCTCTCGGCCCCGCTCGGCGCGGAGATGCGCGACTACGTGACGCGTCACCGGCACGAGCTCTCGCTGAGGCTCGGTCCCACGGAGCGCCTCGACACTCCCGGGCCGAGCGGTCTCGCGCTCGGTCGCGCGCACGCGAAGGTGATCGACGGTGTGATCATGGCGCTCTATGCAGCGGCGGCCGCGACAGAGCATCAGCCGTTCGGCCCGGTCTCACTCACGGCCGTCGGCAGCTACGGACGCGGCGCCATCGCGCTCGGCAGCGACGCCGACGTGCGACTCATCGTGAACCGCGGCAGGACGGAGGCCGCGCAGTCGTTCGCGGAGGCGCTCCTCTATCCGATGTGGGACGCGGGGCTCACCGTGGGGCATCAGGTCGTGACCGTGGACGACCAGCTGGCGCTCGCAGAGACGGACCTCGCGACCGCCACGACACTCCTCGATCTGCGCCGGCTCATGGGCGACGGCGACCTTCCTTCGGAGCTCTCGCTGCGCGCGCGCGACGGGATCTTCAGCGAGGGAAAGATCGCGCACTTCGCCGAGCGCCTCGAGGACGAGGGTGAGAAACGGCATGCTCGTTTTGGCGGCTCCGTGTACCTGCTCGAGCCCGACGTGAAGAACGGCGCGGGCGGTCTGCGCGACCTGGACGTCGCGCGGTGGGCTGCATCCGCCCGCTTCCAGGTGAGCGAGGAAGGCGACCCGGTCGACCACTCCGTCTGGGACAAGCTCGTTCGGGTGGGCGCGCTCCTCCCGCGCGAGGCGCTCGAGATCAAGCGCGCAGAGGATTTCCTGTGGCGCGTCCGCAACCGCCTGCACAAGACGGCGGGACGTCGCGCGGACCGGCTCACGTTCGACGCGCAAGAGTCCATCGGCGTGGAGCTCGCCTACGGCGACGAGGAGTCCGCAGGTCTGGCGGCCGAGCGGTTCATGCAGGACTACTACCGTCATGCCCGCACGATCCTCCGCGCACGCGACCAGATGCTGATGCGCGCCATCCCGCCGCGTCGGCGCGGCAAGCCCATCGAGGTGGACCTGGGGCAAGGGGTTCGCTCATTCGACGGTCAGGCCACCATCGCGGCAGAAGATCTGGGGCACGATCCGGCGCTCGCGCTTCGCATGTATGCTGCATGCAAACGCCACGACATCCCGCCGCTGCCGTTCTCGCGCGAGGCCATCCGGCGCGCCGCGAGCGACCCCGCGTTCGGCACCGCCATCCGCGAGAGCGCCGAGGCCGCGGAGATCTTCGTGGACCTCTGCTGCACCGTGAAGGACATGCGCGTGCGCGGCGGCTCCATCCTGAGTGAGCTCCACGACGTGGGCCTCCTGCTCGCGATGATCCCGGAGTTCTCGCCCGTGACGGGCCGCGTTCACCACGATATTTATCACGTGTACACCGTGGACGTTCACAGCATCGCGGCGCTGGACTACCTGCGCGCGCTGTCTCGTGGAGAGCTTGCCCAGGAGCGTCCTCTCGCGACGCGGCTCGCCGCGGAGGTCGCGCGCCCGCGATCGCTCTTCCTGGCGACGCTGCTGCACGACGTGGGCAAGGGCTATCCGGACGAGGATGGGTCGCGCAAGAACCACTCGAAGGTAGGCGCAGAGCTGTGCGACGTGATCTTGCCGCGCCTCGGCCTGGCAGCCGAGGACGTCGCGCAGGCGCGTTCCCTCGTGCTCGAGCACCTGGCGATGTACCACGTGGCCACGCGTCGCGATCTGGACGAGCCGCGCGTCTGCGCGGAGTTCGTCACCCACGTGTCGGGTCGCGAAGGACTGCGCGACCTCTACCTGCTCACGCTCGTGGATCTCACGACTACGTCGCCGACGGCGATGAGCTCGTGGAAGCTGAAGATGCTGGACGAGCTCTACTTCGCGTCGGACGTGTACCTGGCTGGTCTCCCGCGCGAGGCGAACGATGCGCGCGTGCAGCGGGCCCTTGGCGATGCGCTGCGGGCGTTCCGCGGGCCGCAGGGCGCGATCTCCTCGTTCCTCTCGGGCATGCCGGAGCGCTACCTTCTGGGCACGCGGACCGCTTCGCTCGTGCAGCACGCCAAGGTCGCCCTTGCGCGCACGGGTCAGGTGCCGAGCGTGTCGATCGTGGAAGGGACGCACCCGGAGGTGACGGAGCTCTGCATCGTGGCGGACGACGCCGTCGGTCTGCTCGCGCGCATCGCCGCCGCCATCACGGCCTCGCGCCTGGAGGTGCACGCCGCAGAGGTCTACTCGCGCCCGCTCGCGGATGGCCGACAGGAGGCAGTCGACATCTTCCACGTGCGCGACCGGGCGGACGGCGTGACCGGCGTCATCCGGGCATTGCCGCGCCTCCGGAAGGATCTCGCCGATCTCTGCTCGCTCGCAGCGACACCAGAGGCGCTGCTGGCGGAGCGCGTCGGCACGCGGTCCCCCTGGCGCGAGCGCCCCAGCCCCGCCATCAGCACGGAGGTCACCATCGACGACCGCGCCTCGCGCGCGCACACCGTCGTCGAGGTGTTCACCAAGGACAGGCCTGGCCTCCTGTACACGCTCTCGCATACGCTGCAGAGCCTGGCGCTGACCATCGCGCTCTCCAAGATCAACACGGAGGGCAACAAGGTCGCCGACGTGTTCTACGTGAACGAGCTCGACGGCACCAAGGTGAGCTCGCCGGCGCGCGTCAAAGAGATCCGTGAACGCGTGCTTGCCGCGCTGTCGTTGCCGAACGTCAGCCCGAACGTCAGCCCCGAGAAGCAGAATCCAGAGGAACCCTAGAATGAACACCCAGACGCCACGCCTTCGCACGCTCGTTCTCGCCTCTCTGCTCGGGACGCTCGGGACGCTCCCGCTCGTCGCGTGCGGCCCCGACAAGCCGGCGAATCCATCGCACGGCGAAGGCAACCTTCCGCCCACCACCTCCGCGACCGCATCCGCGACCACGCCCACGAAGCCCCAGGCCGCGGCGCCCTCCAACGCGGACGTGAAGAAGGGGATGGCAGCGCTGGAGTCCGGCGATCTTCCGGGCGCACGCGCCGCGTTCGAGTCCGCGGTGGCGAAGAACAAGGAGGACCCGCAGGCGCACTACTACCTGGGCGTCACCTTGAACCAGCTGAAGGACGACAAGGGCGCCGAGCGCGAGCTCAAGGAGGCGCTCCGGATCATGCCGGACCTCGACGAGGCCTCCGCGAACCTCTCCGCGCTGTACCTCGACCAGCAGAAGTGGGCAGACGCCGCGGCCACGTGCCGCACGGCGCTCGTCAAATCCAAGCGCCCCGAGCTGCACGCGAACCTGGCCATGGCTCTCGCGGGAACCAACGACACCGCGGGCGCGAAGAAGGAGTTCGAGGAGGCCTCGAAGGGCAACGACGCGATGATCCTCTTCACGTACGCGACGTACCTCGAGAAGTGGAAGGAGGTCGACGCAGCAGCAGAGAAGCTTCGTGCGGCGTCCAAGGCCGCTCCGGACGACGCGGCCACGCTCGCATCGATCGGCTTCGAGCAGAAGAACGTCGGCGCGTTCGGTGACTGCGTCGGCACGCTGGACCGCGCGATCGCGAAGAAGGACAACGCCGAGATCCGCACCTACCGCGCGCTCTGCAAGCTCGGGAACAAGGACAAGGACGGCGCGCGCGCGGACCTCGAGTCCGCGGTGAAGCTCGACGCCAGCGTCCCGCCTCCGCACTTCTATCTCGCGGGTCGACTCGCGGAGGGCGGCAAGCTCCCGGAGGCGATCGCGGAGTTCGAGACGTACATCAAGCTCGCGCCGCAGGGCCCGCTCGCCGCCGAAGCGAAGAAGCGCATCGACGTGCTGAAGAAGAAGAACAAGAAATAGAAAAACGCCGCGACCCTTCTGGATCGCGGCGTCGTTCGTTCAGGCCTTGGCCGTCAGTGGTGCTCGGGCGCGGGGGCCTTCTTCTCCTCGGGTTTCGCGCTCGGAGCGGGGGCCTTCTCTTCGGCCTTCTTCTCCTCGGGCTTGCCTTCGGTCTTCTTCTCTTCAGGCTTGCCTTCGGTCTTGCCGTGCTCTTCGGGCTTGCCCTCGGCCTTGCCGTGCTCCGCGGGCTTCCCCTCGGTCTTCTTGTCGTCGTCTTCTTCGTCATCCTTCTGGATGGCGGCGGTGTCAGCCTTCGCCTTCTTGATCTTCTCTTCGGCGACCGACAGGTGCTGGTGGGTCTCGAGCGCGGTCTTGGCGATGAAGCCGCCGCCGGCCAGGCCGACAACGAGCGATACATACCAGGCGAGCCGGCTCGCCATGAGCAGCGCGACGGACGCGATGACGATGCCGATCTCGGCGCAGAGCTGCGCGTGCTCGTAGCCCTCAGCGGCCTCGTGGTACGTCTCGATCGCCAGGTCGTACGCCTCGGCGTCTTCCTTCGCCTCGATCATGTCGTGCTTGTACTTCTTGGCGATCCGCTCGAGGCGATCCTCGTCTTCCTTGTCGGGCGTGAGCACTTCCGCGAGCTCGTGGGTGGCGACGCTGATGGTCTCCTTGATCTCGGCGGTGTCCTCGTCGTCGCCCTTGCCGGACTTGCTGTGCACGGAGGCGAGCTTCTCCTCGAACTTCTTCAGCTCCGCCTTGTTCGGCGTGAGCGCGTGGAGGATCTCGAAGTCGGCCTCCATCACGCGGTACTTCGTCGATTCCGCCTGGAACTCGGCGTACTCGTTCGACTGCTCCACCGTGTAGCGAATGAGCTCCGTGCGGCTCGCGCCGACCATGGCCGCGCAGAACGCGAGCATGACGCCGAGCATCGCCATCGTGACTCCGACGCCCTTGCCCGGACCCTTCTTGCCATGGTCATCCCCGTGACCGTGACCGCCGCTGTGGCCGGCGTGTTCCATCTTCTCGAGCATCTCGGACATTTCGCTCATTACGCTCTCCTGTGTGGGCGCACGATGCCCGCATCTCAGGCGTGGACAAAGACAAAAAAGAAGAAGGCGACACTCCGTCGAGCATCGCCTTCGCGTCGTGAGCCTTTCGCGCCTCGCCCAGGAGCCATGACGACCCGAGAGCGTGGCGCGTGGACCCGCGATTTCGGTCAGTTGCGGCGCGGGCCGCGATCTCGTCCGCCGCCGCCATCGCGACGCGGTCCACGATCGCCACCACGGCCGCCGCCGGGTCCATCACGACGCGGGGGGCCGCCACCGCTCTCACGTGCAGCGGCCATTCGCTCCTTGGCGCGCTCGCCCTCTTCGCCCTCGGGGAGGGGAAGGAGCTCGCGGCGAGAGAGCCGGATCTTGCCATCGCGACCGACGTCGATGACCTTGACCTCGACGTCGTCGCCTTCCTTCATGACGTCCGTCACGTTCTCGACGCGCGTGTGCGCCATCTCGGAGACGTGGAGGAGGCCGTCGGTGCCCGGAAGGATCTCGATGAACGCGCCGAAGTCGACGACGCGCGAAACGGTACCCTTGTAGACTGCACCGACCTCGGGCTCCGTGGTGAGGCCCTTGATGATCGCGATCGCCTTCGCCACCGCGTCGGAGTCCGCGGAGGCGATGTTGACCGTGCCGTCGTCCTCGACGTCGATGGCGACGCCCGTCTGGTCGACGATGCCCTTGATGGTCTTGCCGCCCGGTCCGATGATGATGCGGATCTGATCCGGCTTGACCTTGAGGGTGGTGATGCGCGGCGCGTACTTGTTGAGCTCCGGGCGGTGCGTGGCGAGCGTCTCGGCCATCTTGCCGAGGATGTGAATGCGGCCTTCACGCGCCTGATCGAGCGCCTTCGTGAGGATCTCGCGCGAGAGGCCAGCGATCTTGATGTCCATCTGGATCGCGGTGATGCCCTTCTGGGTACCGCAGACCTTGAAGTCCATGTCACCGAGGTGATCCTCGTCGCCGAGGATGTCGGAGAGGATGTTGAAGCGCTTGCCGTCGGAGATGAGGCCCATCGCGATGCCGGCGACGGGCGCCTTGATCGGGACGCCCGCATCCATGAGGCTCATCGTGCCGCCGCAGACCGCGGCCATCGACGAGGAGCCGTTCGACTCGAGCGTCTCTGACACGATGCGGACGGTGTACGGGAAGTTCTCCTTCTCCGGCATCATGCGGAGAATCGCGCGCTCTGCGAGAGCGCCGTGACCGACCTCACGGCGACCGGGACCGCGCATGGGCTTGGTCTCGCCCGTGGAGAACGGAGGGAAGTTGTAGTGGAGCAGGAAGCGCTTCCAGCGCTCGCCCGTGAGGCCGTCGATCTTCTGCTCGTCCGTGGACGTGCCGAGGGTCGTCGTGACGATCGCCTGGGTCTCACCGCGCTGGAAGAGCGCGGAGCCGTGGACG
>JANXLV010000186.1 GCA_025355005.1 Myxococcales bacterium | reverse complement strand
GCTGGGTCCGCTCGGACCACCTGCCGCACCGTTCGCGGTGGGCAGCTTCTTCTTCGGGGTGACGCCACCGGCCTGCCATTGCGCTGGCTGCGCCGCCGAGGCGCTGGATGCGGCGCCCGCAGTGGTCGTCGCGGGCGCGATGGGTGGCTGGACGGTCTTGGACGTATCCACGGTCGCGCCCAGGACGCTGCTGGCTCCGCTGGTGCCCGAGCCCCCGTTCGCGCCGTTGCTGTTGCTGGAGCTCGCGGTCGTGGCCCCCCACGCGAGGACCGATGCGAGACCGAGCGCCGCGAACGACACGACGATCCACGGCCAACGACGCGGATGATTCGCGCCGTTCTGCGTGCCGACGGGCGCGGTGATGACCTCGGGCATGAGCGTCCCGCCGGAGCCATTCCACGAAGGCTGAGGACCAGTGGAGAATTGCGATGCGATTCCCGGAGGCAGGCGTTGCGTGCCTCCATGCGACACGCTCGACATGCCCGACATGCCCGACATGCCGGACATGATCGACGGAACGCTCGACGGCGCCGGCGGATAGCTCTGCGGCGGCACGTAGCTCCCCGACGGCGTGAAGTTGTGTTGCGGAGGGATCGACGGCTGTCGTGTGATCTGCGGCGCCGACGGCATGGACGCGCGCGGCGGCGGCTGCGAGAACGGAAGCGGTGGCGTTCCGCTGATGCGCCCGGCCCCGCTCTGCGCGGGGTAGCCACCACTGGAGCCGGGGTTCTGGATGTTCGCCATCGCCGCCGACATGCCGGCGGGCATCGGCCCATCCAGTGACATCGTGCCGAGCTCCTCCATGCCCGTCCCGGGCGGCTGCACGCGAATCGCGTCCTCGGCGGACGGCTTGTGGTTCGTATACGGCAGGAGGTCGCGCGCGATCTGGCCCACGTTCGCGTAGCGCTGCCGAACATCACGGAAGAGGCACTTGTGGATGATCGCCGCGATCGCTGGAGACACATGCGGCGCCATCGACGTGAGCGGCGCCGGATCGCGCTCGAGGATGGTGGCGAACAGCTCGCCCACGGTCTCACCGTCGAACGGCATGCGACCGCACACGAGCCTGTAGAGCACGACGCCCATCGCCCAGATGTCCGTCCGACCGTCGACGTCCTTCGGCCTCCGGATTTGCTCCGGCGACATGAACGGCGGCGAGCCGAGCACGGAGTCCGCACCGGTGCGCGTGAGCGTGCGCTCCCACACCTCGCGGTCCTCGGACTTGGAGATGCCGAAGTCGAGGACCTTGATGATCTTTTGCGGCTCGCAGTAGAAGAGGTTCGAGAGCTTGATGTCGCGGTGCACGACGCCCGTCGCATGCGCGTGCGCGAGCGCGTCGCACGTATCGACGGCCATATCGACGACGTCCTGGACCGGGAGGGACTTCTGTCCCCTCACCATCACCGCGAGATCCTGTCCGTTCAGGCGCTCCATGACCATGAACGGCTGTGCGCCGTGGACGGAGCCGACCTCGATGACGCGCACCACGTGCTCGCACGAGATGTTCATGGAAGCGCGGGCTTCGCGGAAGAACCGCTGCACGGCCGTATCGTCGTCCTTCACGCTCAGCAGCTTGATCGCCACTTCTGCGTTCGTGCGAATGTCGACGGCAGCCACAACGTGGCCCATCCCGCCCGTACCGATGGTGCGCTCCACGCGGTACGACCCGGCAATGATGTCGGATGGTCTGGGCATGCTGCCCGCGGCGGCCATGTCACAAGAAGTGTAGCAGCTTCGATTCAGGGCGAAGACTTTTCGCCGAGCCCCACCACGGACGAGCGAAGCTTACATGGATCCTGCACGCACCATGCACGAGCTCCATATGCGCGAGCTCAGTTGGTGCACTGCGTATCGACGCTGCCGCAGACCGAGACGCCTGCATCCAGGTTGACGACAGCGCCAAACGTCGCGGCCTTTGCAGTGAACCGAAGGCCAAGCGACAGCGCATCGCACGTCACGTTGCTGTTGTCGGGTCCAGTGGAGGAGATGTCGGCTGCGGCGCACACCAGCCCCTTGAGACCTGCAAATGCGATGGCGTTGTTGCAGACCTTGCCGCCATCCGGTGTGGAGGGATCTCCAAGGGCGCCGAGATTGCGAAGCGCGCTCGAGGTGGTCCACCGGCCCGCGAGCACCCCGTCGTCGATCTGGAGATTGCCGTCCTTGTCCTTCACGAGCCTGCCACTGAGCTCGATCGACTTGAGGTCGAGCGACAGCCCGTTGTCGAGCCGCAGCACACCCGACAGGTTGTTGGCGACGAAGATGTCGTTCGTGACGGTCGCGGTGGTGTTGTTGATCGCGGTGTATCGCTTCGGGTCCGCGCCGCTGTAGAGGCTGCCCTCGTCGACCGTCCACGAGTCTGCGACGGTGAACGTGGGCTTCAACGTGCCGATGCCGCCACCGTCGGGGAACGACGGCCCGGCCGAGACATAGAACGAGAACAGTATGCGGGAGTCGTTGGGGTCACCCGTGTATTGATCGATCTTCATCAGCAAGCCATTGCGACCGTCGGCCAGCGCGTTCTGTGACTGCGCCTGGACGTCGAAGCCGTTCTGCTTTGCCTGCCCGTTCACGAGCAAGGCCACGGCGTTGTCGATCCCGTTGCCGAGGGTGTCGCAGTGGGTGTTGTTGGGGGAGAGAGGCACGCACGACTGCGGGTCCGCCGGCATTCCCTTGCACGTGCACTGCTTGTCCAGATTGAGCCCCACAGGGAGGCCCGCGTCACCGGGCATGGAGAACGCGACCGAGTCCACGGCGAAGAAGTAGGTGTTGCCATCGTTGCCAGTGCCCACGGGCGGGTCGGGCGGACTGGGCAGGAGATCGCTGCGGCACGGATCGACGAAGACGTCCTTGGTGCTCGCGTCCTTGGTGCCGCCTGGTCCCGAGTCCGTCGCGTCCTCGGGCAGCTTCAACGAGTCGACGATCGTGCACGCGGCAATCGCGCCGACGAATGCCAGCGAGCCGATCCCGAAGACGAGCAGTCGGCCGTTCACCATCCGTTCGTCTTCAGCATCAGAAGGTCCCGCGCACCGAGAGGCTGCCCGGCCCCACGCCGACGCTCGCCTTCTGTGTACCTCCCCAGTCTACGAGAAATACCGCGAGAGCGCCCGTTATCAGCGCGAACCCCACGGCGCCTCCGACGGCGATGTTCGTGCGGAGCTCGGCAGAACGCGCGTCATCGAGCTTGCCCTGTGTGGGCGCGGTCTGGAACTCGTCCTTCTTCGATACGGTGTCGAGCCCCTGCCACGTGGCGATGCCCGCGGCCGCCAGTGTGAGGCCCCCGCCGACGTATACGACCCACGGCTTGAGCGGCTTCGGAGGTGGCTCCGGCTTCGGGGGCGGGTCGTCGTTCTTGATCACCGGGTCGGGCTTGGGGGGTGGCGTGAGCGTGACGCTGACCGAGCCGCCGGCATCCACGCTGAACACCTTGCGAACGGGGCCGCCAGAAGAGTCTGCTTCGGCGACGTGCTCACCGGGCGCGACGTACACGATCATGGACTCGATCGCGGCGCCATCGAAGCGCACGTTCGTGGCGCCGGCCTTCTGCACCTCGACGCGACCAAGCCTGGTGGTGAGCTCGCCCAACGCGGTCGTCGCGCTGTCGCGATCCATCGCCTTCGCCGGCGCGATGTCCAGGTAGTGGGCGTAGTCATTGGCCGCGCGTGTGGGCTCGCCTGCCTTCTGCCAGGAGCGTGCGGCGTTCCACATCGCGTCGTGGTGAGGCTTGGCCACGAACGCCTCTTCGAACGACTGCGCGGCGCGCCGGTAGTCACCCGCAGCGTAGGCCTTCTGGCCCTCGCGGAACGCCTTCGCCGCCCTCTTGGGATCCTCTTCGGCGGCAGCGGTGCGAACGCCGAACACACCCAGAACGGCCACGAACGCGAGGGCCAGCACGAGGAGGAATGGGACTCGGCGCGGGCGTGGAGAACGGCGGTCAGACATCCCTATTGCGATGGTAGCGCGAACGGGCGCGGACTGGGTGGTGTTCCGGCGCGTTTCGGCGATAGTATGCAGCCCACACCGATGGAATCTTCCACCCTCGACACGAAGGCAACCACCCTCAACGTGAGGGCGGCGCAGCTGTTCGTCACCTCCGGCCCAGACAAGGGCAAGACGGCGCGGATCGACCAGCCGTCGTTCACCATCGGCACTGGCGACGAGTGCGATTTCAAGCTCTCGGATCCCGCGGTGTCGCGCAACCACGTCAGCATCGTGCTGGACGCCAAGGGCCTCATCCTTCGCGACACGAGCAAGAACGGCACGTGGATCGGCGGCGTGAAGTTCCCGATGGCCACTGTGACCAGCGACACCGCGCTCACGCTCGGCGGAACGGTGCTCTCGCTCACGCTCGAAGCGGAGTCGCTCTCGCTGCCCCTCTCCTCGCACGAGCGCTTCGGCGATGCGATCGGCGTGTCGAACGCGATGCGCCACGTGTTCGCTACTCTGGAGCGACTCGCCACCACGGACGTCACGCTGCTGCTCGAGGGCGAGAGCGGCGTCGGCAAGGATCTTCTCTCGCGCGAGGTGCACCGGCAGTCTCCGCGGCGTGACGGTCCGTTCGTGATCGTGGACTGCGGCAGCATCCCCGAGAACCTGATCGAGAGTGAGCTCTTCGGTCACGACAAGGGCGCGTTCACCGGCGCCATCGAGTCGCGCACCGGCGTCTTCGTGGAGGCGGACGGCGGCACGCTGTTCCTGGACGAGATCGGTGAGCTCCCGATCGCCATGCAGCCGAAGCTCCTCCGCGCGCTCGAGAACCGCGAGATTCGCCCGGTCGGCGGCAAGGCCACGCGCAAGGTGGACGTGCGCGTCATCGCGGCGACCAACCGCAAGCTGCCGGAGCTCGTGAAGAAGGGAACTTTCCGCTCGGACCTCTACTTCCGGCTCGCGGTCGCCAAGCTCACCATCCCTGCGCTCCGCGACCGCCCCGACGACATCATCCCCACCGCCACCTCTCTCCTTCGCTCGCGCGTCGGCGATCCCAACGCGTTCTTGCCGGCGGATTTCTCGGCGCTGCTCAAGGCCTACAACTGGCCCGGCAACGTGCGCGAGCTCGCGAACGTCATCGAGCGCTTCGCCGTGCTCGGCCGCGCAGAGGCGGGCCTCTTCGACGCGAACACCACAGCCTCGGACGACCTCTCCCACATGCCCTACCACGAGGCCCGTCGCATCGTGCTCGAGCGCTTCGAGCGCGAGTACCTGCCTGGCGTTCTCGAGCGCGCGGGTGGCGTCGTCGCGCGCGCCGCGGAGCTCGCGCAGGTCGCGCGACCGAGCTTCTATCGCATGATGGAGCGGCTCGAGATCGCGAAGGCGAACGCGGACCGCAAGGACTCGATGCCGCCGGGCGCCGTCTAGCGAGTCGGGTGTGGCGCCAAAGAGCAGGCTAGAGCAGACTAGCGCAGACGAGTCAGCCTTCCAGGTTATGACGTCGTAGCTTGTCCCAGAGCGTGGACCGCGAGATGCCCAGAACCTCGGCCGCGCGCGTGCGTGAGCCGCCGACGCTCTGGAGCACCCGCGCGATGTGATCGCGCTCGACGCGACCCACGGCGTCGCGCGTGACGTCCTCCAGTCGCAGCGAGCTCGGAGGTGGCAAGGAGAGCCGGCGAGGCGCGGACATCGGTGACATGGCGCTGCTCTGGAAGTCGAAGTGCTCGGACGTGATCTCGTCCCCTTCGCACAGCATCACCGCGCGCTCGATCACGTTCTTTAGCTCGCGCACGTTGCCGGGCCACGCGTAGCTCGTGAGCGCGGCCTCCGCGTCGTCCGACAACGTCATGTCCGAGCGGCGGAACTCGCGGCAGTAGTCGCATACGAAGTGCCTTGCGAGGGGCACGATCTCGCCCTTGCGCTCACGCAGTGGTGGGATGCGAATGGTGACGGCGGCGAGGCGATAGTAGAGGTCCGCGCGCAGCGTGCCCGCGGCGATCATCTTCTCCGGATCGCGGTTGGTGGCGGCGAGCACGCGCACGTTGATGCCTCGCTCGCGGTCGGAGCCCACGGGGAAGAAACGGCGCTCCTCGATCGCGCGGAGCAGCTTCGCCTGGTGCTCCAGCTTGAACTCGCCGAGCTCGTCGAGGAGGATCGTTCCGCCATCCGCGGACGCGAAGAAGCCGGCACGGTCACGCTTGCTGTCGGTGTACGCGCCCTTCACGCTTCCGAAGAGCTCCGCCTCGACCATGGAGTCCGCCACGGCGGCCATATTGACGCGGACGAAGGGGCCGTTCTTGCGCGCGCTTCGCTCGTGGATACGCGCAGCGATGACCTCTTTGCCAACACCGCTCTCGCCGATGATGATCGCGGACGAGTGCGGCGTCGCGGCGACCTTGTCGGCGAGGCGCAGTGCCTCCGAGATCGCGCCCACCGGTGGCGAGACGATGCGCGTGCGACGAAGCGCGTCCTCTTCGAGCACCGCGAGCTTGCGGCGCATCCGCATGTTCTCGATCGCGCGCTCCATTCGCGTGACGAGATCGCTCATCTCCACCGGCTTCTCCAGGAAGTCCGCGGCGCCGTGGCGCATCGCGTTGACGGCGATCTTCACGTCTGCGCGCCCGGTCATCATGATCGTGACGGGAGGCTCCGCGAGCTTCTGCGCGGCCTCGAGCACGCCAAATCCGTCGATGCCCGGCATGTTCACGTCAACGAGCAAGGCGTCGTAGAATGACTCCTCCAGCGCACGGAGCGCCAGATCCCCCGACGCGCGTGTGTGGACGATGAACCCGTGACTGGACAGGTACCGCCCGATCGCCGCGGCGACGAGCCCATCGTCGTCGACGATGAGCACCCGCGATGAACCTTCCGACATGACCGTCCAGGGTACCAAACCTTGCCCTTTCCGCAGCGCGAAACGCACGTAGAAAATGGGCGTGGCCTCAGGTGTGTCTTCTGGCGCCCCAGAAGACACGCGCGTGGCTTCTGGCTCTGGCTTCGCAGAAGACATGGCGCCGCCAGTTGAGGTACTGGATGGAGCTCATGGACCGGAGCCCGGAACTTGGTGCGAAGCTCTCCGCCGCGCTGCTGCGCGAGCTGTCCCGCGAGCACGCCCGCATCAGCGCGTCGTACTTCCGCGGAAGGCTCCGCCTCCCGAACCTGGAGCTCTCGCGGAATGAATCGTTCCTTGGACGGTGGATCGCGGCCACGCGCACGCTGGAGCTGTCGCGCACGCTGATCGTGCAGGAGCCGTGGCCCGTGACCGTGGAGATCCTGAAGCACGAGATGGCACACCAGTTCGTGGACGAAGTGCTGGGCATTCACGACGAGACCGCGCACGGTCCGACGTTCGCGAAGGTCTGTGCGGAGCTCGGCATTGACGGGCGGGCGAAGGGGCTGCCCACGCCCGTGCGCGACAACGCGGAGAGCCAGGTCGGCGAGCGCATCGCCAAGCTCCTTGCGCTGGCGGAGAGCCCGAACGCGCACGAGGCGGAGGCAGCGATGCTCGCGGCGCAGAAGCTGCTCCTGAAGCACAACCTGGAATGGAACGAGGTGCGCGCGCAGCGTGGATATGGCGTGCGCCACCTGGGCAAGCCGAAGGGCCGCACGTTCGAGCCCGAGCGCGTGCTCGCGACGATCCTGATGCGCTTCTTCTTCGTCGACGCGATCTGGATCCCGGTCTATCGGCCCGCGGAAGGACTGCGCGGCTCGGTGCTCGAGATCTGCGGCGCGCCCGGCAACCTCGACATCGCGGAGTACGTGCACGGCTTCCTCAACGACACCGCCGAGCGGCTCTGGCGGGAGCACAAGCGGAGCGCGGGGCTTTTGTCCGACCGCGACCGCCGCTCGTTCATCGCGGGCGTGATGAGCGGCGTGCACGACAAGCTCTCGCGACAGGAGCGCGGCTCGGTGGAGGCGGGGCTCGTGTGGGTGGGCGATCCAGGCCTCCGCGACTTCATGAAGAAGCGGCACCCCCACGTGCGCCACGTTCGGTACGGCGGTGAGCCAAAGGGTCGCAGCTTCGCGGAGGGGCGCACGCGCGGGCGCAGCGTCGTCATCCACAAGGGCATCCATAGCGGTCCGAGCGCGGGCAGAGCCGGCCCGCTGCTGCTGAAGCGTTGAAAGCTTCGACGGCACGTCGAACTTTCAACACGTCGAACTTTCAACAATCCGGGAGCGTCGAGGGTGTCCCTCGACCGTTGAAAGCTTCGACGGCCCGTCGAACTTTCAACAATCCGGGAGCGTCGAGGGTGTCCCTCGACCATTGACTGCTAGCGCGAACTTTTTCTCCGCATGCCGCGCGTTTGCTGGGACAATACATAGGCGTGACGTCTACGAAGGACAGCCAGGACCTCCCCGCGGGGCAGCGTTTGCTGGAGCGCTACACGATCATCGACAAGGTCGCGAGCGGCGGCATGGCGACGATCTACCGAGCCAATGACGACCGGCTCGACCGCGTGGTCTGCGTCAAGCTGCTGCGCACCGTCCTCACGGGTAGTGGAAGCACGAGCGGCGGCGCCGTGTATCAAGCGACCTACGAGCACTTCTTGAAGGAGGCGCTTGCGCTCTCGAAGCTGCAGCACCCGAACACGCTCAAGATCTACGATTTCGGCTTCCTCGAGCCGAACCGTCCATTCCAGATCTCCGAGTATCTGGAGGGCGGCAACCTCGAAGGGCACGTGCGTCACCGTGGCGCGCTCGGCTCCGCGGAGATCGTGGGCATCCTGGAGCGGATGACGTCTGCTGCCGCCGAGGCGCACTCGCACAACATCATTCATCGCGACATCAAGCCGTCGAACATCCTGTTTGCGCGCGTGGGCGCGGCGCTCATGCCGAAGCTCGCTGACTTTGGAATCGCCCACTCCGACGTCACGCGCACCACGCCGGTCGTCGAGGGTGACGACGACGAGAACACGCAGAGCCTCAGCACCGTGACGCTGTTCTCGCCGCGCTGGGCCGCACCCGAGCAGCTGTGCGGCGCGCCCGAAGGTCCTTACACGGACGTGTATGCCTTCGCGCTCGTGACCGCGTACATGCTCCGCGCGAAGATCCCGTTCTCCGATGGCAACGTGCGCGCGACGTTCCCCGACCGCGTGCAGGGTGACGACTTCGTCGCGGAGCGCCTGGTGTGGCTCGGCTTCGACGATGAGCTCCGCGACGTATTGTTCGACGCCCTGCGGGCGAGCACTGCGCACCGCACGCAGTCCGCACCGGAGTTCTTCGACGCCGTGAAGCGCGTACTTCGCGGCTCGGTTGTGGTGAGCGCGATCTCACCCAACTCACCCAACCGCGTGAACGCACAAGATGCGGGCGACGCGTTTTCCCCCACGCCGGTACGGACGATCCCGGCGGCTCCCGTCCCCTCGCTCGCGACCTTGCTCGAGGAGGCGCCCACGCTTCACCAGCAGCGCCCGCCCCCGCAGCCCGAAGCGCGGGAGCCAGAGACCCAGCGCCGTGATGCGCCGCAGATCCCGCCGCACCTCCAGCAACCGCAGCACCTTGCTCCGATGGAGTCGCTGCGTGTGGAGGTCCCCGACTCCACGCACCAGGTACAGGAGCAGATCGCTCCGCTCGGCGCGCGGAACGTCCGCTACATCACCGTGCACGAGAAGCTCGACCTCTCATTTCTGGACGCACATGGCGGGGAGGTGCGCTTCCGCGTCACGATCCTTCCGGCGGTGGACAGCATCAACGTGAAGGGCCTCAACTGCTTCGTGCAGCGGCCAGGTGGCAGGCCCAGCCCCGCGCTCACCGCGACCGCGGATGGCTCGGCGGACTTCGTGTCGGCCCGGCGCGAGCCGCTCGGAAGCCTGTCATGGTCCTTCGGCGCGCCGGGGCCCACCGGTCGCGTGTTTCTCGTGGATGGCGCTCAGCTTGTAGTACCCTACGGGGATGCGGCCCAAGCGGTCGCGCTGCTGCCAAGCAGGGGTCGCGATCTCGTCGTGATGCTACGTCGGTGATCGCGGCGCCCAAGCAGGTGCCCCGCTCCTCCCCACCGTCCTCCGCCGAACCCAAAACGAGTGCCGCCCCAAGACCTCGACAAGGACGATCTGGACACGGGTCCGGAGAACACCCTTCAGGCGAACGCTCCCACCGTGGATCCGTCGCTGGAGCGCACGACCGATCGCCGCATCGTCCCGGATGACCGCGAGCCGCCGGCGAATCCGATGCCGCCGCGCAACTCGCAGTTTGGCAACATCAGCACTCCCACGGCTTTCACCCCGCAGAGCCGGCCCCCTGCTCCGGCCGCCCAGGCCGCGCCTCCCGCGCAGCCCTCGACGCGCCCGCAGATGCCGAACGCCCCAGGCGCTTCAGGCGCTTCAGGCGCTTCAGGCGCTTCAGGCCCCCCCGGCGGCGCGCGTCCGTCGGGTTCGATGCGCGCGCGAACGCAGAGCTCGCCCACGAGTGTCGTGGCACATCCGAACCCGCCGCCTCAGCAGCCGCCGGTTCCACAGGCGATGCCCGCGCGCTCGTCCGTGGGTCCCATGCCCGCGCGGAGTCAGCCGCCGCAGTCCGTTCGCGCGCCTGCGAATTCGCCGACGAAATCGCCCGCCTCCGTTCCGCCTGTACGCAGCGTGACCGAGCCTCCTCAGCAGACTGGTTACTCGTCACACGCGCGCGTGTCCGCCGCGCCGGCCGGTCCGATGGCCGGGCCGCCGAGCTCCGGTCCGCCACCGCAGTCGCCTCGTCAGGGTCAGGGTCAGACCAGCCCGCCCCCGCCGATGCCTCCGCAGCACGGTCACGGGAGCCAGCCGAATCAGCAGGCGTATCCGCAGGAATCGTACGCACGCGAGAACGTCGCGATGCCGCAGGTCCCCACTGGCGCGAATCCAATGGGAACGCTGCAGGGCGGGTTCAGCTCGCCTGCATCCGCGATGATGGGCGCGCCGCCGCCCCTGATCTCACCGCAGCCAATGTCGCAGGGAATGCAGCAGGCCATGCAGCCGCAAGGCCTGGGGATGCAGGGTCAGGGCATGCAGGGCCAGGGCATGACCGGCTTCGGCCCGCAGCCAGGTGTCATCGGCGCATCGCAGGCCCCGCAGCAGGGTCTCGCGCTTCGGGGAGACCAGCCGCGCGAGCTGCGTGCGGCCGCGTTCCACGTGCGGCGGTCACGCGCGTACTCGTTCGTGCTCGACCAGCGCGGCCTTCCTATCGAGATTGGCTCGGGGCGCTTCGCGAAGGCGTACCTTGGTGAGGAGCGCTGGCTCGAGAGCAAGACGGACTACCGCCGCGAGATCGTCATCAAGATCCTCCAGCGGGGCGTGAGCGAGGACGACCACATGCGCTTCCAGATGGAGCAAGAGCTCCTCGAGCGCGTCCAGGGTCACCCCAACATCGTGGAGCTCATGGCGTCGGGCGAGGGGGAGGACATCCAGTTCCTTCCGCCTTCGATTCGCGACAAGGTCGACCCCGAGTTCATGATCCTGGAGCGCCTCGAGATGTCGCTCGAGGAGCGCCTCAAGGGCTCGCGCGACCGCACGCACAAGGACGATCTGCTCGCGTGCGACATGCGTGAGCGCATCTTCCGCACGCTCGACTACATGATCCCGCTCGCGAGCGCGATCGAGTACGCGCACCTCGTGAAGAACATCTGTCACCGCGACTTGAAGCCCGCCAACGTGCTCATCAAGCTGCCGGATCCGAACCTGCGCGGCTCCACGCTGGAGGTGCGCCTCGCCGACTTCAACGTCGCGAAGCTCTCCGATCAAGACGTCCAGATGGGCATGACGCAGCAGCGCGGCCCCGTTCCGGGAACGCTGTTCTTCCAGAGCCCCGAGCAAGAGACGAACATCATCGAGCTGCTCGTCAACGTGCAGAACGGTGTGCCGGAGGTGGAGTACTTCGAGGACTTCTACATCCAGATCGCCAAGAACGATTCGTTCTCGCTCTGGAACCGCGACGAGTCCTACCCCGTTCTCTACGCGGACCGCACGCGGAAGCGCGTCGTGCTCGGCCGCCCTTACCGCGATGTGACGGAGACCAACGTCCGCGCGCGCGTCCAGAAGAGCGTGGGTCGGCCCGCGGACATCTACTCGCTCGGCGCAGTGCTCTACTACCTGATCAGCGGCGCGTACTCGAACCCGAAGACGCTCTACGACGCGTTCCACAAGTTCGTCGAGTACGAGAAGACCGACGAGAACAACACGATCGAGTCGTACTTGATGCACGAGTACAACGTCATCAACTCGCTCCGCGCGCCCAAGACGGAGAGCCAGGGCGTGGCGCCCGCGGATCGCTTCTTCACGTACAAGCACTACCTGGACGGCAACGGCGAGCTCATCGACCCGAACGTGCTCCTGATCATTGCAAAGTGCATGATTCGCAACAAGCCCGACAGCTACTGCCAGGCGCACGATCTGGAGACGCGCGGCATCAGCGAGCTCGTGCAAGATCTCATCAACCTCTACGCGCTCTACGGCGTGCACCCCGCCGCGCGCCCCACGCACCTCGCGCGCCGCGCACCCACGCGCAAAGGTGCCCTCACCAAGGGCCTCTCCCGCATGACAGATCGCATGAGGCTCTTCTTCAGGCGCCTCTTCTACCGTCAACGCTGATGGCCCCGAAGCGACTCGTCCTCTTGCGGGCTCTCGTGGCCGTCGCGTCCGCCGCGCTGGGCACGCTCGGCCTGATGAACTGCGGGAGCGACTACACCGTGCGGGACTTTCCTGAGGCGGCAGCGTTCGACGCCGGTGGGCGTGACGCAATCGGGGACATCGACGCAAGCTCGGTCGACCCGTGCGCGCACGCGCAGCCGCCAACATCGAACGGCGACGACAACCCCACGCTCGACGTTGGCGAGCTGTCGTTCGTCCTTCGCGAGACGCACCTGGCGAACTCGTTCGGTTACGACGCCGGCGCCTTCGACGCAGGGCCTCGGCCGAACACGGCGGTTGGCTTCGATCTGGACAACGCCTGCACCTGCCAGCCAGGGTTGCCACACCAGGCCGGCCCGAACTCGTGCCGCACCGCGCAGGGGCAATTGGCTTGCGACCAGCCCAACGGCATCGACAACCAACTCCCGTCCGTCCTCGCGCCTCTCAAGGTGCTGGCACAAGCCCAGGATCTCGACTCGCTTGCGACGATCAACGCGCGGATCGTCTCCGGCGACAAGGCCATGATCGTCGTCGTGCGCGGGTACAACGGCCTCGCCAACGACAAAGAGGTCACCGTCCTGATTCACGCCGTGACGCGCCCCAATCGACTCCCCGCCGCAACACCCCGGTGCATCGACGCCGGCTCCCGCCCGCCGAGCTCTGCGGCCAACGACGGTCCCGATGGAGCCACCTACGATCCTGACCGACTCCCGCTGTTCGACGGTTGTGACGAGTGGGGCGACCTGGTCGGGACGCCCGCAATCCCGGCGTACGTCGCGAATCACGTGCTCGTCGTCCGCGCGACGGTGACCATTCCGATCCCCATCGCGGGTGCGATCGTCGACGCGGAGTCGGGAGTGTTGACAGCCGTCCTCGTCGGAGACGGCGTGGGCGGGTGGACGCTCGAGGACGGCAATCTCGGTGGGCGTGGTCCGGTGAGCTCGGTCCTCGGAGCCGGCGGTACGCTCAGCCTCTCGAACGATGCCGGCCCCATCTGCCTCGATCTCTCGCCGACTGGACAGCTCGAACGGACCTCGCTTCTCACAACCGCCTGCCCCGCTGTCGACATCAGCGCAAGTTCGTCGGAGGATTTCTATGTGGGAGCGAACGGCCTAGAGCCGCGCTGCGACGCGATCTCGCTCGGCTTGGCGTTCCGCGGCGAGCGCGGCTTCGTCGGAGCGCCCGCAGACGGCGGCATGGGGACCATCTGCGCCGACGCCGGCCTGACTTGCCCCGACGACGGCGGGAACTGAGGGAGCCGATGGCGGCAGCTGCATTCGAAGATCAGACCGAGTCGGCCGATGGTCGCGTGGAGGTGAACGCAGATGTCGTGCTCGACGACGCTGGGCTCTACAACCACGATCTCGCGCCCACCAAGCTCTCGCAGCGCACGTGGACCACGTACACGTTCGCGGCGCTGTGGATCTCCATGGCGCACTGCATTCCCACGTACATGCTCGCCGCCGATCTTATCGGCACCGGCATGGCCTGGTGGCAGGCGCTCGTCACCATCCTGCTCGGCAACATCATCGTGCTCGTGCCGATCCTCCTGAACTCGCACGCGGGCACCAAGTACGGCATCCCCTTCCCCGTGTTCGCGCGCGCGTCGTACGGCGTGTTCGGCGCGAACGTCCCGGCCGTGATGCGCGCGCTCGTCGCGTGCGGATGGTTCGGCATCAACACGTGGGTCGGTGGTCGCGCGCTGCAGGCGTTCTTCCGCTCGATCTGGCCCGCGTGGGAGACGTTCCTTGGCACGAAGGTGCGCTCGTGCGATCCGCTCGCGGCTGTCTATCAAGGCGCGAACCCCGAGCAGATCTTCCACCCGTGCTCTTCGATGGAATGGCTGACCACCGGTCACGTCCCGACCGAGTGGATAAGCTTCATGCTGTTCTGGGCGCTCAACATCCTGATCGTCTACAAGGGCATGGAGCTCGTGCGGAAGCTCGAGAACCTGGCCGCGCCGTTCGTCCTGATCATGACCGCGGCGCTGCTCGTGTGGGCCGTGAAGAACGCGCACGGCTTCGGCACGCTGCTCGAGGATCAAGGGAAATACCCGACGTTCCGCGCGTTCTGGCCCATCTTCGTCCCGAGCGTGACGGCGATGGTTGGCTTCTGGGCGACGCTCTCGCTCAACATGCCGGACTTCACGCGCTTCGGCCGCTCGCAGCGCGAGCAGACGATCGGTCAGATCGTCGCGCTGCCCACGACGATGACGGTCTTTAGCTTGATGGCGATCATCATCACGAGCGCGTCGTCGAAGATCTTCGGCGAGCCCATCTGGGACCCGATCGATCTCGGCTCGCACTTCACGAGCCGCCTCATCGTCGGCACCGCGATGTTCACCGTCGTCGTCGCGACCCTCGGCGTGAACATCGCCGCGAACGTGGTCTCACCCGCGAACGACTTCGCCAACCTCTTGCCCGGGAAGATCAGCTTCCGCACGGGCGGGCTCATCACCGGCATCATCGGCGTGCTCATGCTGCCGTGGAAGCTCGTCGCCGATCCGAACGGCTACATCTTCAAGTGGCTGCTCGGCTACTCCGGCGGCCTCGGATCGATCGCCGGCGTGCTCGTGGTGGACTACTGGCTCATGCGGAGGAAGAAGCTCGCCGTCGCGGATCTCTATCGACGCAAAGGTCGCTACGAGAAGTACCGCTGGCAAGGGATCGTCGCCACGTTCGTGGGCTGCTTCATGGCGTGGATCGGGCTCGTCGTTCCGTTCCTGCGCCCGCTCTACAACTACGCCTGGTTCGTCGGCGCGGGCGTCGCAGGGCTCGCGTACTTCTTGACGAGCGGCGATCTGCGGGCGAAGCGGTAGGTCGAAGCCTCGCAAGTTTTGCGAGGGCCTTGCGTTGGTTGCAGTGGGACTCGGTGCCCGAGGGTGCGATAATCAACCACTGACTTGCCATAAATTCAGCCGTTTTGTTGGTGTGGACTCCCAGCCGTGGAAACCCGAACAGGCGGCGCATCAATTGCAACGCGGAGCTTGAGGGATTGCATGCACAACGCCACAAGCGAGCACAGGCAGGGTCACTGGCGCGCGACCATCTCGGTGGGTGCCATGCTCGTCGTGGCAGCCGTCGCGGTGTCTGCGTGCGGCAAGAGTCACCCCGCCATCGGCGCTGGCGGGAACGGCGGCGACGGTCTCGGGGACACTTGCACCGACGTCGGCGCGACGCGTCCCTGCCACATTCTCGTCTCGCAGGGCTCTGGCTTCTCGAACTGCATGGCAGGCACGCAGACGTGCAACGGAACCGTCTGGGGTGGATGCGCCGCGGGCGGTACGATGGGTACTGCATACGGCGTCGCGTTGACGTCGACCATTCCGAAGGGCGTTGGCGGCAAGCCGCGCAACTACACCGCACCCAGTAGCAACATTCACGTGCTGGACGATCCGACGCCCCCCTCTGCCGCGGCGTCGCTCTGCGCTGCGGATCCTTGCGACCCTTACTGTTTTGGCTGGGATGACGTTGGCACGCCGGAGCTTCAGCCTTCGCCGCCGTATGGCAGCATCGCGCTGCTGCCTCCCGTGGCCCAGGTCAACGCGGTGTCCTGCAAGGACGACAAGAACAAAGGGTACGAGCCCCAGTGCCAGTACGACACGTGCTGCGGTCAGGACAACTCCTCCTGCAAGCCTGGCATCAGCACGACGACGGGTCGATGCAAGCCCAGCGGCGACTCCTGGGGCAACGTGGGTCAGACTGGTGGTGGTAACTGTCAGGCCGGCATCGACTACACCGCACAGGTGGCGTGCGACGACGTCGCTCTCGACACCCACGTTTCCATTTGCAACCGCGGTGGCGTCGATGACACGACCAACACGCTGTACGTTGGCTTCGTCGCGGGTGCCACGCCAAACACCTATCCAATCGTCGCGCCCAACGGCTGCACTATCAACTTCGCCCTCCTTCCTGGTGGTCTCGGCAAGGGCGGATGTGTCGACTACGACGTGACCGCCGGCACCGTGGACGGCGTTGCCGCTCCGGTGACGTGTGTGGCCGCGCTTGCGACGCCGGCACTGCGAACCGCGGCGCTCGTGCCGAACACTGCGATCTTCCTGAACGGCAACACTGCCTATGGAGCCACCTCCAAGACCGACGTCCGCGTGACCGAGTGCGACAGCGCCAACAACTGGTCCTACAGCGCGCACCTGCCGTGCATCATCCCTCCGCCGCCAGTCGGGGGCGCGTTCTTCGCACCGATCGCGACGCTGTCGCCCAACAAGAACACGAACCCGTGCAATCCAGCCGGCGCGACCGCCGCGACCGCGAAGGAATGCCAGTACGATACGTGCTGCGCGCCCATCATCAACACGTGCGTGGACTGGAACAGCGCCGTGGGCGGTACGTGCGATCCCGCCACGGCTCCTGCGATGGCGGCGATCGGCGGAAACTCGATCGGCTCGTGCGCGACGAACCCGGACTACACCATTTCGGTCGGTTGCAACGTGAATGGCCAGGGCAGCGACACCGACCGACACTTCCAGATCTGCAACCGCGGCGGTGTAGCCGCACCAGTGGTCGCCGGGACCACGCTGTGGATTGGCTTCGGCGACGACGGCCAGAACTGGGGGTACAATTTCAACGCCGATGCGTACTGCACGCTGCGCCTGGACCTGATCGGCGGCCTGCCACCCAACACCTGCGGTGACTTGAACGCCGTGGGCACCAACGCCGGAGCCGAATTCAACGGCTCGACCACCGGAGTCGACTGCTCCTCTCTCGGTGTCAACGGCAAGAACCGCAGCAAGTTCTTCGACGGGACCGATCGTTTCGTGCGCGTCAACACCACGGGTCCGAACGGCGACTCCACCGGCGACGGCAACGATGCGCTCCCGGAGTGCAACGGGGCCAACAACTGGAGCTACCGCCAGCAAAGCCTCGACTGCGCGACGGCGGTCCCGCCTCCTCCGCCAGCGCCAACCGTGTACACGTACACGGGCGTCTGCCAGCCAGGCTATCATGCGCGCTGGAAATGGCTGTCGTGGACGCTCTCGGCCGGCGCTGGCTCGGTCTCGTTCGACGCAACCACGCGGCTCAAAGATCCGTTCACGGGTGTCCTTGGAGCAGCTTCTCCGTCCGTGAACCTCGCGAACCCACCCATCGCGCCCACCTATACCAAGTGCGACTACACCAACAACAA
Source organism: Myxococcales bacterium (assembly GCA_025355005.1). GTDB lineage: Bacteria > Myxococcota_A > Polyangia > Polyangiales > Polyangiaceae > JANXLV01. The sequence continues at coordinate 35,578 of JANXLV010000186.1, read as the reverse complement.
CCCGCCCTGCCCGATCAACCTGGGCGATCCAAACATCATGCCACAGAAGTTCACGACCCTCGAGGCGATCGGCGACGTGATGACCCTCACCACCACGCCAACCGGCGGCGTGTATCCCGTTACGTTCGGTGTCGCGTACGACTGCATCCCGTACGAGTGATCGATCGCGTCGAGGCAGAAATTCGGCTGGACTGACCCGGTGTGGACATCCGCGCCTATGACATCCAGCCGTTGCCTGGCGGACACGATGACGCCGTCCGAACCGAAGACCCTCACCGTGGCGCGATCGCCGCGCAAGACGAGGCTCCCGCCGACCTTCGGCGCGAGATTGTAACATTGTAACGGCTCTCCCCGGAGTCCGATGCGGTCAGTGTTCCCGAGATGGGGCGGGTCGACGCACCCGTGAGCGGCCGGACGCTCACGGGTGACCGGTCGCCGCTCGCGACCAGCTCGTATCGGTCTTCTGGCGGTCGCGATGTGAAGCGAGCGTCTGGAATCCAATCTGCTCGCTCGCTCGTTCATTGCGGGCAGCAGAATCCAGCGCTTCATCGACTCGGAGCACGTATCTGGCGAACGGCACGTCACGATGACAGGACGCGAGGAGTCCGCCGAACGAAAGCATGAGCAGGTAGCGCTTCATCCCGTGAGAGCGTACGGCGGCAGTCTCCCCAGCTTCGCTCACACCGCGGGGATGATCTCTCAAAAGCAGAGTCGTCGCGCGTCGACGCAACTGCGGCGCGGGACGGCCGATAGGACTGCATGCACATCGACCGTGGTGCTTCCCTCGGCGGCGTCCCCGCCCTCGCCGTTCGCGACTTCCTGCGCCGCTACGCCGGGCCCGGATTCATGTGGGACGAGCGGCGGCTCGCCCATGCGCTGAAGCTCACCTCTGACGCGCAGCGCGCGCGCGGCGTGCTCGACGAGCTGATTCGCCTTGGGTACGTGGTCCCGAAGGACGGCGGCGGCGAGCGGCTATGGGCCGTCGCCCCGGCGGCAGCACGCTTCATGTGCGCCCGCGGTGGCGCCAGGCTTCCGCGCGAAGCTGCCGACAACCTCCTCATGAAGCTGGTCACCCGCTGCGCGCTCGCGAACGGGACGCGGCCGTTCGCGCACTGGATCGTGCGCCTCTCCGTCTTCGGCAGCTACCTCACGGACGCCCCGCTGCTCGGCGATCTGGACGTGGTGCTCGAGACCGAACCCAAGGACGCGATCGTCGAGAAGCAGATGGCACGTGAGAGCGCGCGCTGGTGCGCTGCACGCGATGCCGGGCGACGCGTGAGCGAAGACAATCTCTACGGCTGGTCGGAGGACGAGATAAGGCGCTTCTTGCGTGACCGCAGCCGCCACCTGCAGATCGTGTCTCCCGAGGACATCGGGAGGCTCGGGATCGAAGCGCGGCCGGTGTTCGAGAGAGCGTCGTCGCCCTCGTGATGCGGTGGTGAGGCGCCTGGCTCGCCGCCGCGCTTTGCGCGGAGCGCACTACCGTTGCAGCATCTTCGGCGCGGAGCAGCGAGCGATGCAGAGCGGTCCTGCCCGGAGCGCCGCGCCAGCGCCGATTCGCTTTACTTCCTGCTCCGATCCCTGCGGAAGACGGCCTCACATCCAGCGCATGTGCTCGCCGAGGCGGTCGTATCACTCCCGCACGCGCCGCAGCACCACTTGAACGACATGCGAGCGCCCACCAGCAGGACCGCAGCCGCAAGCGCGCCGGTCACGAGGAGATCGATCTGAGCTGCCTGGCGCCAGGCGATGAGGGCGCCTGCGATCGCTCCGCCCTGTAAGAGACAGCCAAGACCGAAGACCGCCCTGCGGACCCTCGGCGCCACGAAGATTTCCCTTTTAATCTTTCCGGAACCATCACCCCCGCGGGTTGAACCGCGCAACCCACGAATCGGCGGATGCATCCGCAACGCCCTCCGCCGATCACGTCATCGCCAGTCGAGCTCCCAGTCGGCGCGCGCCATTTCGGCTTCGTAGAGCTGGCCGAGAGCCTCGGTCCGTTCGGGATCGCTGCGCGCCCCGCTCGACGGCCGCTGGGCACGATGAGCGTCATCGAACCACTCTCGCAGTATCCCCATCAGCGGCTCCAGCGGCGTGCCTGGCGGCAAGAGATGGGCGCGAACCACTCTCACGGGGTGTCGTTGTACTGCCCACAGAGCGTGCACCCGCTGCGGCCTTCGCGCTCCTGCAGCAGCGTCAGGAGGTTCTGCACGACCGCCGCAGAATACCCGCGGCGAACGTCGTCGGTCCGCGCGAGCAGCAGCGGGCGCGCCGAATGAAGCACCCCCCGCTCCCAGAGCTCCACGTCGACCGCTGGCAGGGCGACGCCGTCGAGCCACTCAAGCAACGCCCGCTCCCCGCGCAGACGCGGGAAGCGAAGTGGAGCCGTATCAACGCTGGCATCGAGGACGCGCTTTCGTCGCCGGGATGGGAGCACCTACTTCACTTGCGGCGCCTGGCTGTCGTTTTGCACGCACGACGATAGGTCGAACAGCATGAACTCCAGCGCGCGCTGCTGCGGAGTGAGGTCTGTCGTGACGCAGCCGTTCGGGAACGGAGTGCTGGTCGTATCGCCTGCGCCCACGTGCAGATCGCTGAAGACGACGCGCCCACAGACCGCGCTGTCCGCCGCGCCCACCGGCGTGTTGAAGGACATGTACTGCACCGCGGGCAGGTTCATGTTGTTCGGGTTCAGCACCTGTATCCAGTTCAGCGCGTTGGCGCCGACGGCATCGACATTGGCCCGCGTCTCGTAGATCGGCAGCAGGCCGTTGCCGTCCAGGGCGCCGGTGTTCTTCAGCCAGTCATGCATCGCGACGGCCTTGGGAAACGCCGTGGACACGGTCGCCGGAAGCGCGGTCGTCTTGGGCGCGGGGTCGAAATGCGGAGGATCCACCCAGGTCGCGGTCGCCTGCACGGTCGGGTCTGGAGATGTCCGCCACCACACCTCGTGGAAGTGGGAAGAGAAGATGCGTCCACCGCCCTTTGCGTAGTCGTAGAGCGCCTGCTTCGTGGCCGTGGGCTTCGTGCCGGCGTTCTCCGTGCCCTCGCACGCCATCAGCACGACGTCGTACTTGGCGAGTTCCGTCGCTTCGCCCCAGAACGCGCTCGCGGGCGCGAACGCCGCACCGCCATCCGCAAACGACGAAGTGGCGTTGTAGGGGACGGGGCCGCCGTCTGGCGCGCTCGACGAGTAGCCGCCGCCGCCATAGAGGTGGACGCGGGCGTTGCTGCCTGGGCTCCCGAACTCGGCGTCATCGATGCCGATCTTTCGTAGCAGGCACTCGAGCGGATCAGCGGCGCCCGTCGTGAGCGCCATGCGCGGGATGTGTCCCTCGCTCTGGTTCCTCGGCAAGCGCGTGGTGGCCGCGGCGACCGGCGTGTCCTTGCACTGCGCGACGCTGGGGATCGTGATCTGCCGCCGCCACTTGCCGATCTGCATCACGAGCGGGATGTTCGCGGCGACCGGAACGTTCTTCAACGTGAACGAGCCGGTCGCGTCGGTCAGCGTGAGCGCGACCGGGTTGCCCGTGACGGTGCCGTCGCACCGATCGCACGAGGCGCCTTCGGTGATGTCCTTCGGCGGCTCGTTGGGAACGTAGACGATGACGTTGTAGAGCGGCACCTTGCCCGCCGGGTCGAACACCTTCCCGCTCAGGCTCGTCGTCGTCCCCGCATCGCAGGTCACCTGCTTGCACTGGAGACCGACGCAGCCCTGCATCGGCCCACTATCGGGTGTGAAGCAGAAGCCTGTGCATGCGTCCCCTGCACCCCCTCCGTCGCCTCCGTTACCGTCATCGGGAAACGCGGAGGAGTCCGGGTTACTGCCGCATCCGGACGCCGCGAGGTCCGCAGCGCCCGCCGCCGCTACCACGAACCACACCGAAGCCGAGGTCTTGAAGATGGCTGTCTTGGTGCTCAAGGCGTCAGACACCGACCGCTGGTGCACGGGATCGGGATGCCGTTGACCGAGCAGCAGTCAGACGCATTGACACACAGCTGACCGTATTGCGAGCACGCGACACCGCCATCGGAGCCGCCGCCGCTTCCGCCGTCGGGCGGAGGTAGGATGCCTCCGTCGGACTCGAGGATGCCGCCGCAGATGCCGGAGCTGCTGCCTGGCGAGATGGTGCAAGGGAGGCCGCTGCAGCAGTCCGCTGTTGTCGTGCAGACGCCGCTTGCGTTCTGGCAAGCGGAGCCGCCGCAGATGAAGCCCGTCCCTGCGCCGTTCGGGAGGCAGGGATCACCGCAGCAGTCGGCCGAGCTCGCGCACGCCTTGCCCGCGAGCGAGCCGGCGTCGGTCGCCGTGCAGTCGAGGGTCTGCGTGCCGAGACAGCGGGGAATGCCCAGGTTGTCTTGCTGGCAGATCAGCGGGTACTGCTGGTCGGATAGACCGCCGGGATTGCCATTTGGCTTCGTGCCGCAGCAGACATCGCTGGTGCTGCACGAGGTACCCGAGAGCTTGCACACGTTGCCCGGCGGCGAGCACACGTTTCCATTCGCGCATCGACCTGGCGTCGTCGCCGTCTTGCCCGCGCACACCACCTGCGTCGTGGAGCCGTACGGAAGGCCGACAGCGCCGCAGCAGTCAGTGTCCTTGTCGCAGATCTCGCCGGTGGGATGGCAGCCCGACGCGGGCTGACAGATCAGGTAACCGGTGGGCGCGAAGGGACGACACGACTTGCTGCAGCAGGTGCCGCCGCACTGGAATGCCCCGCCGTCGTAGAGGCCGCCGCAGAGCTCGCCGTCGATCGTGCAGCCTGGCACGCCGGCGGGATGTGGCGGCTCCGAGCACAGGCCAAGGACCGCGGAGCCGATCTTCGTGCAGATGCCGCCGCAGCAGTCGTCGTTGTTGCCGCACGTGTCGCCGTTCTGTCCGCAGTACGAAGGCGCGGCGCACGAACCGTTGTGGCAGTCCTGCGAGCAGCAGTCCGCGTTTACGTTGCACGCATTGTTGATCGACTTGCATCCACCCGCCGTCGGCAGCGGCGCGCACGTGCCTCCGCCCATTGCGTTCGGCGCGCAGGAGCCGCCGCAGCAATCCGTGTTCGCGGCACACGCCTTGTTGTCCTGCACGCAAGCGAGGTTGCTGCAGGTGCCGCCGGCGCAAGAACCGGTGCAGCAGTCGAGGCCGGAGAGGCAGGCGACCCCAGGAAGCTTGCAGCCCGAGATCGGCGCGCCGCACGTGCTGCTGACCTTGTCGCAGTTCGCGCTGCAACAGTCGCTGCTGGTCGCGCACATGTCACCGGAGGCATGGCAGGTGCCGCCATCGGCGCGCGATGCGTCGGGGATGACGCCGCCTTCGAAGAAATTCGAACCATCGGTGGAGGCGTCCGCCGAGCCCGAGTCCTTGTTCGTCGAGCTGTCGCCCTTGTTGCCGCCGTTTGCGTCCGAGGCGCTGGCGTTCTCGTCCCCGCCCTCGTCCCCGCCGTCGCTGTCTCCGATCGTGACGTTGGGGTCGCTGCCGCAGCCCGCGAAGCCGGCCGCAAGAAGGATGGCGCTCGTGCTCAGGAGGGCAATCGCCCAGGGTCGCTTCATTGATGTGTCTCTCCCGTCAACGGTGTGCGCAAGACTCGAAGGGTGGACGGGTGCACGGCACGTGCCGTCGCCGCTTGATGATAGAAGGCGGAAATCTCTGGTTGATTCTGCGAACTGGGGCATCGCACCACGGCAGGTTCACAGTCCATCGTGGTCAGTGTCGCGACCACCGCGGGCTGAGGAAGGGAGCTGCGGTCTGGCCTGACGCCGACTTTGGACCACGATGAAGAGTTCCCTCAGCGTCGCGGCAGGAGACAAATTTCTCATCAATCCGATCGCTATCGAGCCCACATCCACACACGAAAACAATTGTTGACTGCGTCTCCGGTCTGGCTGGAGTCTCGCTGCGGAACCTATTGGGGCACTCCGCACCAAAGTTCCCAGATTGCTCTCGAGCGTTCATCACCTTCCAAGTCCCGGAGACACCATGCGTGCTTTCTCATCGATAGCTCTCATCACCATCACCGCGAGCGGGATCGTGCTCGCGTGCGGCGGCTCAAGCTCCTCCGTGTCGACCGCCCCCGCGGATGCTGCGACAGGCAGTACCGAGCTCGCGGGTCAGAAGTGCGCTCTCGCGACCGACTGCTATCAGGGCCTGGACGCGGGCACGCTCCTCGGCGCCGTGCAGTGCCTTTCCAAGGTGCCGAACGGGTACTGCACCCATCTCTGCACCAAGGACAGCGACTGCTGCGCCGTGACCGGCGAGTGCAAGACGGGGATCAAACAGGTCTGTTCTCCATTCGAATCCACGGGCCAGATGATGTGCTTTCTGAGCTGCGAGTCCGCCGACGTGAGCGCGGGCGTCGCTGCCGGCAGCACGAGCGGAGGCTATGACGGCGGCGCGTCGGAAGCGGGCTCCGTCGAGGACGCCTACTGCCAGTCCTACGCCTCGGCCGCGTTCAGCTGTCGCTCGACCGGCGGGGGAAAGAACAACCGAAAGGTCTGCGCACCTTGAGGAGGAGGGCTGTCCGCTGCGGCGTGATCAGCAGCCAGGGCCGGGCGCGTGGCATGTGACGCTCATGGTCTTCGCGCAACAGACCTTCCCCGCCACGCACGCCAGGCCTGCGCAGCTCGGGCAGTCAGAGGGCACACAGTTGTGGCAGATCTGGGTGCCGCAGCAGATGTCGCCGGCGCTCCCGCCGCACGTCGCGGCATCCGGCGTGGAGGTCACCGAGCCATCTTTTCCGCTATCGGTGGTCGTCGTGGCCGCGTCCCTGCCGCCGGCGCCATCCGCGATCGTTGCATCGCTGCTACCGCTCCCGCTGGTGCCGCCTCCGTCGACGGCCGCGTCTCCATCGTTGAACGTGACATCGGGAATGGATGCGCATGCAGCCGCCGTTGCCAGGGCGATGAGCGCGAGAACGAAGCGGATTGACATGGTGGTCCTGGGAGTCGTCACGATCAAGGTACCGCGAGGATAGCGTCCGCGTCCTTCCGAGCAAAGCCGCGCGGAAACTCGGCGACATACGCGCGCGCGAGGGACGGCGCGCGGTCCGGATCGGACGTCGCCGCGAGGTTCATGCGTTGAGCGCACGCCGGCTCGCGGAGCTGCGTGGCTGGGTAGGTGGTGAGTAGCTCGTCCAGCGTGGCGAGCGCGGCGCGCCGGTCGCCGCGTGACTTTTGCGCCATCGCGCGCGAGAAGAGCGTGTTCTGCACCATGAGCTCGGAGGACGGCGGTGGTGGCGTCGGGCCCGGGCTGGTCATCATCGCCGTCGCGCTCGTTGGCATTCGCGCGGTGGACGGAGCCAGCGCCAGATCGGTCTTGCAGGCGCTCCCCCATTCTTCACCGGCGGTGAGGAGTCGCTCGCCCGCGGCGTCTCGCACGGAGATTCGGCCTTCTGTCAGGTGTACGGTGGTCTGCAGGCCGCATCCAGGCGCCGTCCGTCGAGCCACGCGGAACACCGTGCCGTGCGCCTCCACCACCGCCTCTTCGGTTCGCACGATGAAGCGCGCACGGTCCCCTAGCTTTGCGACAGTCGCAGTGACCGCGCCCAGCCGGAGCGCAACCAGCTGCGTGCCGGCCTCCTCGGTCATGGTCGCTTCAGTCAGAGACTCCATCTGAACGCGGCTCCCCGTCGCGAAGGCGATGGTCGCGTCGCCTTGGTCAGTGACGATCGTCTTGCCGCTTTGCAGTTGATCCCTCGGCGCCAGGGGCGACCGTCCGTCGTTCGACACGATGTTCACGGTCCCGTGCACGCTCTCGGCCAGCAACGTGACCGAAGACGGGGCGGAGCTCACTGAGGATGGCTGCGCCGTCGCCGCCACCAAGCTCGGGATGGGCTCTTGCGTGGTGGCCCCCTCGGGTGGGCGCGCGCTCGCTTGCGGAGCAGTTCTTGTGGCAAGCCGCCAGGTGCCAACGACGGCGAGGAGGATCATCGCGGCCGCGAGCAATCGGCCCGCCCAGATTCGCTGCGCACGTCCGCGCGCGCTCTGTTCGATCTCCTGCTTGATCGCGAGGACCATGCGCTCGCGCTCCGTCTGCGCGGGGGCGCTGACTTCGATCGGCTCCTCGGAGAGGACCTTGCTGGCGGCGCGAATGATCGGGTGTTCGCTCATGGCTCGTCCCCCAGCGTTTTTGCGACATCACGTAGCTCCGGATCGGACGCGAGCTTCGCGTAGACCTCCCGCCGCCCGCGGACCAGGCGTTTCTGCGCCGCGCTCACCGACGAGTCGGTGATCTGGGCGATCTCCCGGAGGTCGAAGCCCATCACGTCGTGGAGCATGAACGTGTACGCGCGGTCCGGATCCAGCGTGGCGAGCTTCGCCCTTACCCGGTTCACCAGGTCGCTCGCCACGGCTCGCCGCTGGGAGTCCACGGCATCACCACGCTCCGCGACGTCAACGTCATCGCCGAAGACGCGACGGTGGACCTTGCGATGACGGATATGCTTGTAGACCACCCTGGCCGCGATCTGCGACGCCCAATGCCCAAGCGAGCACTCGCCCCGATAGCGTGGGAGCGCGCGGATCACCCCGATGAACGCGTTCTGGACGCAGTCCTCACGATCGGGATCGTGGGCTCCTAGCAGACGGCGCACGGTGATCTCGATGCGGGGGCGCAGCCTCTCGAAAAATGCGTCAGCCGCCTCTGTATCACCGTTGAGGACGCTCGCGAGAAGCTCCGCGTCGTCCACACCGGCGTGCGCAGCGTGCGAACCGGAGTCATCCGGGCGTAGGAGACGCAGGACAGGTCTGCCGGGAGCGGGCGCCACGCTCATTCAAGTTCCCCGAGGGGTCGCGGTGCAGACAAGGTTTCCTAGAATCTCGCGCGTAGGCCAGAAGCAGCAAGGCCCCTGTAGCTCGGAAGCTGCCCCACGCTCGCACCGCCAACGGTGATGTGGGTGGTGTTGAAGGTGGCCTCTGCGCCGATCTCCACGAACGGCTCGATGGCGGGCGTGACGCCATAGCCCAGACCTGCGCCGACGCCCAGAAACGGAAGCCACTGCTCGCGGGTCGCCACTGGAGACGCCCGGCTTACCGAGTCGAATATTGCCCACGCGTCTGCCGCGATCCCCAGCGTTAGACCGCCGGACCGGGCGAGAGTCCAGAACGCGCCACCGCCCACACGTGCTTCGAGCAAGCGGGCATTCGGCGCCGGGACCGAGCCAAACGCCGTAGCTCCGCGGAGCCGGAGCTCCAGCGGCGCCAGCACCTGGTATCCGAGCGACAGCGCAGGACCGACGTCCCACGTCTGCGTGTCGAAGCCCGCGGCGCCGAGGGCGTGAACCGCGACGACGAAGCGCGGAGGACGGCTCTCTGGCGATCTCTCAGTCGTGGGAAGCGGCGCTGGAACCGGTGCTGGGGAGAGGTCGTTCCCACGGGTCGAAGGATCCGTCGGGCGCATCGGCGCTGGCGCGAGCAGCGGGACCATCCCGGTCGATACGCGGATCATCGCGCCCGCAGTGAAGCCCATCGCCCGTTCGCGCTCCGATAACGCATCTGCCGGCTTGAACTCGAGATCCCTCTCGTAGAACGCGTCGTCAGGCGCGATGAAGATGCGCACGTGCGCGCGGAGGTGGGCGGGATCGACCCAGTAAGCCTCTGCGATCGCGCTCGCGTGCAGCATCGTCGCTGAATTTCGAACATCTGCGCCCGAGGTCGTCATGCGCTCCTCGCCCAGGATGCGTACCTCCGAGCCGATCGCTTCGCGCATGGCTTCCTGCACCGTGACGACGCTCGGCGGCGCTTCGCCCGCGGCGGCGCCCACAATCAACAAGACCAGCACGGCATCCGCCATGATCGATACGTGACGTTATGCGGCGGATGCGCCCGCGACAAGCTCTTGTCTGTTTTCGGGGCGCGGGTGGTACTGAGATAGGTGTGAGGCTCTCCTCAGCTGGCGCGACCGCCCTCCTTTCATTCGCTGCATGTGCGCTTCCACTCGCGGCGTGCGGCTCGGCCACGCTTGCATTCCCAGGCGCGGACGGCACGGACGGTGGCGGCGCCAACCTAGGCGTGACGTGCATCCGCCCAGACGAGAGTGTGTGCCGGGACGCGTGCGTCCCTCTGGCGTCGAGCCCCGAAAGCTGTGGATCGTGCGACGTGCGCTGCAGCGGCGCGACGCCTCTGTGCGACGAAGGTACGTGCGCAGCCTCCTGCAGCGCCGGCTTGGTTGCATGCAGCGGAGCGTGCGCGAATCTCTCGAACGACCCTCGCAACTGCGGCGCTTGCGGGACTCGATGCGCGGACTCGCAGCAGTGCAGTGACGACTCATGCGCCTGTCCTGCAGGCCGCGTGGTGTGCGGAGGCAGCTGCGCAGACCTCGCCGGTGATCCGAAGAATTGCGGCAGCTGCGGCGTGAGCTGCACCGGAGCCACGCCGGTCTGCAACGGAGGCACATGCGCTGCGGGTTGCAGCGGCGGTCTCGTCAACTGCGATGGCGGTTGCACTGACCTTGGATCGTCTGGCGTGGACTGCGGCCAGTGCGGGGTCGTCTGTCAGGGCGGCGAGGCGTGCGTGAGCGGAACATGCAGCTGCGCGTCGGGACTGAGCGCATGCGCTGGCCTCTGCGTCGACACCCAAACGTCCGCCACCAACTGCGGTGCGTGTGGAATCCAGTGCGCCGCTGGCAAGGTCTGCCTGAACGGCACGTGCAGTACGAGCTGCGGCAATCAGTCGCGCTGCGGCGGGGGTTGCGTGGACCTGACGACAGATACGCGCAACTGCGGTGCTTGCGCCAAGACCTGCTCTCCCGCCATGAGTTGCGTGGACGGCGCGTGCGCGTGCCCCAGCGGTCTCACCAGCTGTCAGGGGATCTGCACGAACCTCGCGAGCGATCCGCATCATTGCGGGACCTGCGAAGTGGCCTGCGCTGCCGGTCAGGCATGTGACCAGGGCATTTGCTGCAACCAACCACTGACCGTTTGCGGGAGCACGTGCATCGACACGCGAACGGATCCTCAGCACTGCGGCTCGTGCGTGATCACCTGCACTGCATCGCAGACATGCAAGGCTGGTCACTGCATTCCTTGAGGCGGCTCGCTCTGCGTGTGCGTCCCAAATACGCGTCGCTGCATTTCTTGGTCTGCCACGCAGACCCTCGCGGAACCTTCTCGAAGACCCGTAAGCGCGACCTGCCGTCTGGGTTGCTTTCTTCAGAGGAGATCACATGCGCTCGAAGCGAGTGCGGGGCCCGATCGCCCGTCGCCCTGGTGACGTGCCCGGGAGCTACCTGATGGACAAGTTGCTCGGCACCAGGGCGTGAGCCTTCCGCTGCAGATCTCGACCTCGTGAGGTCTTGGATCTGCAGCGGCGCCGCAAATAGCTGACTCCGTCTTCTCTTTCGAAAGGCCAACTCACATGAACCATCGCTCGCGTGCGCTCCTCGTCATTGGCTTGACCGGTCTCGTTGTCCTCGCTGCGGCGTGCGGGGGCGACGACTCATCGACGGTCGCTGACTCGGATGGCGGAGACGAGGGCGGCACCGTTGATGCCTCAATCTCGCAAGATGGAACCATGGCAAGCAAGGACGCTGGCAACACGACCGATGCCAACCAGGGGACTGATGCGGCGGATAGTGGCGACGGCTCCATGGTAGGCATGGGACTGGATGGTGGCGCCTGTGATGGCGGCGCAGTGCTGGTCACCAAGGTGAGCCCGCAGTTCGGCTCCACGACAGCTTCCAACACGGTGACGATCACGGGCGTGAACTTCATCCAGATACCCCAGGTCTCCATCCGCGACAGCGGCGGCAAGTTCACGGCTCTCGACCACGTTGCCTTCGTCAGTGACACGAGCATCTCCGCCGACGTGCCGAGCGGCCTGACCGCGGGGACCTACGACTTCATCGTACTGGACCCGAATGGGTGCGCTGCGGTGCTTCCGGGCGGATTCAAGATCGTCGCGAATCCGATCCCACTCGTTGTCGATGTGTCGCCTTCCACCGGGACGACGCAGGCCGACGCGCCGGTCACCGTCACGGGCTGTGACTTCAACGCTGCTGCGACGCTCTCCACGGTCGCCAGCGCAGGCGCGGTCCCCGTCGCGCAGGGAGTCACCAGCGTCGCGTGCAATGGTCCCACCAACGTGTGCGCAGACGCCACGCCGCTCTGCACGCTCACAGGCACCATCAAGGACAAGACATTAGCGATGTCGCCTGGCGCATACGTCGTGCGCGTGACGAACCCGGACACTTCTTTCGCCGAGTACTCCTCGTTCGTGATCACCACGCCGGACGGGAAGCTCACCGGCAACTGGACCGCGGCCAAGTACTCGCTGAACACCGGGCGCCGTTCGCTCGGGCTCGTGTCCGGGCGCATCAACAATGCAAAGCGCTACCTGTACGCGGTGGGTGGCGAGGACAAAAACGGGGCGCCGCTCGACTCCGTGGAGATCGCGCCGCTCGACTCCTTTGGCACGGTCGGGAAGTGGTTCGTAGGCCGTAACCATCTGGTGCAGGCGCGCTCGGGCCTGGCGCTCACCGCGGTCGGTGAATATCTCTACGCGATCGGCGGGACCGACTCCACGAACGGCACGGGAGGCGCAACACCTGCAGGAAACCCGCTCGGCTCGGTCGAGCGCGCGCGGATCCTGGATCCGAAGCAGTCTCCATTGCTCGCACAGGCGACGGTGAGCGCGGCCGCGGGGACGCTGAAGGCGGGCACGTACTACTACGAGGTCGCCGCTATCATGGGGGCGGGCGATGCTGACAACCCGAACGGCGAGACGCTCGCTAGCAACGAGATCGTTGCGACGCTGTCCGCGACCGGACAGGTGACGCTCAACTGGAGCGCGGTGCCGGGAGCCGTGTCCTACGTCGTCTATCGCTCGCCGACGGCGGCGAGCGTGTCCGCCACCGAGGTGCTCTTGCTGAACCCCGGTAACGTCCTCACGTACACCGATGATGGCAGCGCCGCGGCGGACGGCTCGGCGTCCGCGCAGACGCCGCAGGCTGCGGGATCGCTCGGCGTGTGGCAGACACTCGCGGGGTCTCCGCTGATCACGCCGCGCTTGAATGCCAGCGCGGCGATCGCGACGGGTCCACTTGGAACGCAGCACCTCTATGTGGTCGGCGGTTACGGCACGTGTCCCGCGAAGGCCAAGGGCGTCATGATCTGCTACGAGCACGCGATCCTCGGCGCGGGCGGCGCGAGCATCACGGGCACGTTTGCGACCGGCGCGCAGTCGCTCACGAAGGGCCGCATGCGGGCGGGTCTCTCCGTCATCAACTCGAGCGACGGGCCGAGCAATATCGTCACGGATGCTGGCGCCGACGCGGGCGCGAACAACGAGCAATTCCTCGTTGTCGGCGGTGGCCATGGCATCAACGCGACCGGTAACACGGTGGAGTACGCGATGGTCAACGCCACTGGAGACGTGAATCCGTGGGGTTCCACTACCGGCTTCGCCGTGGAGCGCGACGGAGCGCAGGTGATGGTCGCGAACGGTTACGCGTACGTCTTCTTCGGCGGCACGCTCCCGGCGAGCTACCGAAATACCAGTGATCTCTCCACGAGCATCCAGGTCACGTCCTCGAGCGTGGTTCTAGGCAACTGGTCGAACGCCGGCGGCTCGATCGGGGAGAGCGTGGGCCGCCATGGCCTCGCGCTGGAGAGCGCCTACTTCTATGTCGTGGGCGGGACCACGAATGACACGGACGCCGTGAACGCGGTCTACCAGATCATCTACTGACGAGGCTGCGAGCGACGGACGCCAGCGTCGTAGCATCCGCGTCAGTAACCCTGTCCGCCGGCGCAGAAGGTCGCGCGGAATGTGCCGCTGACGCCCGCGCCGTTCGGGTGCGATGAAGTCACGTTTCCTTCGATGGTTCCGGGCGGATCCACCTTCGCGATCGTGATCGATCCAGAATCCGCGACGACCTCGCTGGCCGATGATCTTCCTCCAGCCGCATAGTTCACCTCACCCGGTGGAATGCTGATGGTGCCCACGGCGGGCGGTCCGCGAAAGACGAGCTCGACGACGTGCGATCCCTTGGTCGCTTGACCGAGCCAGCGTGAGACGGTGAGCTGATCGCACGTGATCGGTGCGGAGCTCAGATAGACGAGCACCTCGCCGCTGTTGGTGATGTACAGCGAAGAGACTGTGGGCTCGAGCGGACCGAGCGCGCCAAGGTTTCCCGAGAGGCCGTCCTTCGGGCTAGAGGAGCTGCTACACGCCGCCAACACCGACAACGCGACGACGATGAGCGGCCTCGATGATCCGACGCGTACGGCGCGTCGGATCACGTGCAGGTGCCCAGCACCGCGCCTCCGTCCGGGAACACGCATGTCGGCTTCGAGGTCGGGCAATCTGCCTTCGTCTTGCACGCAAAGACCGTGAGGTAGCAGACCTTCATCGACGGGCCCGATGTGATGAGTGGGCTCGCTGCGAGGCACTCGTAGTCGGGTGCGCGGCAGTCCGCAGCGCTCGTGCAGTTCTTCCAGCACGCAGGCGATTCGCCGCCGAGATGCGCGCACGTCGCACCGACCGGGCACAGCTCGGCGGTCGTGCACGGCTCGAACGAGCAGTAGCCGCCCGGGAATCCGTCGGCTGGAAGATCGTTGCAGGTCGCCTTCGGATGAGTGCCGCAGACTGGGTCCGCGCCGGACATGGTGCACTTCGCGCCGACCGCGGTGGTCGTCCCGTCGGGCTTGCACTTGTTGTCAGCCGGATCGCACACGACGTTCGCGCCGGTGCATGCCGGGCTGCAGGCGCCGGCACCCGCGGCATCGACACCATCCGCTCCTGCATCACCGGTCGTGGTCGTGGTGCTGCTCGAGGAGCAACCCGCGAAGACCCATGACGCCGCGCCGACTGCAACTGCAAACACGATCAGAGTCAATCTGCGCATATCGTCCTCCGGATGTCCCATTGAAGTTGGACGATCTCTCATTGAAAGGTCTGCTCGAGCACGTCGACCAGATCCAGGCCCACCGTCGCAGCCTTCTTGAGGTCCAGCGCGTTCTTTGCCGTGATCGCTGCTTCGATGTTGCCGAACGTGGCGTCCACGTCGGCGACGACCGTCATCGCTGCTGGGATGTCGGTGCGTGAAGGCGCCTTGGCCGCGACGACCGGGCGGAGGCGCGCCCAGATGGCCTTTGTCTTGTCGAGCGCGGTCGTGGCGGTGACAAAGTCGGAGTGCTGCCCTTGAATCTCGACGAGCCGATACGCAGCGTCGAGGCGCTGCGCATCCGAGGGCACCGCAAAATCGTAGAGCTCGAAGAACTCCGGTATCAGCGCGTTCATCGTGTTCGCGTCGGTCTCCGCGTCACGCACGATGGTTTGCTTTACGTCAGTGGTGTACTTCGCGAGGAGCATGTCGACCTGCGCGAGGGAGGTCGCCCTTGCGCCATCGCCGAGGAGCTGGGGACGGAGCGTCGCCCAGGTTCCGTTCGCCTGATCGAGCAGCATCTGGCTCGTCAACCAGTCCGGCGTGGCCGGCGCCTCGCACATCCCCTCGCCGTTCGCCTCGAACGAACGCAGCGCTGTTGGAGTCACCTTCTTGCCGGACGCAGTCGCCCCATCGACGCCGGCGTCCGCCGCGCCATTGGTGGACGTCGTGCTGCACGCGCACAGCGCGAGAGCCACCAGTGATCCGTGAATCCGTAACTTCATGCCGCCCTCTCTCGCCGTCGAGCTGTTTACAAACCGTTCATATGTCCGGACGATCGGTTTGCGATCACGCGCTGCGCGACTGGGCGCAAAGTGGCCTCGAGCACCGTAACTTTCCGCCGCCGCTGTTTCATGTGACGTGTCGTGAGACTGCGTGATCATCGGCTCGATGCGTGAACATTCCCCCGGTGTCGTTCGCCGAAAGGATCCGCATCATGCAACATCGATCATTCGCTTCGCTCGTGGTCGGTGCCATCGTCGTCGTCGCCAGCGCATGCTCCTCGGTCAACGGCGAGAACGGATTCGTCCAGACTCCTGGCGCGTCGGTCGACGGCGATGGCGGCCTCTGCGCTCCGGACTGCCTCGGCAAGTGCGGTGGTCCGGATGGATGTGGCGGCACCTGCACGTCGATCTGCAGCGGCGCGAACACTTGCTTGCCGCCGCTCTACAGGGTGTGCGGTACGTGCGCGCCGAGCTGCACTGGCAAGTGCGGCGGCCCCGACGGCTGCGGAGGCAACTGCGACCTCACCTGCACTGCTGGCAATGGCTGCTTGCCTCCGGCGTTCACGACGTGCGGCGCTTGCACGCCGAGCTGCGCCGGCAAGTGCGGTGGCCCCGATAGCTGCGGAGGCATTTGCGCGCCGACGTGCGCGTCGGGACAGGCGTGCCCGGCGCCGAGCTACACGCAGTGCATGAACACGGGCCCCGTCGGTCCGCATGGCGGCACCGTGAACCTGCTGCACTTCGGGATCACGGGAGACACGCGTCCGCCGAACAGCGGCCCACTCACGGCGTCCAATCCGTATCCGACCATGGTGATGAACTCCATCGTCGATCAGATGAAGGCTCACGGCGTCCAGTTCGGTCTGGACCTCGGCGATCATATGTACAGCAACAGCCGCACGGATCTGCCGCTGGCGACGCAGGAGATGAACCTGTATCTGGGCTCGGTCTCTCGACTGGGCAGTACGTGGTTTCTTGTCCAGGGCAATCACGAGTGCTACGGCGGGGCCTGCTATGCAGGCTCGACGAACGGCGACCACGTCGCGTTCATGCACGCGCTCGCGCCGATCTCGAGCACGCCGTACTACACGTTCGATGTGACGACCTCTCTCGGTATCGCGACCTTCGTGATCATCGCCGACATGAGCTACGACACCACCGAGGCGACGTGGCTCAAGCAGACGCTGACCGCCGCGGACGCGAAGGCCAAGTACACCATCGTGGTGCGCCATCATCCCGAGGGCGACTCGTCGGTCTCCACGAACAAGGCCGAGATGGTCGTGGTTCGGCAGCACAAGTTCTCGCTGCTGCTCACCGGTCACAACCATCTCTACAACCACATGACCGTCGACAACGGACGCGACATCATCCTCGGCACCGGCGGCGCTCCCCTCATCGCTGGCGGCGCGTTCCACGGCTACGCGCTGATCGACCAGCAGACGAACGGGCAGCTGAAGGTCACCGTCTACGACATCAACTCCGCGACGCCGGTGGATACCTGGTCGGTGGGCCCGAACCCCTGAGCCGGCCAATCCTTGCATGGTCGGTCCTTGCATGGTGGGTGCTTGCATGGTCGGTGGCCGCAGCGCTGGGGGTCGGCTGTGCTCCCGCGCAGCGCGAGCGGGCAGCGACTCCGCATGACAGATGGGAGCAGACGATCCGTCCTCTCTTCGTGCGCACGTGCACGCCCTGCCATCTGAGGAGCGGCGAGGCCGGGATGGAGCTCGAGACCTTCACTGCATGGAAGAAGCACGAGGCCGATCTCCGACGATGCGTCGTCATCGACAAGACGATGCCGCCGAACGGACACCCATTCTCCGAGGCCGAACGCGACGTCGTCCGCTCGTGGATCGACGCAGAACCAGCCGCGGATGCGAGCGCCGTCAACGCGGATGGCACCAAGGGCAACGCCCTTTCGAAATGAGACGTTCTGCGGTACGCTAACTCCATGCGTGGCCACGGAGAGCGGCTCTGATCTCGCGGACCCGGTTGCTGTTGCTCGTCACGGTCGGCACCGCCACCGTGATCGCCGCAGCGTGCGGCCTGGGAACGAACGGCACCGGCGAGAACGTCGTGGACCGGCCCGAGGGAAGCACCCCTGTCGACGCGACGGTCGGCGACGAGGGCTTCGTGGTGACGGACTCCGGCACGACGCAGGACTCGGGCGTCGCGGATAGCGCCACGGATGGCGGCGCGGCAGACGGCGAAGCCGGCACCACATTCGACTGTGACGACGCCGGGCTGACCAGCTGCGCGACCTGCGCGGGCCGCCCCACGGCCTGCGCAGCCAACCACACGTGCGTGGCCGAGTGCAGCACCGACTGCCCGGGCGCGCGCGTGGCATGCTTCCGTTGCTTCGGGGGTGGCGTGGTGGTGGAGGGTACGTGCGAGGTCGAGAACGACGCGGGCTACTGCATGGGCGGCGTCTATGCTCCCGGGGCCGCATGCCCCTGCTTCAACAGGGATGCCTCCACGTGCCCGGGCGACTTCCAGATGTGCCTCGACGCTGGCTCTGGCTATGCGTGCCACTCATGCGGCGAGCCATTCACCGACAAGGTGGTCTGCAAGGGCGGGAGCGGCGCGCAGAAGTGCGATCTCGGCGGCAACGCGACGGATCACCTGACCTGCCACTGAGCGCAGGGGCTCCGCCGGCGGGGCCTCACATCAGGTTGAACGTGCTGCGCTTCACGAAGCGGCCGTCGCCCTTCTTCCCCTTGTAGACGCCGTTCTCGACGATCACGCGACCGCGCGAGAGCACGTGCGTGGGGCAGCCGACGACCTCCTTGCCCTCGTATGGCGAGTAGTCCACGCGCATGTGCGTGGTGCTCTCGGAGAGAATGTGCCTCTTTTCGCCGTCCCACACCAGGATGTCTGCGTCCGCGCCGATCGCGATGGTGCCCTTCTTCGGATAGAGGCCGAAGATCTTCGCGGGCGCTGTCGCCGTGATCTCGACGAAGCGGTTCATCGAGATGCGGTTCTGGAGAACGCCGCCATCCCAGAGCAAGTACATGCGTGTCTCGACGCCGGGCATGCCGTTCGGGATCTTCGCGAAGCTGTCCTTGCCGAGCTCCTTCTGGCCCTTCATGCAGAACGGGCAGTGGTCGGTGGAGACCACCTGGAGATCGTGCGTGCGGAGGCCGCGCCACATGTCCTCTTGCATGGCCTTCGGACGGAGCGGCGGTGTGCAGACGAACTTCGCGCCCTCGAAGCCGTCGTCGCCGGTTCGCGCGAGGTCGTCCTGTGAGAGGAAGAGATACTGCGGGCAGGTCTCGGCGTACGCAGGCATGCCGCGATCGCGCGCCTCGATCACGCGCTTCAGCGCGCGCTCGGCCGAGAGGTGCACGAAATACACGGGCGCGCCCGCCATCTCCGCGAGGCACAGCGCGCGAAACGTGCCTTCTTCCTCCGCGATCTGTGGGCGCGTCAGCGCGTGATAGATCGGCGTGGTGTGACCCTTCTTCAACGCCTGCGCGACGAGAATGTCGATCGGGATGCCGTTCTCGGCGTGCATGCAGATGAGCGCACCGAGCTCCTCCGCGCGCTGCATGCCGCGGAAGATCTGACCGTCGTCCACGTGGAAGACGCCTGGATACGCCATGAACATCTTGAACGACGAGATACCCTCGTTCACGATGCCGGCCATCTCGTCGATGGTCTGGTCGTTCACGTCCGTCATGATCATGTGGAACGCGTAGTCGCCGGCGGCCTTGCCTTCGGCCTTCGCGTACCAGGTGTCCAGGCCCTTGCGCAGCGGGTCGCCCTTCGTCTGGATCGCAAAGTCGATGATCGTGGTGGTGCCGCCGTACGCAGCGGCGCGCGTGCCGGTCTCGAAGTCGTCGCTGGAGCTCGTGCCGCCGAACGGCATGTCCATGTGCGTGTGCGCGTCGATGCCGCCGGGAAGGATGTACTTTCCCCGTGCATCGATCGTGAGGTCCCAGGGTCCAGGCGGCGCGGTGTGCGGCGCGAAGATCGCGGCGATCTTCTCGTCGACGATGGCGACGTCCGCGGCGTACGTGTCCGTCGCGGTGACGACGGTGCCCCCCGAGATCAGCGTCTTGGTCATTGTCCGAGGATAAAAGGGGCACACGCGATCACAAGACTAATTTCGCGGTGCCCCTGCCTCGATCCAGCCTCGAAGGAGCTCGCGGTCCGTAGCCCCGAGCGGGGGTGCCATGAGCGGCATCCGGCCGCCGTCGATGCGCGGGTCGCCCGTGACCTTCCAGTACAGGTAGGAGTGCTCCGGATCTCCCGGCACGACCCTCATGACGGAAGGCACCTGCGTGGACGGCACATTGACCAGGTTCGGCGGCGAATCCGGGAGATGCAGCCCCACCTGCCCTGCGCCTCCGTGGCAGCTCGCTTCTGGCCCGCCCGCGCAGCCGCCCAGGAGCGCGTTGGCGCGAATGCCAATCGACGCATCCACGAGGTCGGGTTCACATCCGAGTGGACCGCACCCAGCTTCGACGCCCGCGTCCGCGTCCGCGTCACTCGCTCGGTCTCCGTTCATCGCGGCGTCCGCGCAGGCAGCTGCCGCGACGAGCACGGCCACGGCGCCGGACACGGCGGGAGCCACGCGGGCGAGCCATGTCGAGATCCGGTTCACCCTGAAACCTTGCCACAGGCGCTGCCACTTCCCCTTCACAAACGTGTAAAGTCCCACCTTCGGAAAGAGCGGAGGCGGATCGTGAAAGTGCTCGTCGCGGACAAGTTCGAGGACTCGGGCAAGCAGGGCTTGAAGGACATCGGTTGCGATGTCGTCTACGAGCCGGAGCTCAACGGCGACACGCTCGCCTTCAAGATCGAAGAGACCGGTGCTGATGTGCTCATCGTGCGCAGCACGCAGGTCACCCGCCCCATGCTCGAGAAGGGGCGGCTCGCGCTCGTGGTGCGCGCCGGTGCTGGATACAACACGATCGACGTGGACGCCGCGAGCGAGCGCGGCATCTGGGTGTCGAACTGCCCAGGCAAGAACTCGGTCGCCGTGGCGGAGCTCGCGTTCGGGCTCATCCTCGCCGCGGACCGCCGCATCGCGGACAACACGGCTGACCTGCGCAAGGGCGTGTGGAACAAGAAGGAGTACAGCAAGGCGCGCGGCCTCTACGGCCAGACGCTCGGGCTCCTGGGCTCGGGCTCCATCGGCGGCGCGATGATCACGCGCGCGAAGGCGTTCGGGATGAGCGTGGTCGCGTGGGACAAGGTCATGACGCGTGAGCGCGCGGCCGAGCTCGAGATCGGCTTCGCCGAGTCACCGGCAGACGTCGCGCGACGCTCCGACATCGTCAGCGTGCACCTCGCGTTGAACGGCGACACGCGCGGGCTGCTCGGCGAGGCGTTCTTCTCGCAGATGAAGCACGGCGCGCTCTTCGTGAACACGGCGCGCGCGGAGATCGTCGACGAGGCCACCCTGCGCGCAGCAGTGGAGGCGGGGCGCCTGCGCGCCGCCGTGGACGTCTTCGAGGGCGAGCCCACGGTCGCCAGCGGAAACGTGCAGAGTGCACTCTTTGCGATCCCGGGCGTCATCGGCACGCACCACATCGGCGCATCCACCGAGCAGGCCCAGGAAGCCATCGCGCACGAGACCGTCCGCATCGTCCGCATCTTCAAGGACACCGGCCGCGCGCCGCACGTCGTCAACCTGGCCAAGAAGTCGCCGGCCACGCACATGCTGGTGCTCCGCCACTTCGACCGCGTGGGCGTTCTCGCCGCCGTGTTCGACAAGCTGAAGGGCGCCGGCATCAACGTGCAAGAGACCGAGAACATCGTGTTCGACGGAGCAAAAGCCGCCATCGCGCGGATCGCCCTCTCACAGGCCCCCGCCGGAAATCTCCTGGCCGAAATCCGCACCTCCACGGACGCGATCATCGAAGTGAGCGTCGTCGCGCTCTGACGGGTCCGATCACATCGGCGCGGGGCATTTCTTCTCGTCGATGTCGAGCTGACCGCTGCTCTTCGTCGCGACCTGGAAGTACTCGCCGCTCGCCTTGCACTGGCTGCTTGACCGTCAGGCACGGCGGTGGGAGAGGTGGGGGCCATGGCACGAAACGTCAATGTCGGTTTGATTCAGTGCGCGACCCCGTTCGATCCCGCGTGGTCGATCGAGAAGATCCAGAAGGACGCGCTCGACAGGCACATGCCGCTCATCGAGGAGGCCGGCAAGAAGGGCGTCAACATCCTCGGCCTTCAGGAGATCTTCAACGGTCCCTACTTCTGTCCGAGCCAGGATCCGAAGTGGTACGCAGCCGCCGAAGCCTGCCCCGGTCCCACGACCGAGATCATGCAGAAGCTCGCGAAGCAGTACCAGATGGCCATCGTGGTCCCCATCTACGAGCGCGAGCAAGCAGGTGTATATTACAACACTGCGGCGGTCATCGACGCGGACGGCGCGTACCTCGGCAAGTACAGGAAGCACCACATTCCGCACACGAACGGCTTCTGGGAGAAGTTCTTCTTCAAGCCGGGCAACGGGGGCTTCCCCGTCTTCCAGACGCGCTTCGCGAAGGTGGGCGTGTACATCTGCTACGACCGCCACTTCCCCGAGGGCGCGCGCGCGCTCGGCCTGAACGGCGCGGAGATCGTCTTCAATCCGTCGGCCACCGTCGCGGGTCTCTCGAAGTACCTCTGGAAGCTGGAGCAGCCCGCGCACGCCGTGGCGAACGGCTACTTCGTCGCTGCGTCGAACCGCGTCGGCGACGAGGCGCCGTGGAACATCGGCACCTTCTACGGCACGAGCTACATCGTGGACCCGCGCGGGAAGTTCCTGGCCACCGCGAGCGAGGACAAGAGCGAGCTCGTCGTGGCGACCTGCGATCTCGAGCAGATCGAGGAGACGCGCCGCACCTGGCAGTTCTACCGCGACCGCCGCCCCGACGCATACGCGGACCTCACGCGCCCGTGAAGGCGCTTGGAGCGCAAACCCCCTGAGGCGTTCCGCTGGGAGCCTCATTTTTCGCAGGGAACGGTAGTTTGTCGCAGAAGGTTGCACGTCTGCTCAGCGATGCTAAGCGGAGGGCCATGAAGATCTCGACGGGCCACCTGGGCGTTGTGATGTCTCTCGGTTTCGCGCTGGTCATGGGCGGGTGCGCATCCACGCAGGCCCCGAAGACCCCGACCGAAGTGATCTCGGCCACGCACACGGAGCTCGCCCACACGATCGAGCCCGCCGCGGTCGAAGAGTGGCGCAGCGTCAGCCTCCTGCTCGAGCCCGGCCTCGATGCGAAGCTGATGGACTCCACGAACCCCTACGAGAAGAGCCTGGACGCGCCCGAGAAAGAGGCGCTCGTCCCCGTGCGCACCTGGGGCATGGCGATGCCCGCGAAGGTTCTCCAGCCCGCGCTCCCCGAGATGCTGGACGCGCGAGAGTAAGACCGCACGCACGCGCGGAAGCAGCGCGAGTAGTTGACAGATCTCGACTTCGGGGGCACCGTTCGGCCTTTCGAGGCGCCATGACCGAAGCGAAGAAGCGCACCTCTCAAGAGGTCCGTGCGAAGCACAAAGAGTTCCTGTTCCCGAGCGTCGGCACCTACTACGAGGAGTCCGTCGTCCTCGATGAGGGCAAGGGCGTCCGCGTCCAGGATCTGGATGGTCGTCAGTACCTCGATTTCTTCGGTGGCATCCTCACCGTCTCGCTCGGGCAGCAGCATCCGAAGGTGAACGCTGCGCTGCATGCGCAGATCGATCGCCTGGGCCACGTGTCCACGCTCTACCCCACCGTCGGCATCGTCGACCTGGCGGAGAAGCTCGTGAAGACCGCGCCGGGCAAGCTCGCGAAGGCGTTCTTCTGCGCGAGCGGCACGGAGGCGGACGAGACCGCCGTTGCCCTCGCCCAGATCGCGACGGGTCGTCAGGAGATCATCGCGCTGCGCCACGGGTACTCGGGCCGCTCGATGCTCGCGCAGTCCCTGACGGCGCACTCCAAGTACCGCGCGGTGCCCACGCAGATCGCGGCCATCAAGCACGCGCATCCCGCGTACTGCTACCGGTGTCCCTTCGGCCTCACGTACCCGAGCTGCGACGTGAAGTGCGCGCGCGACATCGAGGAGCTGATCCAGACGACCACCACGGGTCAGATCGCCGGCATGCTCGCCGAGCCGATCCAGGGCGTGGGCGGCTTCATCGACGCACCGGACGGCTACTTCAAGGTCGCCGCCGAGATCGTTCGCAAGTACGGCGGCGTGTTCATCTCCGACGAGGTGCAGACGGGCTTCGGTCGCACGGGCGGCAAGATGTGGGGCATCGAGCACCACGGCGTGGAGCCCGACATCATGACCATGGCCAAGGGCATCGCGAACGGTCTCCCGCTCGGCGGCGTGCTCGCCACGGCCGCGGTCGCGGACACGTGGAAGGGCGGCAACATCTCCACGTTCGGCGGCAACCCGCTGTCGAACGCGGCCGCGAACGCAGTGCTCGACGTGATCAAGGAAGAGGATCTCGTGTCGAACGCCACGCGCATGGGGAAGATCCTGCGCGACGGCATGGACGCGATGAAGAAGAAGTACCCGAAGGTCATTGGCGACGTGCGCGGGCGCGGCCTCATGCAGGCGTTCGAGTTCGTAAAGGACGAGACCGCGAAGGATCGCACCCCCAACCCGGAGGCAGTGAGCCGCCTCTTCGAGGAGACCAAGAAGCGGGGCCTGCTCATCGGCCGCGGTGGTCTCTACAACAACACCATGCGCATCTCGCCCGCCCTGAACATCGGCAAGGCCGACGTGGAAGAGGCGCTCAAGATCATGGACGAGTCGCTCGCCACGTTCGCAAGCTAGGAAGCCGGAAACACGATGACCCTCATAGGTAAGCGTCTCGAGACGCAGCTCCACGACAAGAAGCCGCTCTACACCGACTCCGAGGCCAAGGCCGAGGCCGAGCGCTGCCTCTATTGCGTGGACGCGCCCTGCATCAAGGCGTGCCCCACCACCATCGACATCCCCACCTTCATCAAGAAGATCGCGAGCGGCAACACGCGCGGCGCGGCGAAGACCATCTTCGACCAGAACCTGCTCGGTCACTCGTGCGCGCGCGTGTGCCCCGTCGAGGTCCTCTGCGCCGGGGATTGCGTGTATAATGCATGGGAGCGCGAGCCCATCGCGATCGGTCGTCTGCAGCGCTTCGCGACGGAGACGTCCACTGCGCCCGGGCAGAAGCCGCTCTACGTCGCGAAGAAGAACGCGAGCCCGAAGAAGGTCGCGTGCGTGGGCGCTGGTCCCGCGTCGCTCGCGTTCGCGGGCGCGATGGCGCTGGAAGGTCACACGGCGGTCGTGCTCGAGAAGCGCGCCGTCGCGGGCGGCCTCAACACCACGGGCATCGCGCCGTACAAGCTGCACGCTGAGGACGCGCTCCACGAGGTGGACTGGGTGCGCGGGTTCGGCGTCGAGATCAAGACCGGCATGGAGGTCGACGCGGACAGCGCAAAGAAGCTCCTGGCCGAGTTCGACGCCGTGTTCCTCGGCGTGGGCCTTGGCGCGGACACCAAGCTGGGCATCCCCGGCGAGGACGGCGCTGGTGTGGTCGGCGCCACGGCGTGGATCGAGGCGATGAAGCTCGATGCGACGACGCCGTCGACGAAGGACCTCCGCGTCCTCGTGGTGGGCGGCGGAAACACCGCCATCGACGTGGCGCGTGAATGCGCGCAGCTCGGCGCCGCGGACGTGGCGATGGTCTATCGCCGCACCGAGAAGGACATGAGCGGCTACGAGCACGAGATGGAAGGCGCCCGCGTGGAAGGTGTCCGCCTCGTCTCGAACAGCATCCCCGTGAGCGTCGTGCGCGACCCGAACGGCAAGGTCACCGCGCTGCGCGTCGCGCGTGGGGAGCAGGGCAAGGCAGTCGCGGGCTCGGAGCACGATCTGCCGTGCGATCTGATCGCGCTCGCGATCGGTCAGTCCAAGCTCCACGAGCTCGCGAAGCACTTCCCCGGCGTCGAGCTCGACGCGAAGGGCTGCATCAAGGCGGACCCCGCGACCGGCCAGACCGGCAACGCGAAGGTCTTCGCCGGTGGTGATGCGATCAACGGCGGCAAGGAAGTCGTCAACGCGGTCGCCGACGGCCGCAACGCAGCGCGCACGCTGATCGCGCGCTTCACGGCAAAGGCTTAAAGAGGACAACATGGCGGATCTGTCGATCGACTTCGCGGGCATCAAGAGCCCGAACCCGTTCTGGCTCGCCTCCGCGCCTCCCGCGAACACGGGCGAGCAGGTCATGCGTGCCTTCGATGCAGGCTGGGGCGGCGCCGTGTGGAAGACGCTGGGCGATCCCATCGTCAACGTGTCGAGCCGCTTCGGCGGCGTGGATCTCGGCACGTACAAGATGATGGGCTTCAACAACATCGAGCTCATCACCGATCGCTCGCTCGAGACGAACCTGCGCGAGATCCGCGAGGTGAAGAAGCGTTACCCCAAGCACGCCGTCATCGCGTCGCTCATGACGGAGACGAAGGAGGACTGGCGCGTCCTCATCCAGAAGTGCGAGGACGCGGGCGTGGACGGCCTCGAGCTGAACTTTGGCTGCCCGCACGGCATGTGCGAGCGTGGCATGGGCTCGTCGGTGGGTCAGGAGCCCAAGCTGCTCACGGAGATAACGAGCTGGACGAAGGAGTTCGCGAAGACCCCGGTCCTCGTGAAGCTCACGCCGAACACCGGTGACATCGTCGAGGCCGGTCAGGCAGCCGTGCACGGTGGCGGCGACGGCATCTCGCTCATCAACACCATCAAGAGCATCATTGGCGTCGACCTCGACCGCCTCGTGCCGCTCCCGCGCGTGGGGAACGCATCGTCGAACGGCGGTTACTGCGGGCCCGCGGTGAAGCCCATCGCACTTCACTTGCTCGCCGCTCTCGCGCGCGACGAGGTCGCGGGCAGGGTCCCCATCTCCGGCATCGGCGGCATCGGAAACTGGAAGGACGCGGCGGAGTTCATCGCTCTCGGCTCGACCAGCGTGCAGGTCTGCACTGCGGTCATGCACTACGGCTTCCGCATCGTCGAGGACATGATCGACGGCCTCTCGAACTACCTCGACTCGCGCGGCATGAAGAGCGTGAACGAGCTCCGCGGACGCGCCATCCCCGGCTACCAGGAGTGGGGCGATCTCGATCTCTCCTACAAGCTGCTCGCGAAGATCGACCCGAAGAAGTGCATCGGCTGTCAGCTCTGCGTGACCGCCTGCAATGACGGCGCGCACCAGTGCATCTTCACTGGCAACGAAGAGAAGAGCCGCCCGCCGCACGCACACACGGCCGGAAAGGCGAAGCCCCCCTCACCCTTCCCCATCGGCCTCCACGCAGGCAACCGTGTCCCGTGGGTCGACGAGCCGGAATGTGTAGGTTGCAACCTTTGCGCCCTCGTCTGCCCAGTCGAAGGCTGCATCACGATGGAAGAGACGCCGAGCGGGCTTCCCAAAGAAACCTGGAACGAGCGCGTCGCCGCCGGCCGAGGAAAGATCCCCGGCGGCATCCACGACTAGCCGTAGAAAAGTCGAAGACGGCCGCTTCAGTGCCAGAGATCTAGGGGGAGCGGCTCGTCCAGGCTTGGGGCTTCATGGTGGAGCGCGGGCTTGGCGGGGCCGTTGGGTTTGTAGGTTTGTTCGGGGCCTGGGAAGGTGCCGGCTTGCACCTCGGCCACGTACGCGGCCACGGCGGCGACGATCTGGTCGCCCACGGGCGCGAAGGCTTTTGCGAACTTGGGTTTGTGGCCACGCGACATGCCGAGGAGGTCCGTGCACACGAGCACCTGGCCGTTGCACGACACGCCTGCGCCGATACCGATGGTCGGGATGGAGAGCGCCTCCGTGATTCGCTCCGCGACGTCCGGCGGGATCGCCTCGAGGACGATCGCGAACGCGCCGGCTGCCTCGATCGCGAGGGCATCGCGAATGACCTTGTCCGCCGCATCTTCACCGCGGCCTTGCACCTTGAAGCCGCCCAGCGCGTGGACGCTCTGCGGCGTGAGGCCGACATGCCCGACGACCGGGATGCCCGCCCGCACGATGCGATGCACGTGCTCCGCGACCTCTGCGCCGCCCTCGAGCTTCACGCTCTCCGCGAAGCCCTCCTTCATGAGCCGGCCCGCGTTCTCGACCGCCTGCGCGGGCGAAGCCTGGTAGCTCATGAACGGCAAATCCGAGGTGAGGTGCGCGCGCCCGAGGCCGCGAGCCACGGCGCGCGTGTGATAGACCATCTCGTCCATCGTCACGGGGATCGTGTTCGTCGCGCCCTGCACGATCATGCCGAGCGAATCCCCGACGAGGACCATGTCCACCCCCGCCTCGTCGATGAGGCGCGCCATGGTGAAATCGTAAGCGGTCACCATCGTGATGGCTCCGCCCTCGGTCCCACTTGCCCCGCTTGCGCCGCCCAGCTGTTTCCGGGCCTGGAGCTCCGGAACAGTGATCTTGCGCGGACCACCAGCGGCGCCTGCGCCCTTCGGTGTAGTATACATGGGACCTCGGGTCGCGGCCTCATGGAGGAGGTCCACGCCTGCCTGGAAAGCTAGCCCCGGAAGGGGTCGCCGGCAAGCGCGAGTTGTATTACCGTGCGTCCCAACGCCTTGAAAACCTCGTCTTTCTATGGCCTCGCCGGGTCCGTAGCCCTCGCCGCCCTGCTCAGCGCGGGGTGCGATCGCACGCCCAGCTCGGACGGCCTGCGCGAATGGAACGTCCAGGACCATGAGCAGGATCAGGAGTCACTGAAGGCGCAGCTCCCGCGCAAAGGTGATGGCGGCGGTGGCGGCGGCGGCGGCGCGTCAGGCATCGCGGCGCTCGTCGATCTCACCTGGCGTGCCCAGTGCGCCCAGTGCCACGGGGAGTCCGGGCGCGGAGACGGGCCGAACGGACCGATGGTGAAGGCCACGAATTTCGCCGATCCCGAGTGGCAACACAGGATGCAGGACGCCGACATCGCGAATGCGATCCAGAACGGCAAGGGCAAGATGCCCAAGTTCGACCTGTCGAGCGAGCTCGTCACGGGGCTGGTCGTTCGCATCCGTCGGGTCGGCGGCGCAGGGCGACCGCCAGGTAAATAAGTGGCCGGGCGGCGGGCACGGTCACCGTTCACGTGGCTCGCGCTGCTCGTATTCGCGGGGGTGGCGTTCTACATCTCGAGCAAGGCACCCAAGGAGCAGCACGTGCGCTTCGTGCTGGGCAATGCGGCCCCCCGCGTGACCCGCATTGCGTGCGACTACGAGGCCGCAACAGGTGCGGATAGCGTCGCCCGGGCCACGGAGCTCACCTACGACCATGGCGAGGCGCCCCGCGTGGTGGCCCACGATCCCGAGCTCACCCCGGGAGATTACGTCCTCCACATTCGAGTCTTTTCCAAAGACGGCGAAAACACGCTAGAACGGCGAGTGACGTTCTCGTCCGGCACCGTGACCATCGATCTCGCAGACGCCGTCCCTGGCCCCGCCCCTACTCCCGCTTCCAGCGGAAAACCGTGAGCAGCGACAAACCTCCCTCCTCGCAATCCGCCCACGTCGAAATCGCGACGCGCGCTTCCATGCCCTCCTCCGGCGGTGGCATTGGAATCATGGCGACGGTCCTGAACGGCAGCCACAAGGGCACGCAGAAGCCGCTGGCGGGCCGCCTCACGATCGGCAAGGCGCCCGACAACGATCTCGTGCTGACCGACGACACTGTGTCGCGTCACCACTGCGAGATCATCCGCGCCCCCGACGGCATCCACGTGCGCGACCTGGACTCCACGAACGGCACCAAGGTCGACGGTACGCGCATCCGCGAGGCCATGCTCCAGTCCGGCAGCGTGCTCAAGGTCGGCGAGATCGAGGTCGCGTTCAAGCCCGTGACGCACCGCCTCGAGGTGCTGCCCAGCGACAAGAACCAGTTCGGCCCCGCGCTCGGCAGCAGCCTCTCCATGCGCACGATCTTCGGCGTGCTCGAGCGCATCGCCAAGACCGACGCGACGGTCCTCCTCGAAGGTGAGACCGGCACCGGCAAGGACGTCCTCGCGCGCGCCGTCTGGTCCGAGAGCCTTCGCGCGGGCAAGCCGTTCGTGGTCGTCGACTGTGGCGCGGTCAGCTACTCCCTCATCGAGAGCGAGCTCTTCGGCCACGAGCGCGGCAGCTTCACGGGCGCCGTCTCGCAGCGTCAAGGAGCCTTCGAGCTCGCGGACATGGGCACGGTGTTCCTGGACGAAATCGGAGAGCTCCCGCTCGACGTGCAGCCCAAGCTCCTGCGTGTGCTCGAGACGAAGGAGTTCCGTCGCGTGGGCGGCAACAAGCCCTTGTCGGCGAACTGCCGCGTGATCGCCGCCACAAAACGCGACCTCAATCGCGAGGTCGCTGCCGGCAAGTTCCGCGAGGACCTTTATTTCCGCCTCGCCGTGGTCCCGGTCACGGTGCCGTCACTGCGCTCGCGCCGCGAGGACATCCCGATCCTCGTCGAGCACATCCTGAAGACCACGGGCGCGCACCTCACGGTTACTGCCGAGACGATGGCCGCGCTCTCTTCGCACGACTGGCCGGGCAACGTCCGCGAGCTACGCAACGTGCTCGAGCGCGCGATCTACATGGCGCAGGCCACCGGCTCCACGGAGCTAGGCGTGGTCGCACTGCCTACGGGTGGCGGCGAGCCCGCGTTCCAGTTCGAAGCCGAAAAGAGCTACCGCGAGACCCGCGCGAAGTACGACACCGAGTTCGAGAAACGCTACGTGCGCTGGCTCTTGGGGCGCCACAGCGGCAACGTGAGCGCCGCCGCCCGCGACGCCAAAATGGATCGGAAGCACCTCTCCGATCTGGCAAAAAAACACGGCCTGCGAGGCTCGGAAGACGGCGACTAGCCGCGAGCTCCCGGTCGCATGATCCGGCGCACGCTCCGGCGGCGCACGACCATCAGCGCGGCGAGCCCCAGCCCAACGCCGATTCCCACCGGCGTACCGCTCGTCCCAGTGCTGCGATCACCCACGGTGCTGCATCCGCAGCTCGACTTCTTCGCGTCCGTCGCAGGGGGTGCGCTGGCTGACGCGGCCGGCGTGAGGATGCCCATCTTGTCTGCCTTCGACTTCTCGATGCAGCGAGACTTGTCCGAGCACGTGGTCGTGTTGGGACACTTCTTGTCGGCCGCGCAGCGATTCGTTGCGATGAGGCGGCTCTGCTTGTTGTTGGCCGTCGCGCCGCCATCGCCTGCCACGGTGCCGATCTGCACGCAGAGCGCCATGGGGCGGCAGACCTCGTTCGGGAGGCAGTTGGCGTCGTTCTCGCAGACCGAGGGCTCGCACCAGGTCATGCCGTTCTCGGTCTTGTTCACGCTGCCGGGCGGACAGTCGGACGGATCGGTCTCCACCGCGTGAGCGAGCGCAGGGAGCGAGAGCGACACGAAAACCGTCAGAGCGAGCGCGACCTTCTTCATGCAATCCGTCCTATCCGAGCTTGTCAGGCTCACAAATTGAAAAAGCCTCTTATCTGGCTCAAGAGACGCGCGGACCTGTCCACCATCGGCTCGCTGTGGCGATCGGGCGACGACAGCACTGCCTCTTCCAGCTCCGCCTGCCGCTCCGCGAGGACCTCGCTCATGCGCTCGACGATCTCCGGGCTCGCCGCGATCGTGTGGTGGAACGCCTCGTGGTCGACCACCAGCAGCGTGCACTGCGTGGCGGCGCGCACCGTGGCCTTGCGCTCCTCGCCCGTCATCAGGCTCATCTCGCCGAAGAAGGTCCCGGCGCGGAGCGTCGCTACCGGCACGGTTTCTCCACCCTTCAGGATCTCCACGAGCACCTCGCCCTTGTCGATGATGTAGAGCTCGCTCGTCTTGTCGCCCTCGCGGACGATCACCTCGCCCGCGGCGAACATCTTCACGCCGACCTCTGCCGCCAGCGCGCGGTGCGCCTCCGCCGGCAGCACGTCCAGGAAATCCACGCAGCGCAGCGCGCGATCGCGCTTCTCGAGCGCTCGATCGTTGCTTCGCTTCTTCGTCTCCTCGCTCACCTCGTGGACGTGGAGGGTCCGCGTCGGGAACGGGAACTCGATCCCGGCGCGCTGGAATGCATAGTACACGCGATTGCGGACGCGGCCTTCGATCACGAGCATGTTCGGCATGTCGTCGATGAAGTAGAAGACCGCGTACTCGATCCACGCGTCGCTGAACTGCCGCGTCACCACGCTCGGCGCGGGGTCGGTGAGCACGCCGCCCGTGTCGCGGAGCGCCGCGAGGATCACCTCGGTCACGCGCTCTGGCGCGACGTCATAGCCGCTCGTGACCGTCACGTTCCTGCGCGACACCTTCGACGGCCGCGAGAAGTTGCGGAGCGCCGTCTTCGCGAGCATTCCGTTCGGTACGATGACCTCCACCATGTCGTGCGTCATGAACGACGTGGCGCGCCAGTTCACCTCGGTCACCTTGCCGATCGTATGCGGGCCCGCGGTGTCGACCTCCACCCAGTCGCCCACGTCGAAGGGGCGTTGCATCTGGAGCGCGAGGCCGCTGACCATGTTACCGAGCGTGTCCTGCAGCGCGAGCCCGAGCGCCGCGGTGAGCAGCGCGGACGTGGTGAGGATGGATCCGGGCTCCACCCCCACCGTGTGCAGCGTGAGGATCGCCACGATGAAGTAGACGACCGCCTGCACCACGTCCCGGAAGATGACCGGCGTCGCCTTGTGCGTGCGTCGCGCCAGCAGCACGTCCAGCAACAAGAGCACCGCGCTGCGCGCCGACGACGAGAACAGGAAGAACGTGTAGAGGAAGCCCGTGATGCGCCCGACACGCGCCTCCGCACTGATGAGCGCCGTGACCGCACCGAAGAGCACCGCGAGCAGCAGAAAGAGCGCCGGCTGTCCTGCCTTCTTCTTGTCCTCTTTCGGAAGGACGGCACGCAGCACCGCGACGAGCATGAACGCGACGACGAACGAGCCCACCTCGAAAAGGCGGTCGTTGTGCTCCGCGAGGCCCATGGGGTCGCGCATCTAGAAGACCAGCCCCCCGGAGAGACCGAGGATGAACGCGCGCGCGTCGCCGATGGCGCTGCCGCCGAGCGTGAACTGGTCATACGAGAACTGCACCGCGTCCGCGGACACGCCTGCCTTCGCGCTCTCCACTAGCCAGAAGAGATTCCCCTCCTTGCGACGAAACGTGTAGTTTGCACGCACTCCGACCGTGATACTGGAGAACGGCGAGAGCTCACGATCGCCTGTAAAATATTGCCCTTTGGGGCCGAGAGGCTTATCGCCGCCGCTGTAGTCGTCGCTGTAGAAGATGGCTCCTGTCTGCTTGTAGAAGCGACCGCGAAGGGCGGCACGAAGGGCGTCGCCGAAGTATTTCTCGAACTCGAGCTCCGCGGTGATGCTCTGGATGTCCCACGTGTCGTCGTAGCCGCGGACGCTCGCGTGGACGACGCCGCGGATGGGACGGATGAAGTAGTTCGCGCGGAGCGTGACGGACTGGCGCGCGCGGTCGTTCGGATGGTGCTCCTGCGCCTTCAGGCCTTCACCCAGGATGACGCTGCGATACGGGTCCGACTGGAAGCCGTCGATGATCTGCACGCCGTACGTGAGCTGCGTGACCAGCACGGGGGTCCACGCCTGCGTCCAGCTGCCCTGGAACGCGTCGACCGTGATGTCGCGACGCGAGCGGAGGGCATTGTCCTTGGTGAAGCAGCCGTTGGAGTCTTCGAGCGCGAACGCGCGCGACGGCGTCACGTTCGGGCCCTGCGTGCGATCGCAGACCGTGTCGAGGTTCTTCGCGTAGCCGATCTCGAACTCGGTGTTGTGCTCGAGCGCGTCGGTCTTCGCCGTGACGAAGAACGCGTTCGAGCGATAGTCGTGCTCCGTGCCGTAGCTGTAGCCAGCGCTGTACACCGTGTTGCCATGCGTGAGCGAGAAGCCACCGTGACCGACCTGGCGAAGGTCGTGCACGCTAGCGGCTGTGATGACGTCGGCGCCGGGATGGGTGTTCTGGTACGCGGGGCCGGCCTTCACGGCGACGCTGGCGCCAGAGACCACGTCCGCGGCGTAGCCTGCGGTCACACCCAGCCAGCTCGTGGGCTTCACCGTGAGGTCGAGGCCTGGCGTGTACACGAACATGTGCGAGCGCGTCGGCGCCTCGTAGAAGATCGTATGCGCCGTGTCCACGTCGACGACCTCGGCCCGCGCGTCGGGCGCAAGAGTGAGCATCGCCACCGCGAGCGCTGCGGCTTTGAGGCGGGCCGAGCGCACGAAGACGCGAGCGAGATGCAGAGCGCTCAGTTGCAGCCGCATCCGCCTCCGGAGACGCCGCCACCACCCGTGGAGCCTTCGCGGTTGTCGAGCGCGTGCTTCTTCTGCGACTGCGCGAGCTCCTCGCCATCGAAGCGCATCGTGGGGTCGGCGAGCACGGAGCGCTGCTCGGGACGCACGGTCACGCATCCTCCGAGGAACGCGACGGAGATCAGGGCGAGCACGGACAGCGCGAGGGACCGCGAGCGCGAGAGCGAGTGACGTGCGGGCGTGGCCATCAGAAGTACACTCCGAACCCGCCCGAGTAGGTCTGGGCGTTCTTGAACGAGCCCGAGGTGAGCAGCGACATGTTGGTCACCTCGAAGCGCGTGAGGATGCGGCCGCGCAGGGCCAGGAGGATGCCGCCCCCGGCGCGGCCGACGTAGAAGTCCTCTTTCTTCAGCACGAAGGAGTCCGTCTGCGGAATGACGTTGAGCCGCCCGCCGCCGGCAGACAGGAACGGACACACCGGCCAGTTGGGTGCAAAGTGCACGGATGCGCCCGCGCCGTAAAAGAGCTGCGAGCCGTCGGCCGTGAGCGCCTCGGCGATGAACCCTTCCAGCGTGAGCGACGACCCGACGACCACCGATGGACGCGCCTCCATGTAGCCGAAGCCCTTCACGCCGCCGCTTGCGACCGGGATCTGCAAGAGGCCGCCCATGATGGCGAGACCGCCGTGCGATCCCGCGAGCGGCGGAGGCGCGAAGAACCCGGGCCGCGATGGCGCGTCGGGGCTGCCCGGCTTCACGGCGAACGTCTCGACCTGTTCCCCCAGCACGTACGCGGTGCGGCCGTCCTCGAGGATGACCTTGAGCCAGAAGCCCGTGTTGGCGCGGCCGTCGAGCGCAATGGTCTCGCCGCGCTTCAGCGTCTCGATCACGCGATAGGAGACGCCTGGTCCGGCGCGCACCTCGGCCTCGTCGGTGAGGATGCGGGCGAAGGCCTGGGGCTCCTCTTCGGCCCCGAGGGCCGCGCGCTCGTTCATCCCGCTGCACGCGAGCGACGACACGCAGCCGAGCGCGGTGGCGAGAGCGACGCGCAAGATCCCCCGGCGGACGCGATTTTGGAGGGAAAAACGGCTCATTTTTGGGCCCACGTGGAGATGACGGTGACCGCGGGATCGTCCTTCGCGAAGATGGCGCGCGGGTGATTCGCGCCGGTCGGACGCACGTAGATCGGGGCCGTCAGGTAGTCCCGGCTCATCTCGAGCGAGGCAGACTGGAAGTTCGACTCGGCCGGGCTGCCCGCGCCGATCTGCGTCGGATCGGGTCTGTCGTTCGCGTCGCACGCGACCGGCGGGTGGTCGATGAGGGCCATGCCGCTCACGGCCGAGGAGTTGAAATGACAGCCTCCGGAGCGGTCGCCAGCGCCCGGATCGCCCGGCCCGCACTTCTTGGCAAAGAGGAGCTCGGGCTCCACGTGGCAGAAGAAGAAGCTCTGGTCGAAGGTCTCGTCCGAAACGACGAAGTTCTGGCCCGGGTCGACGCGCTCGCACGCGCCCAGAGCAAGGGCAGCAAGGGCTGCGACGGCTAACCCAGCGATACGCTTCACCGAGGCGGATAGTCTCGGATCCGACCCGTTGCTTGCAAGTCTTTCCCTCGGCCACAAGACCGTCTTTGCGTCCCTCCCCACACGTCCCGGTGGCCCGCAAGCCACATCGCGGGGCCGAGATCGAAGTGAGACGCAGATCCATTACGGATAAATTATTGAAAGGACTTCGGTTGTATTTTCCAGGCTCTACGATGGATGATGGAACGTTCCGTGCGAACGTCCTGGGCAGGTTTGTGTTGATCTTGCACCCC
>JANXLV010000162.1 GCA_025355005.1 Myxococcales bacterium | reverse complement strand
CTCCAAGGTGCGCCGAGACGGGCTGGGAATCAAGAGGGCCGAGGGCTGGGAATGGCAGAAGCGAGGGGAGCGAGTCAGCCGCGCGTCGGTAACGCGGATGCGCGTCGGCGCTCCGGATCCGACTCTGTCGTCGGTCGGCGGGCTGGTGTCGTTCAACGCGTTCGTGCAGAGGGAGGGCGTGGGGCGTCGCCTCCGTCGCGACTTCGGGCACCTGAAGAAGGGGGGCCGCGTCGTCTACCCGATGCACGCGCAGATGCAGTTGCTCATCGACGCATCGGTCGTCGGCGCGCGCCGCATATTCGACTTCGAATCGCTCGCGGCCGATCCCCTCTTCGTGCACCTGGCCGGCGGCGCGATGCCGAGCATCGATGTCTTGTACGACGGCCTTCGGCGCTTCACGCCGGCTGCGCTCGAGAAGCTCGAGGCGCACGTCGCGGAGCAGGGGCTCGCGGCCGTGCAGTCCGCGCGCTTCCCGACGCTGACCGTGGACATCGATACGACCGTGATGCCGCTGTTCGGCGAGCAGGAGGGCGCGCGGCCGGGCCCCAATCCGCACTACCACGGACGACCGAGCTACCATCCGATCCTCGCTCGCATCGCCGAGACGGACACCGTGCTTGGAGCGCGTCTTCGTCCCGGCGACACCGGCCTCGGCGAGCGCGACGCGGAGGATATCGAGCAGTGGCTCGCGCGGTTGCATGCGGCCTCGCCGCGCTCGACGGTCACCGTGCGCATCGACGCAGGTGGCGACTGCGCAGCCCTGTTTCCTGCGGTAGAACGCAGCGGCGCGTATTTCGTCGTGAAGGCGAGGCAGACCGCGAATCTGATCAGCGCAGTCTGGGCGACAACGCGATGGCGCACCATCGAGCGCGACGCCTTCGACAAGCCCGCGCGTCAGGTCGCCCTCATCGACTTCGAGCGCGACGACTGGCCCAAGGGCAAGTACCGCGTCTTCGCCGTGCGCACCACCGAGCGCGAGAGCGGCAGGCAGGTCTGCCTCTGGGATGGCATCGACCACTCCGTGAGCATCTACGTCACCAACGACACACATCGCGACATCGACGACCTCGCTCGTCTCTACGACGACCGCGCAGCGATCGAGCCGCTCATCGCCGAGCTCAAGAACGGCTTCGGCATCGGCAAGATCTCCTCCGACGACTTCAACGCGAACGAGGCCGCCTTCCTCATCAAGATCCTCGCCTACAACCTTATGCGCCGATGGATCACCCTGCTCGCAAAGGGCACTATCGTTTCGCGGTGGCGAGCCGCCTGGATTCGGAGGGCCTGCGTACTCGTTCCGGCGCGACTCCTCCGCTCCGGCGGCCGATGGGAGCTCCGACTCGCGCCGCGGCCCTTGCTCAACTGAGCTTCGCGCCAGCTTCATTCGCGTTGGGGGTAAGGGGGACGTGTGCGCGCCATCTCCAAATCGCTCATCCAGACACGCTCGCCGACGCGCCGAACCCGCGCGCCCACCATGCCCAAGAGCGATCGTCACGCGGAGCGAAATCGAGGTTGAAGTGATGCCACGACACCGGCGCTCATTGTTGCATGCGAGCGTTGCTCGCCCTACATCCATCGACGACCAACCTATCATTGCAAAGACCATGTTGTCGCAGCGCGCTTGATGATCTCGGCCTCTTTGAACGACCCGCTATCGTCCGTGGGCGGAGCTCATGATGCGCACGCTGAAGCTCGACATACTCGCGGGTGGCCGCTCGCCGTCACATGTGATCGAAACGCAGATCGCGCCGTCAGCGCGTCGCTCGACGTTCGTGGATGCGCAAGCTCGGGCGACGGCCTCGCGGAGGCCTTGGAGTCCGTCCGCCGTCTGCGACGGACCGTCGTCTTCGAGGACGATCTCGAAGGCGCTCTCGAAGGATAGGTGCAACGTCATCTTCGTCACGCCGCCTCGTGTCGCAGAGAATCGGACCAGCTCGCGCGCCGATCGCAGCGCGCACAGGGCCGTCTGCGGACCGACGCGCACCTTCGCGTCCGCGAGCGGGGTCACGCGCTCGTAGCCCCTGTCGCCACGTGCGCTGCGGCAGCCGGCGTCGATCAACTTGCCCAGCTCGGCCAGAGTGCCCTTCTCGTTGCGCAGCGACCAGACCACTCCACGAAGCTCGCCCAGGAGGTCCGCGGCTCGCTCGGCGCGGTGGACCGCCGCAGGCTCGCCTCCTTGCGCCGCCCGGCGCAGACGTAACACCAGCGCCATCACGTTCGCGCCGACTCCATCGTGCAGCTCGCGCGCCATTCGCTCGCGGTCGTCGCGGAGCATCGCCTCGCGTAACCGCTGCGCCGCGGAATCGCGCTCTTGTCGGACGCGGTCGCTCTCGGCTGCCGTTCGTGCCGTGAGGGTGTGACCCGCGACGGACGCCAGAAGCACGAGCACCGTCAGCCCCGCGTCGCCCGCCTTTCCGATCGCCCAGAACGCGCACGCGAGCACGATGTACGGTCCGACGAGCATCGCCAGGTCGAGCTGGGCGTGCCGCCGCGACTTTGCGTCCCACACGAACGCATCGATCATCGCGGCCACCCAGACCGGAGAGGCCGCTGAACCGGAGAACCAAACGAGCGACAAGATCGCGCCCAGGCGAAGGAGCCCGTCCATCGCCGACGTCGCCTCGGTCGCTGCGTGATGCGGGCCGACGAGGTGCGAGGTGACGGCCGCGATCTCGAAGGAGAGCCACGCGACCGCCGCGACGCCGCGCGCTTCGGCGCCGGTGAGCGAGCCGAAGATCCGTTCACTGCCGGGGAGAGCGGGCGCAAGGGCGACGGCCGCTGCGACCACGGTCACCAGCACATTGACAGGCGCGGACCGCCATCGAGTCTCGAGCCGGGGGCCGCGTTCTTGCGATATCGTGACTGGGCTCATGTCGGCAACGGGGCCTATCTCGACCAATGATACCCGAGCCAAGGTCGGCGAGGACGCGGCGTTTGTCGCGGAGCACGCGCGTCTGGTCCGACAGCAACGCCACCGAGCCGACGAGAAGCGCCGGAGCGGGTCGCTCTGGTTCCAGCTCATCTTCGCGCTGGTCCTGTTCGCCTTCGCGCCAGCGATTCCCGGTGCTCACCACCTCTTCGGCGCGCTCTCCGTCGCCTGGTTGCTCGCGATCATCACGCCGGCGGCGGCCAGTGTCGTCTTCAGTCAGATCGTGTATCGGCGCGTCGGTCCGGGGAGCCGGGTCTACCGGGCTGCGGAAGCCGTCGAGACCGCGCTGAACTACGGGGTGAACGTCGGGGCTGTGCTCGGCACCGACATGACGTGGCCGGTCCTGTGGATCCTCTGTCCTTTCTCCACCGCGTTCTTCGCTGTGACGAAGCCGTTCGAGACGCGCCTCTACACACGCGTCATCGTCGGCGCGCATGGCGGGCTGGCGGTGGCGCAACTGGCATGGGGTCACCGCGAGCGCGCGTGGGTCGCCCTTTCGGTCGGAGCTCTCTCGTATGCGGTCTTCGCCGTGCTCGCGCGCCACGGTCGGCGGATCGTCGTCCTCGAAGCCGAGCGAAACGTCGCGCGCACGCGACTCGACGAGATCGCGCTCGACGAGGCGCGACAGTCCGTGTCTGCCGAGGTCCACGAGCGGATCGGCCGCGAGATCGAGGCGTTGGCATGCGAGCTCGATCCAGGAGCGGCTGCGCAGGCGCTCTCCGCGCTGGCCGAGATGGACGAGATCACCGCTGCGCCGCTGCCCCAATCAACGTGCACGCTCGGCCAGCTCAGGCAGCGAATCGACGAGAGGTGCGGAGCGCTCTGCACCGAAGCCGCGTATGAGAGCGATCTCTCGTCGAGCGATGAGTCGAGCCTGGAGCGGCTCGATGGCGCACGAGCGATCGCCCTCGTCCGCATCGCCCAGGAGCTGGTGCGCAATGCCGTGGTCCACGGCGGCGGGCACACTGTCTGGGTAGGGCTGGGCATCGACGTGGAGCGCGACGCGATCGTGCTGGTCGTCGCGGACGACGGGATCGGGCTCTCGCGCGAGAGCTTTGCGGTCGCGACGGGCGGCCTGGCGAACGCGGCGAGCTGGCTACGCGAGCACGGCGGCGACATCGAGCTCGTCGCTTCGCGACCCGACGCCCCGAGCACCACCCTGCGAGGAGTCCTTCCGCGTTCCTCTTGATCGAGAGTAGACTCGGGCGGAATGACACGATCCCGCGCGCCCCTGCAAATCGCGCTGATCGAGGACCACGCCGGAACGCGCGCGGAGCTCACCGAGGCGTTGTCGCACTGTCCTGCGCGTGTGCATCTGGTCCAGGCCTTTCCGGACGCGGAGTCATTCCTGCGCGCTCCGGTCCTGCCCGAGATCGACGTCGCGCTCGTAGACCTGGGACTCCCGCGAATGAGCGGCGCGCAGCTGATCCACCGCCTGCTCGCGGCGGCGCCACGACTTCGCGCCGTCGCGCTCACGGCCTTCGACGACGAAGAGAAGGTGCTCGATGCGCTCTGCTCGGGAGCCTACGGCTACTTGATCAAGGACGAGCCCATCGAACGCATCATCGCCGCTATCGAAGAAGCACACGCGGGCGAACATCCAGTCTCGAGCCGCGTCGTTGGTTTCCTGATCGCGTGCGCGCAGAACGCGCCTCCTCCCATCGCGTTGACCTTCCGCGAGCAAGAGCTCGCCAACCTGCTCGCCGAAGGCCTCACCTATGCCGAATGTGCGGGCCGAATGGACGTCACCGTCGGGACGGTGCAGACCCACGTCAAGAACCTCTATCGCAAGCTGGAGGTGAGCTCACGCGCAGAGGTCCGCGACTGGGTTCGTCGGTACAAGCCGCCGCGATGAGGTCGCAGGCACGGCGCTCTACCCGCCGCTCCTCATCGTAGCCAGATGGTCGACAGATCGTTGAACGTCTCGTTCTTGAAGCGCGCGTCGTTCGGATTGAACGTCAGGAGCCAGAGCCATGAGCCGTTGTTGTAGCCATCACACATCAGGCCTCCGTGCCGCGACACGGCGAGGGTCGAACCGTCGGTGAGGTTGAGGGTGCCCGAGTCCCACCAACCGAACGTCGTGTCGCCGAGGGTGTCGTGCGTGACCACGTTGGTCACGGCGTTGAAGCTCGCCGGGTTTTCGGTGAGAGCGAAGTCCGTTCCGAAGTTCGAGACCCAGGTCGCACCGGACGCCGCGGTGCTCCAGCGCCGAGCGTCACGCAGCGCGGACCAGAAATCCCACACGGCGTCCGCGACCTTTCGCTGCTGGAAGTAGGAGCCGGACTCGTTGGCGTCGAAG
The DNA here is from genome assembly GCA_025355005.1 of Myxococcales bacterium. Classification (GTDB taxonomy): domain Bacteria; phylum Myxococcota_A; class Polyangia; order Polyangiales; family Polyangiaceae; genus JANXLV01. The sequence goes on along the minus strand of JANXLV010000162.1, from coordinate 117,557 downwards.
GCCGACTGGAAGCTCACGCGGACGGCGCTCTCACCTGCAAAAGGCGTCGCGTGGTACATCGCGTTCGTCCGATCCTTCCGAAAGAATGCGATGTCCTTGGCCGCCGGCATCGCGCCGGTCGTGAGGAGCGCCCCGCCGATATCGTTCGTCGGGTTTGCGATGAGGTCCGTGTACTGCTGGATGGTCAGCTCCGGCCACGCGCCGTTGCCCACCTTTCCGAGCAGCGTCCAGCCACCACCGTCGTTCGTCATGTCGCAGTACGCGCTGAACGGGGCGAGCGCGCCTGCGCCGTCCGCATCGATCGTGTAGACGCCATCTGGCGCATCCGGCGTCGCGCGCTTGAGCTCCGCGCACGTCTTCGGGCGCACGCACGCGCTGCCCCCGGCGTTCGGCACGTATCCGGACGCGCACGTCATGCATTGCTGATCGTTCGCCTTGGTGCAGGTGACCGTGGTGCAGTTCGCGATGGCGGTGCACGCCGTGCAGACGCGGTTCGTATTTCCGGCGCAGGCCACGCTCTCGTACTGCCCTGCAGTACACGCGGCGTCGCACGCCGAGCACACGCGATCCGCCGTCGCCGTGCATGCCGCGGTCTGGTATTCGTTGGCCGCGCAAGCGCCCGAGCACGCGACGCACGCGTTGCCGCTCAGGAAGTATGCTGGCGCGCATGCGCTACAGACCTGATCCACATCGGTCGTGCAACTGATGCTGGTGCACTGCGGGATCGGCGTGCAGCTCGTACATACGCGGTCGGTCGTCGCGGTGCAGGTGGCGGTCACCTGCTGTCCAGCGGGGCATGCGCCCGAGCAGGCCAGGCATTTGTTCTGCGAAAGGTAGGAGCTCGCGGCGCAGGCGGCGCACGTCTGGTCGGTGGCTGTGGTGCACGACTCGGTTGTGCAGCCCGCGATCTTCGTGCACGTGGAGCACACGCGGTCCGCAGCCTTCCCGCATGCAGCGCTCTCGTAGGAGCCTGCGCCACACGCGCCGGAGCACGGCTTGCACGCGCTGCCGTCCGCGTACTCTCCCGTTTGGCACTGGACACCTGCGTCGGCCTTGCTGCTCGCATCAACACCGCTTGGCTTGGCATCGGAGAGACCGGCATCGTGGCTGGTCGAGGCGCCAGAATCGCCACTACCCGAGCCGCCGTCCGAGCCGTCCCCGGAGGCCGCCGTGTTGTCGGCGCCACACGCTGCGATCACGGACGCAAAGACGGACGCTGCGAGCACGGAGCAGAGGGTGAGGTTCTTCATCATCCCTCGACGCTAAGAGACGAGCGAAGGGCTCGCACTCCCATGCTGCTCCCATGGGACCGGCACCGCCAAGCGCTCTCGCCTCTTCGCGAATGACATCCCAAGGCCTACCATCAGGAACAGGTTGACGAGCACCTGAAGTCGATGAAGCCGCTCCACCTCGTTCTCCGCCATGGGATCGCGCCGCAAGAGCCATGCACCCGTCCGCCACGCCGGAACGAACGACAGCGGCACCGCGCCCTTCTGCGACATGCGCCGCGCCATGCGCGCAGCCAGGCGATCGACCAGAAACTCGGCGGGCACAAGGAACGCGAACGCGAAGGTGCCAAGCGCGGCCGCGTTGAGCACTGAGGGGCGCACGCACGCCGAGCCTCTTCGCCGCGGGGCACGTAGGTAAATCATTCGCGAAGAGGCGAGAGCGGAGGCGTTCGGTCCGTCTGTCGGCGCACCGCTTCTCGATGGGTGGAGCGTCACACCGGGGTCTCTCGCCGAGCGCGAATGTGGCCAATGCGCTTGTTTTCGCCACTCTGCGCACGCCTTCGCCGTGCCGCACGCGGCGGCTCCACGGCGACCGTGCCGTCCGACCACGCCTTCGTCCTCCGCGCCTGCGCACGTCGCTGCTTGGAGCGTGAAGCCGTCCTTCGCCGCGCACAGCGCGGCAGCGCACAGCCCGCGTGTTGCCTGGTATGCTCGCCGCAGCTCAGAAAAAGGGAGTCGCGCATGCAGTGTCCGAGATGTGGTGGTGGGTTCGAGATGGCCGGCGGTGGTCAGCACGCGCGCTGCATGCGATGCCTGACGCTCTTCACCATGGGTCCGCAAGGGCCTACCCAGGTCCAGGTCCAGGCCCCCGGCGGCGGACAGAACCAGGAGTTCGAGAACATGATGGCGCAGAACCTCGGGTTCGGCCCTCCGCCCGCTGGCGCCGGCAGGCACAACATCCCGGACATGCGTGTCGGCGACATGAACGTGCGCGTGAAGATCAACGGCATGTCGCCGGAGAACTACGCCAAGGACAAGGTCAGCTCCATGATCTGGGGCTGGATCATCGGCGGCATCATCATCCTCTTGCTCATCATCGGCGGTGGCGTGCTCGGCGTGTACATCTGGTACTCGGCGAAGCACACGAACGATCCGGTCGCGCCGAAGCCCGCGGAGGCCGCCACCTGGGACGGAAAGTCGACGTACACGTGTGACGGCAACGAGAACGTCAGCTTGAAGGGCGTGAAGGCCACAGCTGGCGTGGTCGCGGGAGGCAACTGCCATCTCACGCTCGACAACTGCAACATCACCGCGCCCATCGGCATCAGCAGCGACGGCAACGCGCGCGTGACCGTCACGGGTGGCAGCGTCACGGGAAGCACGAACTCCATCAAGGCGGACGGCCTTTCCCAGGTGACCGTGACGGGGGCCACGATCAAGGGCAAGGTCGCCAAGGATGGTCTCGCGAAGGTCATCGGCGCGCAGTAGCCGCAGCTTCCTCACACCCCTCCAAGGGTGTAACCTTCTTCCCCGATGAGGCGGATGCTCGCGGCTGCGTTCTTTCTCGTGCTGACCGCATGCGGCGGCTCGGCAGTGAAGGTCGGCAAGCCAGTCTTCCAGCCGGAGCGCGGCACGGAGGCCCATGCCACGGTCTCCGACGATCAGTTCGCGCGCGCCGTGAAGGATCTGCTCGCCGCCGACCCGGGCACCGCGGACCGCCAGACGCGCCTCACGCGCGTGTGCGAGAAGCAGATGTCCCGCGCGCGGGCCCGCTTCCCGGAGAGCTCCGATCGCGGCCTCTCCGCGCTGTCCGGCGCCGTCGCGCTCGTGCACCACGGCGAACTGGACGAGAAGATGATCGGCTCCGACGGTGTCTACGCGCTCGACAGCGCCGCCCGTGAGCTCTCGCGCCGCGGCGACGAGTCCCGCGCGCGCGCCGTCTACGAGATCCTCGCGCGCGTCGCGCCGGAGAGCCAGCGGCCCGAGCTGCGCACGCACATTAGCGCGATCGAGAGCTGGGAGCGCGACACCGGTCAGCCGCTGGGCGCAGGCCCGCTCATGCGGGCGTCCGCCGCGTCCGCGTTTGCCGCACGTCGCGCCGTGACGGAGCCCAGCCGCGAGGCGCAGGAAGACGCGGTCGCGCGCACCGCCGTGTGGGTGAAGCTCTCGGTCGACGTCCGCGATGCGTACCGCGCGCGCAAGGGCACGCCGGATCGTGACGAGCTGCGCGAGGCCGTGCGCGGACTCGCGATCGGCGGCACCACGCTCGCGCTCGTTCACCTTCGTGACGGCGACGCAGTAAACGCGCTCATCGCGGTGGATCGCGCGCACGCGCGTGAGCTGCTCCCCAAGGAGTTCGGCGGCGCCCTCGAGCGCTCCGCGAACGAGCCCACGCCTACGCACTTCCTCGAGCTCACACGCTCGCTCCGCAACCTGGTGCGTGAAGAGGACCCGAACGCAGAAGAGCGCGAAGAGCGTGAGGCCATTCCCGACCTCGAGCTCCTCCGCGCCGCCACGCTCGGCACCGCGTTCGAGGCATATCGCCTGGACTCCACCGAGCCCGAGGCGGCGCTCGCGGTGGCGGTGACCTTGCTCGAGCTGGGCATGGCAGAGGCGGCGCCGCTGGTCCTGGTCGACTCGATCCGCGCGCACGAGGATCCGCGCCTGCTCTCCGCCGCGCTCGCAGTCACGCTGCGCGCCATGAGCGAAGAGATCGCCGCGGACGATCTGTCGGCCGCGCGTCGCGCCTTCAACGCCGCGCAGATCGTCCTCGCGTCCACCGACAAGCCGGAGCTCGCGGGAAAGCTGTCACCCACGCCGTCGCGCGTGTTCGCGCTCATGGGTGACGTGGAGCTCCGCGAAGGCAACGTGGCTGCCGCGAAATCCATGCTGTTGCGCGCGTCCGCACACGAGAAGAGCGGCCTCGTATTGTTGCAGCTTGCACGCATCGATCGCTGGGAGCAGCACGCGGACGCCGCCACCCAGAAGGCAAAGGCCGCGCTCTCCACCGACGACGCGCAGAAGGACGCCGCGCTCCGCGGTGAGACCTGGCTCTTCCTGTCAGACCTCGCGCGCGACGCCGGCGAGGTAGAGAAGGCACGAAGTCACCTGGCCACCGCCGTCTCCGAGCTCACACGCGCACGGGGCGCCGTCGAGCCGGACGAACGCGCACGCATCGAGCGCACGCTGGCCCGCGTGCTCGATCGCTTCGGCGCGGAGAAGAACGCCGGCAGGGCGCTCGAGCGCGCGCTGGATGCGGCGCCGCGCGATCGGAGGCAGGCCGCGGCCACGATCGGGCAGCTCGTGTCGCGCGCATTCCTTCGTCAGGATCTCAAGGGCGCGCGCGAGGGGCTCGGACGCGGGCTCGCGCTCGACATCGAGCCGGACGGCCTGGTGTACGAGGCCGTGTGGGTCCGCCTGCTCGAGCGTCAGCAGAAGGTCACGCCGGTGGACCAGGCTGCAGAGCGCATCCTTTCGATCGCCGCGAAGACCGATCGGCGCTGGGTCGGAAAGATCGCAAGCTTCGGCCTCGGGACGCTCTCCGCGGACGACCTCCGCGCCGCCGCCCGGACGCCCGCGCAGCAGACCGAAGCGCTATTCTACGCCGCGGTCTCGCAGCGCAGCCAGGGCGACGCACGCGCGAACGACACGCTGAAACAAGTGATCGCGGGCGGCGGGCTCGATCTCGTCGAAGTGAGCCTCGCACGCGACATGCTGGCCGGGCCGCGCGCCGCCCTCGGTGGCCCCGTGCCTGACGGAGTGCCGTAGGTTTGGTGGACGCGGGCTCATGACGAAGGAGATTCATCGCACGCTCGACTGGGGCCAGCTCGCGCCCCTCCGGCTCCGCGCGAAGATGGTGGCAGAGGGCGTCTACGCCGGTGCGCACCGCAGCGCGCGCAAGGGTGCAGGCGTGGAGTTCGGCGGTCACCGTGAGTACACGCCCGGCGACGATCTGCGCTGGCTCGACCGCCGCTCCATGATGCTCCACGACCGGCTCCTCATCCGTCAGTTCGAGACCGAGACCGATCGCGCGCTTCGCGTCGTGGTCGACGCCACTGCCTCCATGGGCTATCGCGGCACGCGCGCAAAAACCTCGAAGATCGCGTGGGCCGCGCTGATCGCCGCCGCGCTCGCGAAGGTCGCCACGTCCAGCGGCGACCCGATCGGCCTCACGTTCATCGGCGGCGGAAAGACCGCGCGCCCCGTGCCGGTGGGCAGCGGACGTGAGGCGTTCGAGCGCGTCGCCTCCTCCCTCGAGCAGATTGACGCCGTCGGAGACCCAAAGCTCGATCCCGACCTGGTGGAGCGCGCGCTCGGCGGCATCGTCCGCGCCGCGCGCCGTGGCTCCATTGTCGTGGTCCTGTCCGACCTGTGCGATCTCCCTTCGCGCGCGCTGGACGCGCTCGCCGCGGTGTCGTCGCGGGGCCGCGTGCTCGTCGTCGGTGAGGTGCTGGATCCCGACGAGCTTGATTTTCCCTTCGACGAGGCCGTACGACTGAAGGCCATGGAAGGCGAGCTGGTCGTGGAGACGGACGGACAGGTGCGCGAACGCTACCTGGCCGCGCTCGCAGAGCACCGCGACAAATGGAAGCGGGCGATCACGTCGCGCGGGGCCGAGGTCGTCACGCTCCGCACCGACGGCGATCCGAGCCACAGCGTGCGCGAGATCATCGATCGCGCTTCCAGGGTGCGCGCGTGAGCTTTCTCTCCTGGTTCGCGCTCGGTGTGGCGCTGCTCGCGGTCGTGCCTTACCTGGCGCACCGCCTGCGCCGCAGGAAGAGCGACGACAAGCCGTTCGCGTTCGCCCGCCTGGTCCCCGCCACGGAGCCGCAGGCACGCCGCCGCTCCGAGCTCACGGATAAATCGCTCTTCGGCCTTCGCGCGCTGTCCGTGCTGCTGCTCGCTCTTCTGGGCGCGACGCCGTTCGTGCGCTGCTCACGCCTCTCGCTCGATCGCGGCGGCGCCTCCGTTGCGCTCGTGCTGGTCGTTGATGACTCCATGAGCATGCGCGCGAAGGACGGCGGCGAATCCTCGCGCTTCACGCGAGCCATCGCAGGCGCACGTCAGCTGATCTCTTCCACGCGCGAAGGTGATGCCGTCGCCGTGGTCCTTGCCGGCTCGCCCCCGCGCGTCGCGCTCGCGTCGTCCACGGATATCGGCGCCGCGCGCTCCACGCTGGACACGCTCACGCCGTCTGATCGCGCCACCGACATCGACGGCGCGCTCGCGATGGCGCGCTCGCTGGTCGCGTCGCTGCCGCAAGCGGACAAGCGCATCGTCCTTCTGTCCGACCTCGCGGACGGCACGGACACGCCGCTCCCCGATGATCCGGCGCTGTGGGTGCCCATGCCGGAGCTCCCGAAGGAGGTGGGCGACTGCGCCGTGCTCTCCGCCGACCGCAGCCCCAAGGAGGTGCGCGTGGAGATCGCCTGCTCTCCGAAGGCCACCGCGGAGGGTCGCGACATCGAGCTCCGCGGCGGCGAGCGCGTGCTCGCGAAGGTGAAGGCGCCTGGCGGTCCTCGCGTGAGCGTCGTGCTGCCGATAGATCCGCGGTCCACGGAGGATCTGGACGTGCTGATGACGGGGAGCGACGCCATCGCGGAGGACGATCGCGCCGCAGTGGTGCTCGAAGGCAGCGCGACCTCCATCGGTGTCGTCGGCGACACCGTGGAGGAGGTGACCGCGACCGGTGGCGCGCCCGTGGTGGAGCAAGCGCTCGCCGCGCTGCGGACCGATCTGGACGTGAGGCCGCTCGCTGATCTGCCCGACAAGGTGGCGGACCTTCGGCCCTACGCGGGCCTGGTCTTCGACGATCCGCCGGGCTTCACGCCGGAGGCGCGACACGTGATCGAGGACTACCTCGCGCGCGGAGGCGTCGTGCTTCTTGCGCTTGGTCCGCGCGCGAGCCGTGCGCCGCTGGGCGCGGCCTTCACGCCGCTGCTCTCTACGGTGCCCACGTGGGAGACGGCGGCGTCCGTGCGCGACAAGAGCGTGAAGGCGGGCGAAGGGCCGCTGGGTGATTCGGCGCAGAGCCTGGTCGGCCTGGATCCGAAGGGTCGCGCGGAGCTCGCAGATGACGACGCGCGCGGCTTCTCACGCTGGCTCTCGTGGAGCGACGGGCCGCTTTTTCTCGGTCAGCGTGAGATCGGCAAGGGCGAGGCGATGGTCATCACGCTCCCATTCGCGCTGGACCAGAGCGATCTGCCGCTGCGCCCGGGCTTCCTGGCCATCCTGGATTCGTTCGTCGCACGCGCGCGTGCGCGGCTCTCTCCCAGGCGCAGTGACGCCGGCGCGAGCATCGTTGTCGCGGACTCCGCCGTCATCAAGGGGCCGAGCGGCAGCATCAGCCAAACACGCGAGGCAGGCGTCTCGCGCGCCGTGCTTCCGGACATCGGCCGCTACGTCATCAACGTGCAGGACCGCACGGAGGTGCGGGTCGTGGCGCCAGTTCCTCGCGAGCTCACCCTACGTCCGCGCGCCGCGCCGCAAGGTGGGCACGCGAAGGTCGGAGCTGCGCCAGGCGCGAAGCTCGATATCTCGTGGGTGATCGCGCTCGGGCTCCTCGTGCTGTTCGCCGCGGAGATCGTGATGCGTGTCTTCGTCCGCACCGACCCAGCGACCTCGTGAGAGTTTGATGGTATGACGCGTTCAATGCGGAAATTCGCTGCGGTCTCGGTCTTCGCGCTCGCCTTTGCCGCAATGGTCGGGTGTCACAACCCCGGTCCCTACGGCCATGCGCCCAACTACGCGCCCCTCTCCGAGGAGGAGACAGCAGTCTCAGGCGCGCGCGAGTACGATCCAGTCATGTTCCAGCGGCTGCCGGAGGAGTGGCGACAGAAGCCCAGCTTCTTCTTCGGCATCGTGACCGCGCGCTCCGCCGGACCTTCCGGCATGGCGCAGGTGAAGCTCTCCGTGCGTCGGCTCGAGCCGCGGAACCTGTGCGCGAACTCCAACGACGAGGACTCGTGCCGCGTGACCGTCAGTGACAAGGACTACGGCGTGGTGACCGCGGCGCTGTCGCTCAAGGGTGAGGACGACGTGGGCGACAAGTCCGTCGGTGGTGGCTCGCTCCTCCGCGTGACGGGCACGTTCGGTCAAGAGGTCGATCCACAAGACGGCTCTCCGCTCCTTCGAGCCACGTACTACCGGCATTTCCCCCGCGGATTCTACGTCACGTCGCGCGCCTCCGAGGTGATGCGGCAGTGAGCACCAGAGGCGAGAAGCTCGTTCTCTCGCTCCCGGCGCTCAGCACGGCCCACTCGCATGCGTTCCAGCGCGCGATGCGCGGAAGAGGACAGCGGCCCAAGGAGAAGAACGCGGACGACTTCTGGTCGTGGCGCGGGCAGATGTATCGCACCGCATCGGAGCTCACGCCGGAGTCGTACGCGAAGATCGCGCGCGTGGCCTTTCGCGAGCTGTTCGCGGCGGGCGTGCGCACCGTGGGCGAGTTTCATTACATCCACCATCAGGCAGACGGCACGCCGTACGACGACCGCACGCTCATGAGCGACGTCGTCATCGATGCAGCGCGCGAAGCAGGTCTTCGCATCGCGCTCCTTCGCTGCGCCTATGCGCGCGCGGGACAGGATCGCGAACCAGAGCCGGGGCAGCGGCGCTTCTGCGATCCCACGCCGGACACGGTGCTCGCCGACGTGGACGCGCTGCGCAAGAAGTACGCGGGACAACCCGACGTCACCATCGGCCTTGCTCCGCACTCGGTGCGCGCGGTGCCGCCCTCGTGGCTTCCGGTCTTCGCGGAGTACGCGAAGCGCGCAGACATCCCGCTGCACATGCACGTGGCGGAGCAGCCGCGCGAGATCGAGGAGTGCCTCAGAGAGACGGGCAAGCGCCCCATGGAGCTTTGTGAGGAGCGCGGATTGCTCGGCCCGCGCTTCGTCGCCGTGCATGCGACGCACCTGCTCCCGCACGAAGCGAAGCTGCTCGGCGACGCGCAGGGGTTCGCGTGCATCTGTCCGACCACGGAGCGCGATCTTGGTGACGGCCTCGCCGACTTCGAGCACCTGCGCTCGTCCGGCGCCCGCCTCTGCACGGGCATCGACAGCCACACCATCACCGACCCGATCGAGGAGCTCCGCTCACTCGAGACCCACGAGCGCCTCCGCAGGAAGTCGCGCGTCACGTTCGCGCCCGAGGGAAGCACGCCGGCGGAGCAACTCTGGAAGGAAGGCTCGCTTCATGGCGCGCTCGCCGTCGGCTTCACGGACGCGGGCGGACAGATCGAGATCGATCTCGACCACCCGCAGCTAGCCCTCGTGGAGCCCGGCTTCGAGCTCGACGCGATCGTCTTCGGCGCCACCTCCGCGGTAGTGCTCCCTCGCTGACCATGGGGCGCGCGATCTAGGGATTTTTCCAGCGCTTTGCGGCGCGGCGGTAGGTGCCCACGTCTGCGAAGCCGACGAGGTCTGCGATCTTCTCGTCCGCGACTCCGCGTTGCACCATGTCCTCGGAGCGACGTCGGCGCGCTTGCTCCACCACGTCGCGGAACTGCGTGCCTTCGTCGCGCAGCCTTCGCTGGGCAGTGCGCACCGTCACGCCGAGGTGCTTCGCCACTGTCGTGAGGTCCGCGCGGGCAAAGCCGACCTCGCCTTCGATCGCGCGCGCGATGGACTGCGAGAATGGTGCGTCGGCTCCAGTGTGCTTCGCCTGCTTCGCCTGGCGCGAGAGGTAGTCGAACACCACGCCGTCCGCGGAGCGCAGCGGGCTCCGCGCGGCTTCCATCGGGATCGCAAAGCCGGAGCTCGCGGCGCCGAACGTCACGGGGCATCCGAAGTGCTGTGAGACCCGCGCCCGGTCGCGCCCGCTCTCGCCGCCCCGAGCATGACCGAACCACGCGCATACGAGCGGTAGCTCGCGCGCGGCGACCAGGCGCAGGCCGCGCAGCAGATAGGCGACCGTCAGCTCGTTCATGTGCGGGCCTAGCGCGTCGCGTTGCCCCGGCACCAGGTAGTGGATCTCCGCGCCGCGCTTCGTCTCCTCGTAGCGAAACTGTCCGATGGGATTCACGAGCGACGCGTGCTCCGAAAGGGACGCGAGACCCGCACTCACCGTCGCCGCCGTGCGGACCAGGAGCTCGGCTGCGTCGTACGTGCCCTCGGGCACCGCGTCCGCGAGATGTAGACCGAGCAGCGGATCACGCGCGAGCCGCGCAGCCTCGTCGAAGAATGCGCGCACGCGCGAGAGCGGCACGGTGCATGGGCCGGTCGCCGCAGCGTCGGGCAGCCCTACCGACGCGACAAATGCGCTCGCGTCCTTCCCACGCAGGCCGAGCCGCGCGAGGACGAGCCCCGTCAGACGGAAGGAAAAGAGCGGCTCCTTCTTCGGCATCGACGATCGCAATCGTAGCCGAAAAACAGGCTACTTGCGCTTCGCGATGATCTCCCTGGTCACGCCATAGCCGGCGGAGTTCGCGTAGAGCGACACGATGTTCTCGCCTGGCGCGGCCGTGAACGCGGAGGACGCGGCGATCTTGAGCGTCAGCGTGTCCCCCGCCTTCGCGGTCTTCGCGCCGAGGGTCACGGTGAGCGCCGTGGTCGATGCATACGCGCTGACGGAGAACGCGGGCAACGGTCCATCTGCGTACGCGTAGATCGGGATCTCGACGGAGGTGCCCGGCGGGACCGTGACGTCCGCCAGGTCCGAATAGATCCCGAACATCGGACCCGCGGGCGCCGGAACGCACGGGCGTGCGCCTGCCTTTGCTGCCGCGTTGGAGTAGTTGAGCGTCACCATGTGGCCCTCCACCTTCGAGGGATGGCCCGCGCACAGGTCCGCGTTCTCGCCAGGTTGCGGCGTGCTCGGCGTCTGGTTCAGGATCACCCACGTCGGGTTCTGCGAGTCCGGATCGCTCGACGCCTCCATCACCTCGTGGCTCGCGCCCCACGTGGTGAAGTCCGTTGGCGTCATGCCGAACGTGTCCGCGCATCGCGGCGTGACGGAGTACACAGCGAGCGCCGTCCCGCCCTCACCCGCGTACTGGAACGACCCGTGGTACGCCTGGAAATCCGTGCACCCCGTGCCGAAGGTCGTGACCACGGTGCCCTTGGGTGGATAGATCATGTAGATGCGGCTGCCGTTCGCCGCGGGGACCTTGCCTTGATTGATCGCGTCCGTGATCACCGCCTGGATGGCGCTGTCGTCCATGTTCGCGGGCGCCACCGCGTCGATCGAATACGCCCCACCATACAAGCCTGCGCCCACGCCCCACTCCGCCATCATGGTGGTGAAGAGCGAGGACGTCGGGAGCCACGTGTCGAACGCGACCAGGTTCGCCGCGATGTCGTCGCCCTTCCACGTGACGGTGACGAGCTCCGGCGACTTGATGATCGGACCGCCGTTGTTCGGGATCAGCTCGAGCGGCGGTGGCGCCGGCCTCGTACTCGCATCCGTGCCGCCATCTCCTGTTGCGGCGGCGTCCGTACCGATCGCCGCGTCACTGCCACCGTCAGGATTGGCACGGTTTGACCCGGCGTCATCCGTGCCGCCGCACGCTGAAACGCCGAGAATTCCGGCCGATGCGGAGAGAATGCATGCAATGGCGACGCTACGAGTGAACATGGCCGCACGCACGAGCAAGGCCCGTACCCGCCGCCGTTCCAAACGCTCTTGTCGCATTCAAGCGCTCATTTGGCGCGAGTAGTTCGTGCATGTCGGGCGGGTTCGCGGCAGGGTGCCGTCGTGCATCGCATCACCGGAAGAGTGTCCATCGCGGGTGCGGTGATCGTGCTCACCATCAACGTCGCGTGTCAGAAGGACAGCGGAGGCGGGGGCGCTGCGGCAGATCCTTGCGCGCTGACGGAGGCGCCGCTCACGTCCGTTCCGCCGCACACGCCGCGCTGGGCGTTCGAGCCATGGATCAGCAAGGACATCTCCACGCGCGACGACACGTATGCATTCGTGTCCGGCTTCCAGTCACGCGGCATCCCCGTGGGCACGGTGGTGCTCGATAGCCCGTGGGAGACGAACTACAACACGTTCGTCCCGAGCCCCACGCGCTACGCGGATTTCCCGGGCATGGTCTCCGACATGCATGCGCGCGGCGTGCGCGTAGTGCTGTGGACGACCATGTTCGTGAACTCCACCAGCTTCGACCTGGAGCCCGGGGGAGACATATACCCCGGAGGTGCCGACACGCTCGCGCACGGCGAGGACTGCAGCTACTTCGTCGACGACGGCGCGACGTATCCATGGTGGAAGGGGAAGGGCGCGGCCCTGGACTTCTTCAACGGGAGCTCGCGCGCGTGGTCGCATGCGCAGCAGGACGTCGTGCTGAACGCCGGTATCGACGGATGGAAGCTCGACTTCGGCGAGAACTACGTGGGCGGCATGCACAGCAACATCGCTACTGCCGACGGTGAGAAGACGCGGCAGGAGTACGGCGAGCGTTACTACCAGGACTTCCTGGAATACGGCCGCTCCTCGCGCGGCCGCGAGTTCCTCACCATGACGCGCGCGTGGGACGAGTCGTACGGCTTCCCGGGGCGCTTCTTCGCGAAGAAGGAGCACTCGCCCATCTCGTGGATGGGTGACAACCGTCGCGACTGGTTCGGATTGAAGGACGCGCTCACGGAGTCGTTCATCTCTGCGCGCGCGGGCTACGTCGCGGTGGGCTCGGACCTCGGCGGCTACCTGGATCGCGATGATCTGAACCTCACGGGCCCGCAGATCCCGTTCGACACGATGGTCTTCGCGCGATGGACCGCGGTGAGCGCGCTGTCCCCGCTCATGCAGCTTCACGGCCGCGCGAACATCACGCCGTGGACCGTGCCGGACCACGTGGACGAGACAGTTGCAGACTACAAGTATTGGGCGCAGCTGCACCACGCGCTGGTGCCGTTCATGTACTCGCTCGCGGAGGAGACCTACGCGGGGCACGGCACATCCATCCTGCGCCCCGTGGCCGATGCGTCCTCCACCACGGATTTCCGCTACATGCTCGGTGACGCGCTGCTGGTCGCGCCGATCCTGGACGCTACCGGCAAGGCAGACGTCGCGCTGCCAGGCGGCGCCTCCTACGTGGACTTCTTCACGGGCGAAGAGGCCACGGGCGGCACCACGGTCACGCGCGACTACTCCGCGGACAGGCGACACATCCCGCTCTTCGCGAAGACGGGCGCCATCATTCCCATGAACGTCGATGGTGACGCGCTGGGCTTCGGACCGTTCGCAGGTGCGCTCACCATCTTGATGTGGCCGGGGCAGACGCCCAGCACCTTCGCCATGCATGACGAGAAGGACGCAGTGCTCACGCTCGGCGCCAGCGCCACGAGCACGGAGCTACATGCGACCGCCAGCGCGGCTCCCACGCCGATCGTCCTCCGCCTGCACGATCTGCGCGCGCCCACCGCGGTGACCGTGAACGGCGGAGCCGGTGACTTCATGTACGACGCGGCCGCGTACGTCATCGTGGTGAAGGTGCCGGCGTCGAGCAGCGCCGTGAACGTGGTGGTCACGCGCGGCATGTGATGCGGTGCTAGGCTCCGCGGCATGCAGGCGCCGAGCGACTGGTTCACGTTGATCGACAGCTTCGAGGAGACGAGCGCCGCATTTCGCGCGATGCCCGAGGCGGACGCGATCGAGGCGTCGCAGGCGCTCATGGAGCAAAGCCTCGACGTCTTGCTGGGCACCGCGGACACGCCTGCCAGGATGGAGAAGCTCTGCGTCTGGCACACCGATCGGCTCTATCGCCTCGTAAACAAGCTCGATCGGCTCGACGCCGCGTCCTTCTCGTTCCTGCGCGCGGTGGGGGCGGTCTTCGGCGTGGTGACGAAGCAACGGAAGATGAGCGTCGCGTACCTGGTCGACAACGACATACCCATGGACCGCCTGCTCGGCGTGCGCGCAGCGTTCAACGCGCTCGGCTTCGTGGTGGTCAGTCCCGAGCTCCTTGCGATGGAGCTCTCGAGAGAGCCCGCGGCTCACGCCTCCGCTACCGATCCGCACGAAGCGCTGCGAAACGAGTCGCTCGCGGTCGCCGCGCGGCTGTTCCGCGAAGCCGTTGCAGAGCGCAAGCATGTGATGTGGCTGTCCGGCACCGCGACCACCAAGGAGCTGGTGTCGCTCGCTGCATTGCTCGACGACGCGCCCTACGTCGGTGTGTTCAGGAACGACGCCCCGGTCGATGGCACCACCGTGCAGCTGTTTCGCTCTCTTGGCCGGAGCGACCCGCTCGCGTTCGAGTGAGTCACTTCTTCGGCGGAGCGTAGTGCCGCTCGATGCCGAAGAGGTCGCCGTCTCCGAGACCCTCGCGTACGCCTGCCTCGATCTCCCCCATGATCGCGCGAAGCGCGGGTAGCTTGAGCCCCGCTCCGTGCGCTAGCTCCACGACCAGAGCGGCATCCTTCATGGCAAGCGAGAGCGGGAACTCTGGCGTCCAGTCGCTCGTGAGCACCTTCGCCTTCTTTCCCAGGTAGCTGGGGGTCGCGAACGCGCCGCTCGTGAATGCGTCCACCACGACCTCGCGCGAGAGGCCCACGCGCTCGCCCAGCGCGAGCATGCTCGCGAACGCGACGAAGTGATGCGCGCCCAGACCGTTGAGGACAGTCTTCAGCGACTGTCCTGCGCCGACAGGACCGGCGTGGATGATCTTCTTGCACATCGCGCGCAGGTGCTCCTCCGCCTTGCCGAGCGCGCGCGGTGAGCCGCCGACCAGCGCTACGAGCTCACCCTTGGCGGCTGGCACCACGGAGCCGGACACCGGCGCATCCAGGAACTGCGCGCGATTCGCCTCCACGAGCGCCGCCGCCTCCACCGCCGCGAGCCTTCCTGACGTGGACATGTCGACGACCACCGTGCGGCTCTTGCGCGTGGATGCGCCGCGCGCGAGACCTGCGATGACGCCGTCTTTCCCCGCGAGCACCTCGCGCAACGCCTCTGCATCGGCGAGCATCAAGAACACAATGCGTGCATTTTGCACGCAATCCGCAGGCGTCCGCGCCACCAGCGCCCCCGCCTTCGCCACCCCCGCGCACGAGGACTTCGTACGCGACCACACGGTGAGCGGAATCCCCGCCTGCGCGAGGCGCATCGCCATCGGGTGGCCCATGGCGCCGATCCCGAGGAACGCAGCGGGAGCCAGCACCGCATCCGGGACGAACGGCGCGCTCTCGAGCGGCGCGCGGACCGGCAGCGCGAGGCGAAGGCTGGCGCCGCCACGCGGGCGGGGGGCCTTGGGCTCCTGAGGCGTTCTCGACTTCCGCTTCTCGCTCATGGGAGCTGAGAATACCTAAACCCAGTTCTCGATCACACGTCGTTTCAGCTCTTCCCACTCTTCGTGCTCCGCGACGTAGACGCCGTCGGTCCAGCTGAAGACGTCCGCAGGGCGATCGTCGGGGTCGTGGAGGGGGATCACGTGAATGTGCAGATGCGTGGAGCTCTGCGTGAGCTCTCCGGCGGAGGAACCGGTGGACGCGAGATAGCAGCGACGAGGCTTGAAAATAACCTCCGCGACGCGTGCTGCGCGAAGTGCGAGCGCGTTCGACCGCGCCCACGTCGCCTCGGGGATCTCCGTGAACGTGGTGACGTGCGCCGCTGGCATCACCATCAGCTGCCCCCAGCGACGAACGTAGCGGGGAAGGATCACCAGCTGATCTTTGTCTTCATGGACCACGTACGTGGGGCCCGCGGCTCGGTCGCGGATCGCGCACATCAAGCACGCTGCGTCTCCGCGCTCCGCCTGGATGCGCTCCAGCGCGTCGGCGCGTGTGATGAGCTGAGGCATGTCAGACGACCCTGGCGACGCGTACAGGCAGCTTTCGGATCGCAACGCGCGGCACCACGGCTTCGGTCGCGAACCGCATCTTCGGTGTGACCGCGAGTGGCGCACCGGCCGGTGTTGAGTCGCGCAGCGCACGGGCGATCGCGTCGAGCGCGGCAGGTGTGGCGCGATAGCGGTCCATGTCGAACGCGAGCGACGCGGCGAAGAGCGCGCTCCCCGTGTCACCCGGATCTCCCGTCCAGGACGGCGCGGCCGGCTCGGCTCGAAGGGATGCGGAGCCAAGCGTCGATAGCAGGGAAATATCTGCGCGGATCGCGCTGGCGGCGTCCGGCGTGGCGATGGACCATTCGCTCACCATCGACTCGTTGCAGAGCACGTACTCACGGTGCGCGATGGGCGAATCCGTTCGCACGTGGAACACCGCGGCGATGCGTGCTGGCTCCGCGAGCGCCTCGGCCACGGAGACCGCGCGAGCGTCCAGATCTTGAAACGAAAATACGTCGGCACGGGATGGGTCGTAGCGCGCGATGATCGCATCTGGCCGGAGCGCGACGCGAATGAGCTCGGTGCCGTATGCGCTCTCGGTGGCGCCAAGGCGCGTGGGCCACGGTCGCGGCCACGCGTAGCGACGGAGGCGAAGGCTCGGGTGGAGGAGCAGCAGGCGCGCGACGTCGGCAAAGGGGCCGGTTGTGTTTGCGGTGGCGGTGAGTCGCTCCACGTACGGCGTGGGCCCGCTCGGGAGCTCCGTACCCAGGAGGAGCTTCTGATCGCGACGGAGGATGGCGATCTGATCTGGCGTGGTCCAGGAGAAGAGGACGCGGCGCGCGTAGCTGGTGTCGGTGACGGCGGAGTCGCGGAGCGCGGCGAGGGTGGAGAAGGAGAGGGTTGGGGGAGAGGGAGAGAGGACGGGGTTGAGGTTTGGGTTTGGGTTTGGGTCAACGATGGAGGTGGGGATGGGGGTGGGGACGGTGGTGGGGTGGCTGTCGCAGCCGAGGAGTGCTGCCAGCGCGATGATTCTCGTTCGCCTCATTCCGTTCGTGAGCGTAGCCTAGCGGTCTTGATGCGAGCAACGGCGGGCGTTTTCTCGGTGATTGTGCTCGCGGCTTGCTCGCGTGGTGAGAGCTCTCGTCAAGACGCCGGCTTCGTCGCCACGCCTCTCAGCACTCTCGGGGCTGCGGACATGGGCTCTCAGCTGGTTCCAGTCGCGGAGCCCGATCGTTCTTCTTCCGCGCTTGCCCTTGGTCGCGTCAACGGACGCCTCGTGGCGTTGCTGGCGGACGAGGACGACTTGCTGCTGCGTGTGGTGTCTCTTCCGGACGGCGCCGTGCTCACGAACGCGACGCTCTCGGGGATGCCCGGACACGTCATCGTGACCGGTGCGGGGAGGATCTTGGTTTCGCTGCGCGACGCGAATGTCGTGCAGTCATTCTTCCTCTCGTGTGCGGGCGCGCTTCCGAGCCGCTGCGCGTTCACTGCGAGCAGCTCGTTCTCCGTGGCTTCGGAGCCCACGTCGCTCGCGGTGAGCGCGGATCAGAAGTCGCTGTTCGTCGTGTCGACCCTCGGTCAAGCCATCACGCGGTTCGCATTGCCAGGCGGGGAGCAGCAGGCAGTCGCCACGTTGCCTCGCGATCCTCGGGCGATCCTGCTGGGCGCGCGATCGGACGTGGCGTTCATCGCTCATGGCTCGGGCTCCGCGCTGACGACCGCGTTCACGAACGCGAACGAGGCGATGCCCACGCGCGAGGCTCGGCTCGACTATCGCGACCACGTGTTCGACGAAGGGCTCGCGCATGCTCGCCCTGTAAGTGACGAGCCTCGCTTCGCCGGACAGGGGTTTGCGCTCGCCCGCGTGGATGAGCGCGTGCTCTCGCCCATGGCCTTGATGTACCCGGGCGACCCGAGCCCGACGCCGGGCTACGGACCATCAACGGAGGGATATTTCCCACAGGAGATGGCGATGCTCTCCATGGGCGCCGACGCGCATCTCGCGGACGGAGCGGACGACGCGGGAAGCACGGCGCCGAAGCTCCGCGTGCGCGCGACGGTGGTCGCAGCGGACAAGAATCGCGTGAGCAGCGGTCGCGTTGCATGGCCGAAGGATGCGCCGCCATGCCTGTTGCCTCGCGCAGCGGCGCCGGTCCCCGACCATCACTCCGTCCTCGTCGCATGCATGGGCATCGATCAGGTGGTGGAGATCGCCGCCGCCGAGAAGCCTCTGCTCGAGTCCGTGCTCACGCGCGTCGCGGTGCCCGCCGGTCCCACCGCGATCGCGGTCGACGCGGAGACCCACGAGGCGTGGGTCTGGTCGATGTTCGAGCGCAAGCTCTCGCGCCTGTCGCTCTCAGGGCCGGCGCCGGTGGTGAGCATCGCGGTCGCCGCGAGGACCGCGCTCGATCCGGGCTGGAGCGCTGGACGCGTGCTTTTTCACGCTCCGATCGCGTTCGACGGTCGCGCATGCGCGAGCTGCCATGCAGACGCGCGCGCGGACGGGATCACGTGGACGTCACCGAACGGCCCGCTGCAGACCCCGGTGCACGCGGGGCGGATCGTGCGCGCGGGATCCTTCGGTTGGCTCGGTGAGAGCGCGACCCTTCCCGCACATCTCCGTCAGACGCTCGCGCGGCTGTCTGCGACGCGAACACTCGATGACAAGGAGCTCTTGGCGCTCATCGCATACATCAAGAGCGCAAGAACCTACCGCGCGCCATCGCATCGCACGGAGGTGGAGGAGCGCGGGTTCGCGATCTTCCAGTCGACCGAGACCCGCTGCTCGCAGTGTCATCATCAGGAGGGCTTCCGCGGAGACGGAGCGCGCCACGACGTGGGTACCGGAGGCAGCTACGACACCCCTTCGCTGCGTCAGGTGGGCACCACCGGTCCGTACATGCACGACGGCCGCTACGCGACCCTCCGCGAGGCCCTCCTCGCCACGGACGGAAAAATGGGAAGCACGAAGCAGCTGTCAGAGTCCGACACCACCGCCCTCATCGCGTACCTGCGCTCCCTCTGATCCGTGGCGGGCGCTGTACCTGACGCTGTACCTGACGCTGTACCTGACATCGTGCTGACAGGTAACGAAGCGCGACCTGGACGCTGGGCTTGCATTGGAGGTGCGATTGGCGGCAAGCTTCCCGTTTCTCACATGTCGCGCCCCCTCAAGCTCGTCTCTCACTTCGACCCCAAAGGCGACCAGCCACGCGCGATAGAGTCGCTGTGGACCGGGCTCACGCGCGGGGACAAGCACCAGGTGCTGCTCGGCATCACGGGCTCCGGCAAGACGTTCACCATCGCGAACATCATCGACCGCGCGCAGGCGCCCACGCTCATCCTCGCGCCGAACAAGACGCTCGCCGCGCAGCTCTATGGCGAGATGAGGGAGCTCTTTCCGGAGAACGCGGTCGAGTACTTCGTCAGCTACTACGACTACTACCAGCCAGAGGCGTACGTCCCTGCGAGCGACACGTACATCGACAAGGACGCGATCATCAACGATCAGATCGATCGCATGCGCCACTCGGCCACGCACTCGCTCCTGTCGCGTCGCGACGTGATCATCGTGGCCAGCGTGAGCTGCATCTACGGCATCGGCAGCGCGGAGAGCTACCACGGCCTCCTCATCCGCCTGAAGGTGGGCGAGGAGTTCCGCCGCGACACGCTGCTGCGCATGCTCGTCGACGTGCAGTACGAGCGCAACGACGTGGACTTCCACCGCGGCACCTTCCGCGTCCGCGGCGACGTCGTGGAGGTGTTCCCCGCGTACGAGCAGGAGTCCGCCGTCCGCATCGAGTTCTTCGGCGACGTCGTGGAGGCCATCAAGGTCGTCGACCCGCTACGCGGCAAGGTCAAGGACTCGCTCGACGCGTACGCGATCTACCCGGGCTCGCACTACGTCACGCCGCAAGAGCAGATGCGAAACGCCATTGGCGCGATCCGCGAAGAGCTCCGCGAGCGACTCGACTTCTACGACAAGGCCGGCCGCTTCCTCGAGAAGCAGCGCATCGAGCAGCGGACCATGTACGACATCGAGATGATGGAGCAGATGGGGTTCTGCAACGGCATCGAGAACTACTCACGCCATCTCTCCGGTCGCAAAGCGGGTGAGCCGCCGCCCACGCTGATTGACTACTTTCCGGCTGACTTTCTGCTGGTTCTGGATGAGTCTCACCAGACCGTGCCGCAGGTCGGCGCGATGTACCGCGGCGACCGCGCGCGCAAGGAGACGCTGGTCGAGTACGGCTTCCGCCTGCCAAGCGCGCTGGACAACCGCCCGCTCAAGTTCGAGGAGTTCGAGGGCATGGTGCGGCGCGCGATCTACGTGTCCGCGACGCCCGGCGACTACGAGCTTGCGAAATCCGGCGGCGTGTTCGTGGAGCAGCTCATTCGTCCCACGGGCCTGCTCGACCCCGTCGTCGAGGTGCGTCCGGTCGCCGGCCAGGTGGACGATCTGCTGATCGAGATCCGCGAACGCGCCAAGAAGAACGAGCGCGTGCTGTGCACCACGCTGACCAAGCGCATGTCGGAAGATCTCACGGATTACTACCGCGAGCTCGGCGTGCGTATCCGCTACCTTCACTCCGACATCGACACGCTGGAGCGCACCGACATCCTGCGCGACCTCCGCCTCGGCGAGTTCGACGTGCTCGTCGGCATCAACCTGCTACGCGAGGGCCTCGACCTGCCCGAGGTGTCGCTCGTCGCCATCTTCGACGCCGACAAGGAAGGCTTCCTGCGCAGCCCGCGCTCGCTCATCCAGACCATGGGCCGCGCCGCGCGAAACCAGAATGGCCGCGTGATCATGTACGCGGACAACATCACCGCCGCCATGAAGCTGGCCATGAGCGAGACGGATCGCCGCCGCAAGATCCAGCACGCCTTCAACGAGGCGAACGGCATCACGCCGACGACCATCGTGCGCGCCGTCATGAACATCAACCCGGCAGCGGGCATCATCGACTACCTCGACATCCCGAAGATCCCGCGTGGCGGCTCCACCGGGACGGGCGCCGCCGACATCGACCTGAACGAGCGCCTGTCCGCGATGCGCTCCGAGATGTTCCAGGCTGCCGAGAACCTGGAATTCGAGAAGGCCGCGCGCCTCCGCGACGACCTGAAGAAGCTCGAGGCCATGGCACGTGGCAGCAGCGACGCGCCGCCCGCGTCCGACACATTCGCGCCCTACGGCCAGAAGACGAAGAAGGGCGCGCGCGGCAAGGCCTCCGGCAAGGCCTCGGACAAGGGAGGCGCAGCGGCACCCGCAATGTCCGCGACTTCCGCGAAGAAGAAGAGCAAGAGGCGATAGGCTGGACGCGTGCGTCTCGCGCGCCCGCTCATCGTGTTCGTCTCGCTTGTCGCGTGCGCGTGCCGCCCGCGCGACGTCGATCGCGGTGATGCGTCTGCGTCGGCGGCTCCGGTGCTGGTGGACGGAGGCGGCTCCATGTTAGCGCCCATGACGCGCTCCGTTGCCGTCACGCCCGACGGCGTGCACGTCGTTCGCTACACCGGCTACGTGCCGTCGTTCGACGGACTCCCGCTGGACGTGGACATCACCGTGCCTGAGTGCGAGCACGAGCCCTGCGGCGCGCGCCCGCTCGTCGCGTTCTTCCACGGCTGGGCGCTGGACAAGAAGAACTGGGAGGCCGACACCGTCGCGGGCCACGACAACATCCACGAGCGCTGGAACAACGTCGCGTTCGCGTCGCGCGGCTACGTGGCGCTGAATTATTCCATCCGTGGATGGCACGGCTCGTGTGGCCCCGACCGCGCGAAGTCCCGGCTCTTGCCCGACACGATGCCGAAGGAATGCGTGTCGCGCGAATACTGGGTACACGTCGCCGACCCGCGCTGGGAGATCCGTGATGCGCAGCATCTCATCGGTGAGCTCGTGGACACTGGGCTAGTCGATCCTGCGCGCATCGGCGTGACTGGCGGCTCATACGGAGGTGCGCACGCGTGGCGCCTCGCGCTCACGGGTGATCGCATGGTGAACGCGGAGGGCGTGGAGGTGCCGTGGGTATCGCGTAGAGGCGTGCCGCTTCACGTGGCCGTGGCCGCGCCGTTCTACACGTGGGCAAATCTGGCCGCCGCGCTGCTGCCGAACGGGCGCGCGCCGAAGGAGCAGACCGGCGCGTGGAGCGCGCGTGCGCCGATCGGTGTCCCGCTCGGCAGCTACCTGCGCGGCTTCTTCGCGGGTGGGCCCGCCATGGCGAACGCGTTCTACGCGCCGCCCTTCCGCGATGAAAGCGCCGATTTCACCACGTGGTTCACGCGCTTCGCCGCGGGCGCGCCGTTCTTCGACGACGCCAAGGTCGATCCGGTGCTCGTGCGTGCGATGGACGAGCTCGAGCGGCGCTCACCCGTCTTCGCGGAGCCGCACGGCGAGGTCCCCGTCTTCCAGGTGCAGGGCACGACCGATCCGCTCTTCGCGGCCGAGCACGCCATCGCGATGCGCGACACGCTGCGCGCGCGATATCCCGCGTATCCCGTGGTGTCGTTCTTCGCGGACGTCGGTCACCAGAACGCACAGAATCCAGCGTTTGCGTGGACCGAGATCCACGACGCGGGCATCGCGTTCTTCGACCACTATCTGAAGGACGGACCTGCTCCCGCGCTCGCCGACGTCAACGTACACGCCACGGTCTGTCTTCCGGGGCAGCGGCCGCAGAGCTTTCACGGCGCCTCGTTCGCGGAGATCGCACCTCGCGCGCGCGTGTTCTCGTCCGCGGACCTTCGCAGCACCACGCACCTGGGCGGCGCGCTCACGGGGCTTGCGACCGACCCGCTGATCCACGCCGGCTGCCTTCACGCGAGCGCGAAGCATCCGCCGGGGAGCTCATGGACGTTCCCCGTGCAGGACGGACTCGTGATGGTCGGCGCGCCGCGTGTCTCGTTCTCGGTGGCAGTCATGGGCGCCGATGCCACGCTCGTTGCGCGGCTCTTCGACGTGCACGGAGACGAAGAGACGTTGATCACGCGCGGGGTGTTTCGCGTGGTCGTGCCCAGTGTCCTTCGTCGCTCCGGAGGCCTCGGCTTCTCCGCCCGCGCGACGGAGGACGTGAGCTTCGCGCTGGCCATGAACGCGTGGGAGCTCTTACCCGGGCACGCCGTTCGCCTGGAAATCGTGGGCAATGGTGCGCCGGAGCTGGAGGTGAGCACGCTCCCGTTTCGCGCGACCCTCTCGAAGGTGACGCTGTCGCTTCCGACCACGAAGTGAGCGCTACAGCAGCTCCATGCGCTTTTTGGCCTTCAAGGCGTCGACGATGGCGCGGACGTCCTGCGCGCGCTCGCGCGGGATCACGAGGAGTGCGTCGTCCGTCTCCACGACGACCAGATCCGACACGCCGACGAGCGCGATGACCTTCTTCTTGTTCGTTCCGAGGTCACGGACCAGGTTGCCCTTTGCGTCCACGGCGATGGCGCCGTCCGTGAGCGCGTTGCCGTTCGCGTCCTTCTCTGCGAGCTCCCAGGAGGACAGCCAGCTGCCGACGTCGTCCCAGCCGAAGTCGCCGGCGACGACCGCGAGCTTCTCGGCCTTCTCCATGACCCCGTGATCGATCGAGATGGACTGGAGCGTGGGGAACGTCGCCTCGAGGACCTCCGGCGTGCCGGCGCGGACGATCTCTTCGACGCCTTTTGCCATGTCGGGGAGGTGCTGCTCGACGAGAGCGAGCATGTCCTTCACGCGAAAGAAGAACATGCCTGCGTTCCAGAGGTGCTTCTTTCCCGCGAGGAACCGCTCCGCACGCGCGCGGTCGGGCTTCTCCACGAAGCGAGCGACGCGCGACACGCCGCCGCCCATGGACTCGCCGAGCTCCAGGTAGCCGTAGCCCGTCTCTGGCCGCGTGGGGACGATGCCCACGGTCGTCACGACGCCGGACGCCGCAGACGCGAGCGCCTTCTCGAGCACTGCCCGAAAGCCGGGCTCGTCGGTGATGAAGTGATCGCTCGGCAACACGGCGACGAGCGCGTCGGCATCCTTGTCGCGGATCACGCGCGCAGCCCACGCGATGCACGGCGCGGTGTTGCGGCCCATCGGCTCCCGCAGGATCTGGCTCTCGGGCACGCCAGGCAGCGCCTCGCCTGTCTTCTCCGCGAGACGTTTCGCGGTGACGACGAACACGTTCTGCGGCGGGACGAGCGGACTGAGGCGACGCACCGTGGCGGCGAGCAGCGTCTCTTCACCGCCGCCGAGAGACAGCAGCTGCTTCGGCCGCATCTCGCGCGACGCCGGCCAGAAGCGGGTCCCAGAGCCACCGGCCATGATGACGGCGTACGTGTTCGGCATGATCGGGGGAGCATAGTCAACGTCGGGCGCCCCTGGTACCTCTTCCGTCGTAAGCAGAAAAGGACTCTTGTTGCCGATCCGTCGATGTGAAAATGATGCGCTCATGATCTCGCGTCTGGACCGTCGGGCGTTCCTGCAGAGCGCGTCTCTCGCCTTCATCGCCTCGCTGGCGCGTCGCAGCTGGGCCGACGGCGGCGCGCCTTCTGCAGCGGAGGACGCGTTCGTTCGCTTTGGTTCGGCGCCGCAACAGCTCGCCACGCCGCTCTCCTTCATGGAGCGGCCGATCACGCCCACGCCCGTGTTCTTCGTGCGCAGTCACTTTGGCCCGCCCGCGCTCGACGCCGCGCGCAAGGTCGCGATCACCGGCATGGTGAAGACGCCGCTTACGCTCTCCGTCGCCGATCTGAAGGGACTGCCGGAGGTGACGATCACCGCGGTTCTCCAGTGCGCCGGCAACAGCCGCTCGTTCATCGAGCCGCGCGTGCCCGGGGTGCAGTGGAGCCACGGCGCGATGGGGCAGGCCACGTTCACGGGTGTGCGCCTGAAGGATCTGCTCGAGAAGGCGGGCGTGGACACGAAGGCGGGCTTCGTACGCGTGTCAGGCGGTGACCTGGCGCCGAAGCCCACCGTGCCGGCGTTCATCCGTTCCATCCCGCTCTCGCGCGCGATGGATCCGACCACGCTCGTCGCGACCCGCATGAATGGGGAGCCGCTCACGCTCGCGCACGGCGCGCCGCTGCGCTTGATCGTGCCGGGATGGGCAGGGGATCACTGGATCAAGTGGCTCACAACCGTCAACGTGCAGAAGGACGAGGCCGACGGATTTTATATGCATACTGCATATAAATTCCCCACGGAGGTGGTGGCGCCAGGGCAGCCGGTGCCACCCGAGAAGATGAAGTCGCTGACGACCTTCCCCGTGAAGTCGATCATCGGACGGCCCGCAGACGGCGGGCGCGCACCGATCGGCGCGCAGGAGGTCGTGGGTGTCGCGTTCTCGGGCGACGCCGCGATCGCGAAGGTGGAGGTCTCGCTCGACGACGGCAAGACGTGGAAGCCGGCCGCGCTGGAAGGGGAGGGTGGCGTTGGGCGCTGGCAAGTCTTCCGCTACCGGTTCGAGCAGAAGACCGCGGGCCGCGTGACAGCGCTCGCGCGCGCGACGGACAGGAAGAACAACGCGCAGCCGGAGAAGGCCGTGTGGAACCCGAGCGGCTACCACTGGAACGCGTGGCACCGCGTCTCGTGGGAGGTCGCATGAGCGCGCGTCTTCTCACGTCGCTGTCGTCGCTTGCGCTGGTCGTCGCGCTCGCCGCGGTCTCTGCGTCCATCGCGGGTTGTCCGAAGACGGACGTCGCGCCCACGCAGGACGCCGGTATTGCCGCGTCGTTGGAGGCCGGTTCGGAGGCCGCGAATACAGGCACGCCGGGGACTTCTCCGAAGGAGCTGGTCGCGAAGGACTGCCTGTCGTGCCACACGGACGAGATGCTGATGCAGCAGCGGCTGACGGAGGGTCAGTGGAGCGCCGTCGTGAAGAAAATGATCACGTGGGGTGCGCCGCTCGATCCCGGCGACGACACGAAGCTAGTGGCGTATCTGTCTGCAAGCTACGGCCCCGACGCAGGCCCGTTCGTACCGCCAAGCGCGCCCGCAAACGAGATGGCTATGGCACTGGACCCACAACCCGATGGTCCGTACGCAGGCGGCGATCCCGTGAAGGGCAAGCCGCTCTTCGAAGAGAAATGCGGCACGTGCCACGGCCCGAACGCGAGAGGCGTCATCGGCGTGAACCTGGTAGACCGCCCCATCCTCTACAGAGCCCCAGACTTCGCGCGCACGGTCGCGAAAGGTCGCGGAAGAATGCTGCCCGTTCAAATCACCGACGCAGAGCAAGCGGCCGTTATCGCCTATCTGCGAACGTTGCACTGAAGTTTCAGGAACTTCGCGCAACGTTTTTGGCCGTCTGGGGCTCTCTTGGCTATGCCTTGTGGTCGTCTCCCATGTGGCGCCCATTCCTCCGTCTTGCGCTGCTCGTGTCCGTTCTCCTGTGTGCGGTCGGCTGCGCGCGCGAGCTGCCCATCGAGCTCGTGAAGGTCGTGTCCGTCATGCCTCGCGCCATCGAGCGCGGTGACCGGCTCGAGATCGAGGGCAGCGGCTTTCCGCAGGGTCGCACCGCGCGCGTCGCGCTTCGCGGCACGCTGCATCGCCCCGGCGTGCCGCCGGAGTCCACGGCCATCGTGTCCGAAGGCCTGGTCGTGGCGCCCGAGCGCATCGAGGTCGTCGTCGACGAGCGCTTCGAGGCCCTCTTCTGCGGCAGCGGCGCAGACGCGGACCACACCACGTTCACGGGTGAGCTCGAGGTGGCGTTTGCGCCGCGCTCCCCGACGGCGCCGCCCATCGGCGCGGTCCTCTATGGCGTCACGCTCGACATGCATCCCGCCGTCATGGACGAGCGCCGTCGCTCCGCAGAGATGGAGAGCGGCAAGCGCACGCTCGCGTTTCTTGGTATCGACGCCGTCAACGCGACCGCATCGGGCCTGGTCGTTTCGGGCGTGCACGAGGGCTCGCGCGGGGACTCGCTAGGGGTGTCCGAGGGCGACGTCATCACGTCGTTCGGCGGCCTGCGCGCGCGCGATCTGCGCGATCTTTCCGCCAGCTCCGTGAGCCCGCTCCTCCCGATGTCGTTCCTGCGCGTGTCCGGCCGCGAAGAGACGCGCGAGCTGTCCGTCGTGGGCCTCTCGTCCGCTGCGCCACCCGCGCTGTCGCTGTCGCTCATGCTGCTCTTCGCCCTGGTCTGTGTCCTCGCGCTCTTCTTCCTTCCGCTGCGCCCCACGCTCGTGGCTGCCGAGGCGCGCGTATCGCGCGAGATCATCCGCTCGCTGGTTCCGCGCAGCACCACGCTGTGGGTGCCGCTGATCGTCGCCGCGATGGTCTTGCTCTTCGCAGGTTCGCGCGTCACGCTCACGGAGGAGCTGGACGTGCCGCTCGCGGTGTCCGCGATCTTCGCGCTGGCGTTGCTGGATGGCGTGGAGCGCGGCGCCGCAGCTGGCTCGCTCTTGCGCGTCACGGGAAGCGCGCTCTTGCACGCGCTCGGCCCCACGCTCGCGCTCGTTGGCCTTGGCTTCGCATCGAGCGGCATGGGTCTCCTCGATGCGTCGCGCGCGCAGGGTGGCTTGCCGTGGCACTGGATCGCCATGAAGGCGCCGTTTGCGCTGCTGTCGGTCGCGCTCATCGTCGTTGCGCGCCTTGCGCATCCGGTGCGCGCCGTCACGGCGTTCGGCGCGCTCTCGGTGAGCCTGTCGGCGGTGGTGGTCGTATTCCTCGCGCTCGGCGGCGGCGCGATCTCTCGCATCGAGGCGTCCGGCACGCTCACCACTGGCCTCGTCGCGGCAACCAAGACGTGGGTCCTTGCCACGGCGTTCCTTCTGTTGCCGCGCGCGGGCGCTGTGCTCTCCACGCGCTTCCATGCGCTGTTCGCGTGGAAGGCCCCGCTCTGCATGGCCGCGCTGTTGCTCGGCGCTGCGGCGCTGTCGGTGCGCTTCGGCGTCCCCGTCGGCCTGCGTGAGCGCACGGCCCTCGGCCTGCTTCTCGGTCTTTCCGCGCTCGCCGCTCGCGTCTGCATCCGACGTGCCTGGGTCTGGCGCGCCCCCGAGCCGCACGCGGACCCATTCATCTAGGGACGTGCTAGAAGGGCGGGCGCGCATGTCCTTCTACGTCTCCTACGTCGTCGCGCTGGTCGTGCTTGTCCCACTCGCCGCGGTCGTGGTCCTCGCGTTCGACGCCCTCTCACGCGCCAGCGCCGCGCAGAACGCCGCCGCGTCCGACAAGAAGCCGAAGCCGCAGGCAGTCGCAAAGACGGCAACTCTCAGCGAGCGCGCCGTCGTCGTCGGTACGGGCGGTTCCGCCGTGGCCGCGCTCTTCGCCAGCTTCCGTCTCGTCGCAGAAGGCAAGACCCTCGGCATCGTCCAGCTGCTCCGATGCGTGCGCGTCGGCATGACGGACGTATCGCTCGTCCTCTCCATCGACGTGATGCGCGGCATCCTCGCCACCGTCGCCGCGGGCATCGCGACGTGGGCGGCGGTGCTCCTTGCGCGCCGCACGGACGCGCGGTCGCACGTCGCGCTCCTGGTCTCGCTCTTCGGCGCGGAGCTCGCGCTCCTCTCCGATTCCGCGCTCGGCACGGTCTCCGGTGTCCTGGCGCTCGGCATCGGCGGCGCGCTCGCGGCGACTGCGCGCCCGGTCCGTTTGCTCATGCTCGCATCGGCGTGCGCGCTGTGCGTGCTGCTGGGCCACGCGTACCTGTCGTGGGGCGCAGGCGGCACGTGGCTCGACGGCGACTACACGCCGGAGCTCTATCCGCGCTTCTCCACCGCGAAGAAGACGGTGCCCGTCACGGAAGAGGGACTGCAGAAGCGTGAGAAGGGCGCCGACCCGAAGCGCATGGCCGCGGTCTCCATGGCCACCATGGGCGGCGCCTTCCTTTACCTGGATGACTCGCGCACGCCGTGGGAGGTGGACAAGCACATCATCCATCCGCCGTTTTTCGAGCAGCCGATCGCATCGGGCATGCACTCGTTCCGTATTCACGGCGCCGCCGGCACGGACGACCACGTCCTCTCGCACGTCAACGTGGAGCCAGGACAGAACCTCACCATCGTTCCGGTCGGTCCGTCGCTCAGCCCGCGCGAGCTCAAAGACCAGCTGAGCGTCCTCGCCGCGCCCACGGAGGATCTGCCGCTACCCACGCCGGACACGCTCGGCGCCACGAAGGTGCTCTCCATGCGGGCGGTCACCCTCGGTGAGCTCGCGATCCTCCTCGGCGCTGCTGCGCTCGCATTTGGCTCGCTCGCATGGGGGCGTCGCGTGCCCACACCGCAGGATCGCGCGCAGGCGCTGCTCATGCTGGCCGTGGCTGCCTCGCTCTCTTATCGCGTGGATTTCCTGGGCGCGATCCCCACGGCCGTATGGCTCTTCGTGCTCGCTGCGGCCGCTGCGCTCGGCTTCTTCGCGTCGCGCGCGGCCACCGATCCCCTCACGCCGTTCGCCACGCAGGTGTCGCGCATCGCCGACATCGTCCACGCATTCGACGCCCGCGTGCTCGACACGCCGTTCCGTCTGGCTTCGTTCGCGCGCCGCGCGTCCGTCGTCATCGCAGTGCTCTTCGTGATGTTCTTCGCGTCGCGCGCGCTGGCCGCCGGTGCAGATGCCGCGCCGTCAGCCACCCCCGCGGGTCGTGTCTCGCTCACGGTCAATGGCGCCCCAGGTCCACTGGTCCTCGCGCAGAAGGGCAGTGAGCTCCAGGGCGAGCTCCTGATCGAGAACCGCGGCGACGCCCCGCTCTCGGTCCTTCGCGTCGCGATCCGCACCGACGTGCACGACGTGCGGGCACCCCCGGCGCTCAACGCGCGCACCGAGTCTCCGCTCCCCACTGCGCTGAAGCCCGGCGGCAAGCTGAAGCTGAACGTCACGCTCTCCCACAACACCCACGTGGAAGAGGTCTTCGCGCACGTCGTCGTCACCACCTCGGACGAGTCCGCGGGCGAGGTGGCCATGGGCATCATCGGCCACACGCAGTCGCGTGCGATCGCGCCGCTCGGCGAAAACGGCCTTCGCATGGTGCTCGCCGTGCTCGCGGGCGGCGCCGTGCTGGTCCTTCTGCTGGCTTTCATCGGCGTGGACTGGTCGGGGCGCGCAGCTGCTGCCGCGGCGCTGTTCGCGCTGGTGCTCGTAGGTCTGATCGTCTCCCGCTTCGAGCCCGCGATCTCACGCCTCGACGGAAACGAGGGCCTCTCCTTCATAGAGCGCGCGCCGCTCCTGCCTTCCCTCGGCGCGGAGCTCTACCTGGGCGCGGACGGCCTCTCACTGGTGCTCGCGATCGGCGTGCTCGTTTCCGCGATGCTCGTGTCGCTGCTCGGCGACGCGGAGAAAGCACCACCGTTCGAGCGTCCGCTCTACCTCCTGGCCACTGCTGCGGCGCTGGGCGCGTTTTTCTCGCACGACCTGTTCGTGTTCACGGTGCTCGCCATCATGTCATGCGTGCTGTCGTCCCTTGCGGTGCGCGCCTCTGCGCGCGTCGCCGGTACGGGCCTCGCGTTCGGCAAGATGCGTGCACTCACGCTGCTGGCGTCGGTGGCGTTGCTGCTTGCCACGTTCGCGCTCGCTGGTGCGTCGGAGCCCAGCTTCAACATGGCCGGTGACCGCGTCGCGCACACGTTCTCCATCCCGGAGCTCTCTCGTGTGGCCTTCGCTCAGAGCAAGGACACGTTCCTCGGCGCGTCGCTCGTGAAGTCCGCGTACGTGGTGCTGGTGGTCGCGTTCGCCGCGCTGGCTGGCATTCCGCCGTTCCACTCCTTCACGATCGACGTGCTGGGCGAGTCACACCGACCCGCAGGTTCGTTCGCCGTGGCGCTCACGCGCGTGGTGGGTCTCTATGGCCTCTGCCACGTGGTGCTGCCCGTGCTCCCCGAGTCGTGTCGCTGGGCAAGCGGCGGCGTCGCGCTCTGGGCGGTGCTTGCCTACGGGTACGCGGCCATCTGCGCCTTCGCCGAGCGTCGTCACGGGCGAAGGCTCGCGTACCTGCTCTCTGCGCTGTCCGCGTTCGCGCTGCTCGGCTTCGCGTCCGTGACGCCACAAGGGGTCGTCGCGATCCTGTTCGTGTCGCTCGCGCTCCTCGCGGGCTCGCTCTCTGCGGCCTCGCTGCCCGGGTTCGGCCTCGCGCTCGAAGGGGAGGGCGGCATCACGGAGCTCGATGCGCGCGGTCGCGGCGCGCTGCTGCTCGCGCTCGCGGTGGCGGCGGGTCTGCCGCTCACACCGGGCTTCTTCGGCATGTTCTCCGCCACGCTCGGCGCGTCTGCGCGGCATCCTGCGACGGTGCTGCTCCTCATCGTGGGCGCGGCGTTTTCCCTGGGCGCGGTGGCCAAGGTCGTTCCGCAAGTGCTCGGCAGGCCCGGGCCCGGCCGCGCGGTCGGCAGCATGCAGTCGTGGGCCATGTTCGGCATCGTGGCCTCGTCTGCCTTGCTCGGCGTCTTCCCCGCGACTGCGCTGGATTTCTCCGCCGCCTCCATCCGCGATCGCATCGCCCCCGCGGACCCGCCCGGCACCGCCGAAGTAGCCTCGCGCTGACCTTCGCGCCTCAAGCCTGGGCGGCTTGTGCCGTAGAGAGGTACGAGAGGTGTGAGCAATGGCTTCGCAGCGACCGTCGGACTACCAGGAAGGGCTCGTTCTCGTCGTGGACGACGACGTGAAATGGCGGGAGTCCGTTGCCCTCACGCTGAAGCGCCTCGGCTGTACCACGGTGGAGGCAGAGACGGTGGATGAGGCGATCTTCTCCGCGAGGACGCTCCGCCCGGCGGCCATCATCACGGACGTCGCGATGATGGGCAATGAAGGATGGATGCTCCTTCGCGTGCTCAGCGCCGACCCGCTCACGCACACGATCCCGGTCATCGTCACGACCGCGTTGCCGGAGGTGATGGACATCCTGGCCGCAGGCGCGCAGGCAGTGCTCTCGAAGCCAGTGCCCGATGACGAGCTCGCGGGCGCCCTGAAGCGCGTGGGCGCGTGCAACCATAGGTTCGTGGTGGCGGTGGACGAGGACCCGCAGGCCCTCGACATGTACGAGCGCATGCTCGCGCCGCAGGGGTATCACGTGGTGCGGTGCTCCTCCGCGAAGCGCATGGAAGCGGTCGTCGAGAACACGGAGCCCGATCTGGTCCTCGTGAACTGGATGACGCTGCTCTCCTCGGGGCGCGAGATCGAGCGCACGGATCTACCCATCGTCGGCGTTGCGCCGCATCCGCTCTCGCCACGCGTGCGCGCGGAGCTGCGGCAGAAGCTCACGATCAGCCTGATCCCCGGCGACGGCACACGTCCATCGTTCCGCGTGCATCTCGGCGCTGCGCTGCGCGCGGCCACATTGACGGAGCGGCCGCCCTCCAGGCGAGAGCCGCGCGACACCCTCCCGCCGTAGCCGTCGCAAGGTCGGCCCCTTGCCGCCCTAGTTGGGCTTGGAGGTGGAGCTGGGGGCGGACTTGTCGCCGAAGATCTGGGTCCAGTGCTCGCGGTACGTATCCGTCGCGACCTGCGCCGGCCGCGCATGGCCCTCCTTCGGCTGCTCGCGTGAGTCATGCAAGACCTCCACGTCGCAGAGCGCGGGCGAGTCTTCGCGTGGGGTGAGACGCACGAGCTCGCCGTGAAGCGGCTGTCCGTCCGCAACGGGCCGTACCTCGCCCGCCTCCACGCGATCCTCGCGAGCCCGGAGCACGCGCACACCCTTGCCGTCGTCCGTCGGCGCGAACGGGAGGACCACGTCCTTCGGGGCCTTGGGGTCGGGCATTCACCACAGTATAGCCCGGTCGAGGTCGAGGTCGAGGTCGAGGCGCAGCGTAGCGGCTCGTCGCTCATCGCTACTTCGTGTTCAGGTTTCCGCAGAGCGGATCGCCCGGGCCCGAGCACACACTGTTTGGATCCTTCTTCGTCACAGGCGGCTTCCACCCGCTCGGCGCGCCGGCGGTCGGTGGCTTCGAACCCGTGGTCTCCGCGGGCCGCTTTGCGCGGGCCAGATCGTCCTCGAGGGCCTTCACCCTGCGCTGCAGATCGTCCGCGGTCGTCTCCGCGCGCACGCGCTTGTCGTGCTCTTCCGCTCGCGCCCGCTGGGCCTCATCTGCCCGATGCTCGAACATCTGTCGCTCCGCGTCGCCCTTCGGTCCAATCGCGACCGCGTACACGGTGCCGGCCATCAGCAGCGTCGCGATGATGCCCGCGAAGAGCGCGCCCGCTGCGATCTTCACCGTGCGGTCCTCCCGTGCAACGACGGGGGCCGCGGCGATCGCGGTGCCCTCGAATCGCGCCAGGTCGTTCGCGCGGGCCTCGGACGCGGCGCGGGTCTCTGCTTCCACCCGCGCCTTCACCACGATCGCCTGCTGCATCGCGATGAGCCGCGCCTCTTCCTCCCGCGCCGCGCGCTCCAGCGAGCGCGCTTGCTCCTCGAGCGACTTCGCATGCGCCGCCTCTGCTTCTCGCGCGCGGAGCCGCTCTTGCTCGTCCGCGCGGGCCGCTGCCTCCTGTCGGCGCGCGCTCTCGGCCTTCTCCTTCGCAATGCGCTCGTCCTCGAGGCGCATGAGATCGTGGAGGGACGTCTGGACCGACTCTTCGCGATTTGGGCTCACGAAGGTTCGACCACGCCCGCTTCCTCCGCCTTGGTAGAAATCTTCACCTGTGCGATCAGCCGCCGCGCGCCGCCAGGAGCACCTCGCCCATGAAGCGGAGGAGCGCCCACTGTTCCGCTGCCGTGGGCTTCTTGTCGATCTCGACGTGGACGATGGCCGAGCTCACCAGCACCGTCTGGAGCTTGTTTTCAGGCACATCCTTCGCCAGCCAGCTCGCCTCGGAGGCCGGGATCACGGTGTCGCCCTCGCCGTGCAACACGAACACCTTCGCCTTCATCCCCATCAGGTGGCCGTGCGGCGAGACCCGCTCCATGTCGGCCTCGTTCTTGCCGATCTCACTGAGCAGCTCGGGGTCGATCTCCGCAAAGCGGCCATCGAACAGCGCCTCCGCCTTCTTGCGCGAGACCGGCGACAGCTTCGTCGCATCCGCCCGTGCCTCCGCCTGCTCCTCGCGCAGCCAGTGGCGAAGCGCAGAGCGCGCCATCTCCTCCTCTTCCTTCGGAAAGAAATCGCTCACGCGATCGTAGACCAGCACCGTGGCGCCGTAGTCGTGCGGCTTGATGGTCGTCGCATGGCCATCCGCGAACGGCGTGGCCTGGTGCGCAAAGAAGCGCGACACGCGCGGCACGTCATCATGCGCTCCCACTGCCACCGCCACCGACACCATGTCCGCCCAGCGCGGGTCCGCCGCGGCAATGAGCGACAGCCCCCCGCCGAAGCTCATGCCCATGAGGCCGACCTTCCCGGTCTTCGTTCGGTGCGACATGTAGACAAGCGCCGCGCCCACCGTCTCGATGGAGCGCGGGTCCACGTGGTAGTCCGCGAGCTCCGAGATCTCCGGCGTGAGCACAGCGATGCCCTGACTTGCGACCGCCCGCGAGAACTTGAGGAGGCGGGGCTCTTCGATCCCCTTGTAGTGAACGCCATGGACGATCACGATCACCGGTGGATCGGTGACTCCCGGCGGCGCGAAGAGCCGACCGCGCACCGGGCCGCGCTCCGTGGGAATGCTCACGATCTGCTCGTCGGCAAGCGCAGCAGGCGCCTCCTTCGAAGAGAACGTGGTGAGCAGGCTCGCGGCGTCGATGTGGGCCTGCACCGGCGCGCGCAGCAGCACGGCAAGCGCGACGAGCGCAAACAGCGTGACGAGAACCGACGTGCGAGGACGCTTGGACTTGACGACGGGGCGGGCGAGAGCGGATGACATCGCGAGCTGCATGACTCTACTTCTCCTTGGATGCCCGCGTCGGGTTCGTCGCCGCGGGCTCACGCAAGGGTAGACGCTCGGGACCACCCAAACCCTCGTCCTGGGCCCGTATGGACTTGTCATTCGTTGTAATCGCGCGCGACTAGCACGCCGTAAACCCTCGGTTCTGGACGTAGAATCGAAGGCGTGGAGCGACCCCGCGTCATCTTGCACGTCGACATGGATGCGTTCTTCGCGTCCGTCGAGATCAAGGACGATCCGAGCCTGCGCGGCAAGCCGGTGGTCGTGGGCGGCGCATCGCGGCGCGGCGTCGTCGCGGCCGCATCGTACGAGGCGCGCAAGTTCGGTGTGTTCTCCGCGATGTCCATGACCGACGCGCTTCGTCGCTGTCCGCACGCGGTGGTCGTCACGCCGCACCGCGATCGCTACGAGGAGGAGAGCGCGAAGGTGTTCGCCGTCTTCCGTGAGTTCACGCCGCTGGTCGAGGGCCTCAGCGTGGACGAGGCCTTCCTCGACGTGACCGAGAGCCAGTCGCTGTTCGGTGACGGCCCCACGATCGCACGGCGAATCAAGGACGGCATCACGGCTGCCACGGGTCTCACGGGGTCTGCTGGCGTCGCGCGCTCCAAGTTTGTCGCGAAGATCGCGAGTGACATGGACAAGCCCGACGGGTTGACCGTGGTCCCCGAGGAGGTCGCGGAGTTCCTGGCGCCGCTCCCGATCGAGCGCATGTGGCGCATCGGCAAGCGCGCCGGCCCGTTGCTTCGCGCGCACGGCATCCGCACGTTCGGGGAGATCTCACGCGCCGATCCGCGCACCCTCGAGCGGCTGCTCGGCAGCTTTGGCGCGCTGGCGCAGGAGCTCGCGCGCGGGGTCGACGACCGCGCCGTGGAGCCCGACGGCGAGGCCAAGTCCGTCAGCGCGGAGTCCACGTTCGAGGAGGACCTCACCACCACCGACGCGATCGAGCGCGCGCTGCTTGCCCACGCCGAGCGCGTGGCCCCGCGACTCACGGAGGACGACATCTACTGCGAGAGCGTCGTGGTGAAGCTGAAATACGCGGACTTCACGATCGAGACGCGGCAGATGCGGATCGAGCCCGCGCGTGACATCCAGTCGATCTACCAGACCGCGAAGGAGCTCTTGCGGCGCTTTTCGCTCGCGGGTCGCCGCGTACGGCTCGTGGGCGTGGGCGTGAAAGATCTCTCGCACGGCACGCCGCCGCCGAACCTCTTCTCGCGCGACGCCGTCGCCCGGAAGGGCGCCCTGTCCGACGTCACCGCGGAGATCAAGAAGCGCTACGGCCAGAGCGGCATCACGCACGCAGAGCTGCTCGCCCTCGAGGGCGAGACCGTCCCCGCGAAAGAACGCGTGTAGTCTACAAGAAGCAGCCGAAGACTTCGTTCTGGAGCTTGCACGTCTTCTTGCCGACGCATGTGTCGGACTGGACGAATTTCAAACCGTCGCACTTCAAGAGCGACTTCGAGTCCATCGAGCAGCCGTAGTGGTCCTTGCCGGGCGTGGCCATGCATGGGTCACCTACGTCGCTGAGCGCGTCGTCGCAGCGCACGGCGGTTCCGCTGACGGAGCAGCCCTTCGGGCCCTTGCACGGCACGGTCGTCGTCATCTTGCCGCCCTTGCATGCGAGCGACGACTTGCCGTCGGTGGAGCAAGCGGCGTCCCCCTCTTGCGTGCACGGATCGCCCGCGGCGCTGGTGCTGTTGTCACACGCGGCTTCCTTGTCGCGTACGCAGCCGCCGGGGCCGAGGCATGTCTCCACGGTGACGTATTTGTACTTCATGCAGCGGACCATGGACTTCTTGTCCGCGCTGCACGAGTGATCGTCCTGGATGGTGCATACGTCGCCGTTGTCGGCGGTGACGTGATCGCACTCCCCATCATTGCCCTTCTGAGTGCAGCCCTTCGCTCCCTTGCAGAGCTCCTTCTCCCACTTGTTGTTGTGGCAGGCGAGGGCGGTCTTCGGGTCGTCGCAGGTCAGCTTTGCTTCAATTTTACAGTCGCCGCCCTCCTTCGCCTTGCAACCAGCGGCAGATGCGGTGACGACCAGCGCGACGAGGGCGAGCATGGGACCGCGATGGATCATAGGGGGCGATGGTATGACAGTGGCCGCGAAGATGCAGATTTTCGGCGCCAGATCCTCGCTTGGGTCCAAACCGGATCGAGGATAGTCTTTGCAGATCGGCATGAAGAGCGTTCGCCCATCTGGGCCGCCGGAGCAGCTGGGGCTCGACCCGTCCACGGAGGATGGGTTCGTCCTTGCACGCATCGATCAGCGGCGCACGCTCCGCGAGATCGCCGAGATGTCAGGCATGCCGCTCGACCGCGTGAACCGCATCGTCGATCGTCTCGTGCGGCGTGGCGCCGTTCAACCCGTGCCGCCGGACGAGCCGCCGTCGCGTGCAGCGCTGCCCGCGGACGAGTCAGGCGCGTACACATACGCAGCGCTCGGCGCGCCGATCCCGGAGGACGAGCCCTCCGGTGATCTCTTCGAGCAGTCTGCCATGCAGCGGGAGGCGGCCTACGCGCCGCAGCCGTACGACCTCTCCGACGTGCCGGAGTACGAGCCGTCGCAGCCGGCGTTCGAACAAGACGAGCGCACCATCGCATCTCCGTCCGCGTTCCCGGAAGGAGCGACGGAGGACCCCAACGACATCCCGTACGAGCCGCCGCCGCTGATGCCGTACTACCCGGCAAGCGAGTCCGGCGGAACGCCCGAGGACGAGGTCCCGTGGGGCGAGCAGCTGGACGCGGCGCCCGAAGATCCAGAAAACGTCCTCATGGGCGAGGGCGAGGGCTTCTCGGAGGACGAGGCGCAGGAGTATGCCGAGGCGTTTGCGAATGGCCTCTCGGGCATGGCGAAGGCTGCAGACACGAATCCAGCCCTCCCCGACGCGGAAGACACCGGGCCCATGGAGCTCGAAGAGCTGCCCGCCGACGCAGAGGTCGCTGGTGTGGTGGTGGCCGAGTCGCTCGAGGACCCCGAGGAAGCCGCTGCTGCGAGCTCCAACAAGGAGCCCGAGGCCACCGAAGCGGAGCAGGCGACCGAGCGCAACTATCGCAAGATCTACGAGACCAAGTTCCACAAGCTGATGCCCGACATCCGCGCCGGTCTCGCGCCCAAGGTCAGCGGCCCCGATCTGTCCGCGCTCTGTCTGGATCCGGATCCGAAGGTTATCGCCGCGGTCATGACGAACACCACGTTCGGCCTGGACCACGCGCGGCTCATCGCGTTCCACCACCGCACGCCGGCAGGCCTCGACCAGATCGCGTCTCGCAACGACCTCGTGCGCGACGGCCTCGTGTTCCGCCGTCTGATCCGCAACACGCAGCTGTCCGCGGCCACGCTGCGCCGCATCATGCAGCCGCGGCGCCTCATCGAGATCTACAAGTGGGCGATCGACCGCGAGCTGCCGGAGAACACGCGCAACAGCACGCGCGGCCTGCTCCGCACCAAGTTCACGTCGCAGGCGCAGCCGGAAGAGCGCGCGGAGCTCATCGTCAACACGGAGGCGCGCGTGTTGCAGTCGCTATCTGGCTGCACGATCGACGGACGCACCACGCAGATCCTCTGCGGCCGCCAGGTCTACACGGCGATGTTCGTGCAGAACGTCGCGCGCTTCGGCGCAGCACCGCCCATGCTGCTCGCCCACCTCGTGAAGCAGCCGTTCGTGAAGCGCAACGCAGGCCTGAAGAAGGCGCTCATGCAGCACCCGAACATGCCGGGCGACGTGAAGCGAAGCATGTAGTGGCGGTCTCTGCTCGTGGTGGCGGGGCTCAGGCCCGGAAGACCTCGACGGGTGTGCCGTTGAGCGCGGCGTTTCCAGTGAGGTGATCCACGCGGTGCTCGTCCGTCAGGTCGTTCACGCTGACGCCCGCGTTCTCCGTGGCGCCGGCGACGGACAGGCGCGTGCCTTCGCGTCCGTGGCCGAAGCCGTGTGGCAGGCTGACGACGCCCTGCATGATCTCGTCCGAGATCGTAACGGGGACGTGCACCTCGCCGCGTGCGCTCTTCATGCGCACCTGATCGCCCTCGCGGACGCCGCGAGCCTCTGCGTCGCTCGGGTGTATGAGGAGCGTGCAGCGCCGCTTGCCCTTCACGAGGCGCGCGCTGTTGTGCAGCCAGGAGTTGTTGGAGCGCAGGTGACGGCGGCCGATGAGGAGCAGGTCGGGAGCCTTCGCGAGGAGCCGCTCCTCGAGCAAATCGACCTCGCGCACGAATGAAGGCGGCGCGAGCTCCACGCACCGGTGTGGCGTTCGAAGCATGCCTGGAAGCACGGGCACGAGCGGCCCCAGGTCCATTCCGTGCGGGTTTTCTCGTAGCTTCGCGACGGACATCCCGCCCCTGCCCACGCCGTACGGGCCCAGGCGCAAGAGCGCATCCACGAAGCGTTCGGGGAGCTTCCCTACGCTACCGAGCACGTTCGCAATCCCGGCCATCCCGGGGAGCGAGAGGCGAAGCCGCTGTCCGAGCGCGAGCATGATCTCGCCGTCGTCCTTCTCGTTCGGGCCCTTCGGCACGGGCGGGTCCACCCACTTCGCGACGTTGCGCACGGCGAACGCGTTCAGCGCCAGATCGTAGTGCGGGCGCGAGAGCGGCGCACACGGCGGCAAGATGACGTGCGCGTGTCGCGTGGTCTCGTTCAGGTAGCCGTCGATCGAGACCATGTGCTCCAGACCGCGCAGCGCGCGATCGAGCCGGTTGCCGTTCGGCGTGGAGAGCACGGGATTTCCCGCGGAGGTGATGAGCGCGCGGATCTGGCGGTCGCCGGGCGTCTCGATCTCTTCCGACAGCGCGGCCACTGGCAGCTCGCCGCCCGTCTCTGGCAGTCCGCGCACGCGCGAGCGGAAGCGATTCACGCCGTCCGCGCCGAGCATGTCCGCGAGCCGTACGAGATCCGCCGCGGGACGGGTCCACATCAAGCCGCCTTCCCTGTCCATGTTGCCGGTGACCGCGGCGAGGGCGTAGGCGAGCCACGACGTGAGCGTGCCGTTCTCTTGCAAACAAGTGCCCACGCGCGGGTAACAGACGGCGGTGCTTGCCTTCGCGAAGTCGCGCGCGAGCGTTCGGACCTTCTCCGCATCCACGCCCGTGTGCGGCTCTGTTCGCTCTGGTGGAAAGCGCGCGGCCAGCCCTTCGAGCACGCTGAGGCGCGAGAGCCGGAGCGTGGACGACCTCCCGAGCGCCTCGGCGAAGATCACGTGCAACAAGGAGAAGAGGAACAGCGCGTCCGTGCCGGGCCGAAGGAACACGTGCTCCGTTGCGATGTCCGCGGTCTCGGTTCGGCGCGGATCCACCACGACCACCTTGCCGCCGCGCGCGATGATCTTCGCGATGCGCGACTTCACGTCCGGTGCGGTCATGATGCTGCCGTTCGACACGGCGGGGTTCGCGCCCAGCACCAGGAAGAAGGCCGTGCGATCGATGTCCGGTACCGGCATGAAGAACACGTGGCCGAACATCTCGTAGGCGGCGCGCATGTGCGGCACCTGGTCCACGGACGACGCCGCGTACAGGTTCTTCGTCCCCAGCGTCCGGAGCACGAGCTGCCCCATGGTCATGAGTCCGAGGTTGTGCGCCGTTGGGTTGCCCTGGTACACGCCGACCGCATCCACGCCGTAGCGGTTCTTCACGCGGAGAATTCCCTGCGCTGCGAAGTCGAGCGCCTCTTCCCAGCTTGCCTCACGGAAGTCACCGGCCTCGCGGACGAGCGGCGTCTTCAGCCGATCAGGATCATTCGAGAGATCCTGCATGCCCACGACCTTGGGGCACACGTAGCCGTGGCTGATCGGGTCGTCGTCATCGCCGCGCACGGAGACCGCGACGCCGTCCTCCACGTCGACGACGATGCCGCAGCACGCCTCACACAGCATGCAGGTGCCGAGCTTCTTCGCCATGGAGAGGAGCCTAGCGTCACTGCGATGGAAACTGCACGGGGAACGCCAGGCTCTTGCCCTTGCATTTCGTGACGTCGCCGGGATCGGTGGCCTTCACCGCGTCCACCATGCATTTCACGACGGCAGGAGGCAGCATCGTCTTGTCACCGTTGGGGGACGTGAACACGTTGCCGAGCTTGCCAGCCATGTTGACGGCGGCGGCGATCCGGACACCGCCGACCAGACTCGGGTCCTTCTTCTTGCCCTCGCGGTAGCACGCCTTGATCTGCGGTCTCGCGCGCTTCTCGAACGCGGCGGCGACGGCCTGGCATGCGTCGTCTGCGTCGTCATTGTGGGTGGTGGTGGTGGCCGGCAGCTCGCCCGGTGGCGTGCCTGCATCCGCGGCGCTCATGGCGACCGGTGTCGGCGCTACGCCAGCGTCGTCCGTGCTCGCGCTGCGTGTTGCCGCGCCTGCGTCGGCGACTGACGCCGCCGTTCCCGTCGACTCCGTGGCCGGCTTTGGCGGCGGAGGCGAGCCACACGCGACCACCAGCATGGGCATCGCGGCGAGCGGCAGCAGCAAGGTGAGGATCATTGTATTCTGCATGCGATTCGCTCCCAGGGCTCTACCACGTTGGCGGGATGCAGCCTTTGCGCTACACCATCCGCATGACGCACTTTACCCCTCTTTCGGCGCTGGCCGGAGGAGCATTGATCGGCCTGTCGGCGACGATGTTCTGGTTCCTGAACGGGCGCGTGGCTGGCATCAGCGGAGTGTTCGGTGACGTCGTGCTGGGCCGCGCGGAGGCACGTGCACCGAAGGGCGCGTTCGTCGCTGGCATGCTGGTCGCGGCGGTGCTCGTCGGCATGCTGGTGCCCGCGTCGTTCGGCGCGTCACCGCGTTCGATCTTCACGCTCGGCATCGCGGGCCTCTTCGTGGGCGTCGGCACGCGGATGGGCAACGGCTGCACCTCGGGTCATGGCGTGTGCGGGATCTCGCGGTTCTCGCTGCGGTCGATCGTCGCGACCATGACGTTCATGCTGGTCGCCGGGCTCACGGTGCTGGTCGTGGACCACGTCTGGAGGATCTCGTGAGCGAGCGCAAAGAGCTCGTCATGAAGGTCGTCACGGCGTTCGCTGCGGGCGCGCTGTTCACCGTGGGGCTTGCCATCTCCGGGATGACGAAGCCGGACAAGGTGATCGGTTTCCTCGACGTGAGCGGCTCGTGGGACGCGAGCCTAGCGTTCGTCATGGTCGGCGCCATCGGCGTGCATCTCACGGCCCGCCGCCTTCTCGGTTCGATGAAGAAGCCGGTGTTCGCGCATTCGTTCCACGTGTTCGCGCGCACCAGGCTCGATGCGCCGTTGATCGTCGGCGCCGCGCTCTTCGGCGTGGGCTGGGGTCTTTCGGGCTACTGTCCGGGGCCGGTGATCGCGAGCTCTGTGGTGTCTGGTCGGCCTGCGCTGGTCTTCATCGCCGCGATGGTGCTGGGCATGGGCGCATGGGAGATCCTCCAGCGCGCGCGCGTGATCGACACGAACAAGGAGGTCGCGGTGACGTCCGACGGCGCGCAGGAATCCACGGACGTCAGCTGAATCGGATGCGGAAAACAAGCTCGATCGCTGCATTGGCCGCGCTCTTCGCCGCATGCGGTGGGCCGCCTCAAACGCCGCCCGCGCAGGCGCCCGCGCGCGACACGGCCCCCGCAGCTCCATCGGCATCCAGTGCAGTGCCCGCGGTGACGGACGCCAACACCGCGAGCGACGCGGGGAGCGTGGCCACCACGGCTCTCGATGCGTCGGCAGCATCACCATCCGCGCGAGCGTGCGCGCCGATCGCGGCGTCGTTCTCGGAGCCGGTCGCGTTCAGCAGGGGTGTCGTGACGTCGGCAGTGCCGCGCGTCGTGGGTGAGGGACCCGGGCTCACCGCGTTCCACGAGAAGCTCGCGCGCGTCGCACGCGGGGGCAACACGGAGAAGGTGCGTGTCGCGTTCTATGGCGACTCGCAGATGACGCGCGATTTCATCTCGGGCGCGTTTCGTCGCGCATTGCAGGCGCGCTTCGGCGACGCGGGGCACGGCTTCGTGGCGGCCGCGCGTCCGTGGGGCTGGTACGAGCACATGGATGTTCGCCACGACGTCACGCCGAAGGAGGACACACCATGGGGCATCTTCGCGGCGTCGGGTCGTCAGCTGGGCGACAAGATCTACGGCTTCGCGAACATCGCAGCGGAGACGTCACGCGGAGGCGCCACCACGTGGGTCGCGACCGCATACGGCGCTGGGGCGTCGCCTGTGGGGAAGACGGCCGGCTCCGCGGAGATCTTCTACCTGAAGCGCCCCAATGGCGGCGGCTTCAACGTGCTCGTCGACGGCGCAAAGGTCGAGGAGGTGAGCACCGAGAGCGAGACGGTCGAGCCCGCCTCCGTGCGCGTGAAATTCCCCGACGGTCCTCACAAGGTCGAGGCCGTCGTGAAGGGCGGCCACGCTGTGCGCATCTTCGGCACGTCGCTCGAGCGAGAGAACGCGGGCGTGGTCGTCGACTCGCTGGGCGCGGGCGCGCTGAACTTCGAGCTGCTCGCGCATGTGGACTCAGCCACGCGCGTCGCGCAGCTACGCGAGCGAAAGTATGACCTCGTGATCTTCCTGCTGGGCACGAACCTGCTGGGCGCAGGCTCGCAGCGCAAGTGGGTGACGGCGGTGCTGGACGACTTCAAGAAGGCGCTCCCGGACACCGCGCTCATGCTGATGAGCCCGCCCGATCAGGGCATGTCACACACGGACTCGAGCTCGAACCCCGCGGTGGCGAGGCTCGCAAAAGATCTCAAGGACACTGCAGACGCGGAGCACGTGCTCTTCTGGGACTTCTACGAGGGAATGGGCGGCAAGGGAGCCATCCGCGCCTTCGTGAGGACGGGCCTGGGCGAGCCCGACTGCGTGCATCTCGGCTTCTCGGGAGCGAGCCTGATGGGAACGCGCTTCGCCGCGGAGATCGTGAGGGGCTGGAAAGCCTACGTGGACGCAACCCCAGAAGCAGGCTGCAGGTAGGAGGTCGAGGTCGAAGTCGAGGTCGAAGTCGAGGTCGAGGTCGAAGTCGAAGTCGAAGTCGAAGTCGAAGTTGAAGTCGTCAGCCCGTCCGCTTCGATTCCCAGGCTCTTGTGATCAGTCGCTCGATCGTCGATCTCCACCGCAACTCCGTGATCTGCGTGATGCGCACGATGCGTTTTTCGATGATCGTGAACGGATCATCGGCGTACTCCACGAACTGCACCCAGCGGTCCTCGACGCGCACGATCCTGCAATCGCGACGTGGCTCATCCTTGAGCGTGAGGTCCACGCACT
Organism: Myxococcales bacterium; assembly: GCA_025355005.1. Classification (GTDB taxonomy): domain Bacteria; phylum Myxococcota_A; class Polyangia; order Polyangiales; family Polyangiaceae; genus JANXLV01. The sequence continues at coordinate 73,707 of JANXLV010000162.1, read as the reverse complement.
CTCCCGTGCGACTGGCCTGCGTCACACGCTTCTTGACGAGCGCTCGGTTGGTCGTCTTCTGGCCCTCGCTCTTCTTCACCGAGAGCCGCGCAAACAGCTCGAGCCGCCTCACGTAGTCCGGCGACTCATTCAGTCGCGTGATCTTCGAGAGAGCGACAGTGAACTCCTCGTCGACGGTTCCATCTGGATTCACGAGCTCGAACTTCACTGTTCGCTCGCCGACCTCGAGCACCCGCCCAAACAGCAGACCCTTGCCATCAGCCCACTTGCAGAAGCCGACGAGCCGCCGGGAGCGCTGGAGTCGGACGAGCGCTGGACGAAGCATGGCGCCAGGTTAGCCGAGAACGGGCAACCGGGGGCGTTAGCCGCTGCTCTTTGGCGGGAACTGGGAGGGTGGGATCGGGGCGGCAGCATGCAACGCGTCAAGGAGGCTCGGACCGACGGACGATCCCATCGGACGTGAACCAGTAGACGAAGGTTGAGTCGACCCCAAGAACGGGCGCCGTTGCGTCAGAGCCATATGAGAGGGTAGCTCCGTTGGTCAACGGCGCCGCTGCGACACGTTTCCCGTCTATCCAATATACGTTTCTAGAGTCCGTCACGATCGCCCTTGCCCCTCCTGCCGAATGCGGTAGCGCCGCTCCGGATGAGTCGATCGCATAGAGCCCATTGTCCGTCCCGCAAAAGACCATGTCGGGACCGGACGCCAGAACGCTGCAATTCGTCGCATCATAAGCGAGCGACGTGCGCTGCGGAAGCCGCACATCCGAGCTCGCCACACCAGCATCCGTCGCTGCGCGGATACTAAACCACTCTGGCGCCGACCCCGCAATGAGTGACGACATCACGATGATAGCGTTTGATGCGGCGATTCTAGCTGGCATCGGGTTTCGAAACGTCGGCCCGAACAGTGTTGTTGCGCGGCCGGTGTCGAGCTCTATCCGAGATACCGTCATGGTCGGCCCGCGTGGGTCGTTGGAAGACTGGGACGACAGCAGGTAGACCGTGCCGTTCAGGGCGGTTCCCGCGATGACCGTTCCAATCTCCGGCGCCAGCGCGCTGACCGATCCCGTCGCGCGAGACCGAAGATGGAGAGTCCCGCCGCTCACGAAGGCCAGGCCCGTCGGGCTAAGGTTCAGGAAAGGCAGCATCGCAGACGATGGGTCGTGAAATAGCAGCGTGGGCTGCCCACCTGGCGAAGTGGTACTCCAAACGCTGCCATTTACATCGCTCCAGTAGATAGTGATGTCATCCGAGACGATCTGAGTCGGTGCGGCGGCGGGAGAGGCGATCAACGTCTCCCCCGGCGACGCCCCGTTCATCGACGGGCGATCACACGCGAAGACGGGGCCCAAGAAACCCAGCAGAACTACCCCCACACGCAGGTGTCGTGTCCACTGAGTGGGCCGAGTTGCCGACGGCGCGACGGCGCCGCGCTGTTCGGTACGACGATCAAAGAAGCTAACCTTGATCGGATGAGCGACGACTTTCACTGTGCCTGGCCAGGTTTGATGAGCGTACGCCTCGGCCAGCGTTCGTTCAATGCGACACGCATGCGGTCAACGTGAGCGGGGAGCGCGCGGGGGTCTGGCGTTCCGCCCGTCCGGACCTTGCCGTCAGCCCACTTGCTAGCCGTTGCTTTTTGGTGGGAACTGCGAGGTCGAGATGGGGGGCGCTGGGAATGGTGCGGCCGAGGGGGGCGCTGGTGCTTGCGAGGGGGGCACCGGGACCTGCGATGGCGGCACCGGGACCTGCGATGGTCGCACGGGTGGTTGCTGGACGAAGTGGCCGACCGACTGCGGCGGAGGCGGCGTGAACTGCGGTGGCTGCGGCGCGAACTGCTGCGGTTGCGCGGCGAACTGGCCCGTCGAGACCGCTGGCGGTGCCTGCGAGAGTCCCGGCATCCAGGCCTCGAGCCCGAGTGGCGCGAAGATGCGGCGCCCGTCGCCGGCCAGCGGCTCCATCTTCTTGTGCAGGTCGTCGCGCCGCAGGTAGAGCTCCTCGCGCTTGCCCTCGTCGGTCTCTCGCTTGAGCGAGAGCTCGTGCGGGTTCGGGCTGCGTGCGGCGATCTCCGCGACCGTCGGCGCGAACAGCGCGACCATGCGCTCCACCAGGCGCAGCGAGCCCGCCGGATCGAGCGCGCTCACGTTGTCGACCCTGCACGCGCGCAGCCGTGAGCGCAGGCTGGTCAGCTTTCCCGTCGAGCCCTGCAGCGCGGTGTAGAGCCGCTCGAACACGGCCACGTCGCCGGCCTCGAGCTTCTCGGAGAGCGAGCCGGCCTCGGCCATGCCCGGCCGATCCACGCGCACGTCGAGCACACCGTTGGCCTTCGACGCAGTGAAGACGTACGAGTCCGGCTGGTCCGGCTTCTTGCGGAGCAGGAGGAGACATCCGTCGTCCTGGACGTCCACGTCGCCGATGAAGAAGTCATCCAGGTGAATGCGCTCGGGCGTGACCTGGCTCGAAAACCAGGCCTTTTTTGCGCCAATTAGCAGGTCCACGGCGGTCGTGAACTCCGAGACCTTGCGCGCCTTGCCCCAGGACGTAGCCGCCACGTCGATGTCGAACTCGCAGACGATGCCCATCGCGTGCGTGAGCGTGCACCACGAGTCCGTGCGACCCGCCGCGAGTGAGACCTTCACGCGCGAGTGCTCCGTGGGCAAGCGCACCGTGCGCATGAAGTGATCGAGGTGCTGCTCGATCTCTTTCTTCGCGGCCTGCGCCACCATCGCGGCGCCCTGCTGCACGCGCTCGTTCTCGGCCTGGGTTCGGCCCTTGTTGTCGGCGAGGGTGCGGATCGCGCTCTGGATCACGTGGCTCGCGTACTCACGCACGAGCGCGCTCTGGGACTCCTTCGCGGCCTCGCCCAGCGCCTCCACGGTGCCCGTGTGGAACTGCTCGATCTGCTCGAGCTCCTTCATGCGTGCGAGCAGGCCCTGGTCGGCAGCGTCCTCGACCTTCGATGCGTTCATGGATAGCTGCACGACCCGCGTGGCGGTCGTCATGAACGTCTCGAGCGTGGCGAGAAAGTCGTAGCCGTGGGGGAAGGGCGACGAGTCCCCGTAGAGGTACCTCACCCGGAGAGTCTCGTTCCTTTCGAGCCGTGATGTCAAAGCCCAAGCACCTCCCGTACGCCATGAAACCTGTACAGCTGCGCTTCCTGCAGGATTCATCTTTCCGCTGGCGCCCAAAAGGTTAAGATGCAGTCATGGAAGGAGCGCGCTCGCGAGTCTCGCTGCTGCTCCTCGTCATGCTCTTGCTCGGCCTTCTGGGCTGCGAGCCGGACACGGGGATCACGCTGCGCGCGTTCACGCTGCGGCTGCCGGATGGGACGAAGCAGAACGTCGACCTTCCCGCGCGCCTCGAATCGAAGCTCCCGAAGACGAATGTAGACTACACGCTTACGACGGCCGTCGAGCTGCCCCAGGAGCTCCGCGGGCAGGCGCTCACGCTGTCGCTGGGCAACCTGGGCGCGCTGGTCACGGCGCGCGCGAACGGCACGCCGCTCTCGCCCGTGCGCCCCGGCATGCTGGACAGCTACCGCGCGACGGAGCCCGTGGTCTTCCATCTGCCGGAGAACGTCACGCGCGAGGGCACGCTCGCGATCGAGCTCACCGTCCAGCACCGCTGGTACAAGAGCGCCATCATCGAGGACGCACCGATCATCACTGCGCGGCCTCTTGGTCCGGACCGCGTGGTCCTGATCTCCACGTGGAACCAGGTGACTGCGCTTGGCGCGCTGGCCGCGAGCGCCGTCGTCGCGATGCTCTACATGTTCGTGTGGCTCTCCATGCGCGGGCCGCGCAGTCGTCCCTATGGCTTCTTCGCGGTGGGCGCGCTCACGGGGCTCTTCTATCCGGCGTTCCTGCTTGGTCTCACGCAGCCGCTCTTCGGCGCGTACGACGTCGCGGTGATGGGCGTGATGCTGGTCACGGGCTCCGTCGCGGCGCTCTATTTCTCTCGCTCGTACTTCGAGCTGCCGCGCCCGAGCCGCGTGTGGCTCGCCGTGCCGCCGGTGTCGCTCCTCGTGTGCCTGGTCGGCCACAATCCGTTCTATGCGGTGCGGGTGATTGGCGTGCTGATCGGCCTGGTGGGCACGGCGCATGCGATCGCGCAGATCGTGCTCTTGATTCGACTGCCGGCGAACACGCACTCTTCGCGCAACCTGTGGCCCATCGCGCTGGCGTGGCCCATCACGGCCATCGTCGGTTTGCCGGATTTTGCGCCATGGTTCGGCTTCGGTGAGCTCTCGCACGGGGTGCGAACGGCTTGCATCGGCATCACCACCATCGCCATCTACCAGGCCGTGTCGCTCTCACGTGAGCACTTGCTCGCGTTGCGCCGCTCCGACGAGCTCGTCCTCGAGCTCCACAAGAAGGTCGACACATTGTCAGCGTCGAACCGCGAGGTCGCGACCCTGAACGACGAGCTGCGAAGGCAGATCGCGCTGCGCTCGAGGGAGCTCGTCGTTCGCCTTGCCGACATGGACGCGGGCGTCGTCGTTGCGCCCAAGCTGGAGGCGGGGGAGCTGTTCGAGGGACGCTATCGCGTGCTGCGCATGCTGGGGCAGGGCGGCATGGGCGCCGTGTACGAGGTGGAGCGGCACAGCGACAACCGCAAGTTCGCGCTCAAGGTCTTCTCCGGCGGTGACTCGTTCGCGCGCGCCCGCTTCGCGCGAGAGGCGCAGATCTGCGCTGAGGTGAAGCACCCGAACGTCGTGACCATCCAGGATGTCGACGTTGCGAAGCAGGGGTTTCCGTTCATGGTCATGGAGCTCGTGACGGACGGCACCACGCTCTACGACGTCCGTCGGCGCAAGCAGGACATTCCATGGACGCTCGGCGTGCTGCTCCAGGTGTGCGAGGGCATGGCGGCAATCCACGCAGCGGGCATCATCCATCGCGATCTCAAGCCGTCGAACATCCTCCTCTCGCGCGGACGTGATGGCACGAGACCCACGGTGAAGATAACCGACTTCGGTATCTCCTCCGTCGCCGACGAGTCGCGCCTCTCCGACATGATCATCCGTGCAAGCGCTGCGAGCGGTGCCAATCTGGAAGAAGAGGCGCGCATTGCGGCCGGGCTGCATCCCACTTCGCCCGGCGGGCGGTCTCGCCCCGTCAGCGGTGGCACCGCGAACGTCAAGACCGGCGAGATCGACTTCGACGACGACGCGGCGACGCAGATCCTCGCGCCGGAGGACCAGGCCACGCGCGTTCCCGATGGGCAACCGCCGCCGAGCAAGCCTCGGGGAGAGATGCGCAGCGACGACTTCACCGCCACGGGCGTGATCTTCGGAACGCCTCAGTACATGGCGGGTGAGCTGCAGCAGGGGACGAAGAGCTCCACGCGCTCCTCCGACATGTTCGCGATCGGCATCATCGCGTTCGAGCTCCTGGTCGGGAAACGGCCCTTCAAGGAGAGCCCGCTCGAGGCGCGCTTGAAGGGGCGCGCCATGCCTCATGCACCGCCGCTCGCCGGCCTCTGCCCCGATCTACCGCCGGATGTCGCGCTGGCGCTGGACCGCACGCTCTCCCACGACACGGACGCAAGGCCAGAGGCCAGAGCGCTGGCGGACGTCATCCGAGCTGCGCTCATCCGCCTCACCGCAGCCTGACGGCGTGGGCGATGCATTATTGATATCAGTGGCCGTTTTTGGCAATTCATACTAATAATGAATGCGTGAGCCTGCTCTCCGAAACCGCGATCCGCGAGGCGTTTCATCTCCTCTTTCTGGAGAGGCTCTTCGCCGCATCCGACCCGAGTCAGTACGTGCTGAAGGGGGGCGTGAACCTTCGCTTCTTCTTCACGAGCCCTCGCTATTCGGAGGACATGGATCTCGACGTTGTTGCCGGAAGCGTGGCGACGCTGAAGAAGAACGGCTTCAAGATCCTGGAGGACAAGGCGCTTGGGCGCGCGATGCAGGCGTTCGGCGTCAGCGCGATAGAACCAAACGATCCTGGTAAGGCGAAGCAGACGGAGACCACACAGCGCTTTCGGGTGCGGCTTGTCACCACCGCTGGCGTCTCGTTGCCGACCAAGGTGGAGTTCTCGCGACGAAGGCCGAATGACGCGTACACGGTCATCAACACGCCGATCCCAGGCGAGCGCGTACGGCCGTACGGGCGCCTCGGGTTCCCATGTCCGCACTATGACGGGCGCAGCGCGACGCTCCAGAAGGCGCGTGCGCTTCCGGCACGACAGACACCCCAGTGCCGCGACGTGTTCGACCTCCACATCCTCGCGCTTGGCGGCCACGCGAGCCGCAAGGTCATCGCTGACCGCCTCTCACGAAAGGAGCGCGCCGACGCGCAAATCGTGATCAACGCCCTCGAGTACGATGCGTACGCCGGCCAGGTGGTCGAGTTTCTCGAGGACGACGCGCGCGCGCGATTTGGCTCGATGGAGTCGTGGGACCTCATTCGCCTCGCCGCTCTGGAGCTCTTCGGCGATGGCTGATGGTTTGGTGCTCGCCAATACCCCGGTCTTCACGACGCGCATGTACGCCGATGCGGAGGCGGTCTCGCTCGTTGCGGCATCGAAGCGACTCGCCACGCTTGCGCGTCACCGTCAGGTCGAGCGGCTCACGCGTGGCCTCTGGGTCGTTCCGCAGCACCCACATTTTTCGCTCTACGGCTGCGCGCCGTACGTGCTCGGAGCGGAGCTCGGCTACGTCTCGTTCCTCAGCGCGCTTCACCTCCACGGGATGATCTCCCAGATCCCGAAGGCCATCCAGATCGCGACGACAGGCGCGCCGCGTACGCTCGTCACGCGCTTCGGCCGCTTCGAGCTGTTCCAGATGCACCCGCGCATGATGATGGGTGGCGTGACGTGGAGCGACACCCCGCTCCCCTTTCGCCAGGCCTCGGCGGAGAAGGCGCTCCTCGATACGTTTTATCTTTCGACCCGCCGCGGTCGTCGCTTCCGCTCGCTGCCAGAAGTGGAGCTACCTGCGCGCTTCCGGAAGCGCGAGCTGGCAAGCCTGGCGAGAGCGCAGATCTCTCTACTACCGGCGCGCATCGCAGTGCTGCGCCGCTTCGAGAGCCTCTCTCACCCTCTTGAATGAAGTACGCATCGCGCCACGCAGATAGCTGATCACTGCTTCTTGTTGCGACGGCGGCGCGCGACGACGCCTGCGAGGGCGAGACCAAGGCCGAGCGCCAGCGTGCCGGTCTTGCCGCTGCCCGCGCCGATCGGGCCCATGGTGCACGACTTCCAGTTCGAGAAGGGACCACCGCCGCAGCCGACCTCGTCGATGCCTCCGTAGTAGTTTCCGTTCGAGCCGTATCCGTTGTTGCCGTTGCCCCCGCCGCCGCCAGCAACTCCGTCGCCACCGAAGCCGCCGCCTGCGCCGCCCCCGTTCGGCACGGCCTTCGCGACGCACGTGCCGATGACCACGTTCGCTTCCATCTTGCCGTAGCCAGTGCCGCTCGCGAGTGAGAACTCGGTCACGTTGGAGTCGCTGATCGCGAGGATGTCGGTCCCGAGCTCCATCGCGCGACGCGGGTTGCCCATGACGGGAAGAAGCGCGTCCTTGGTGAGCGTGTCGTTCTTCCACGACACCAGCTGCACGCCGCTCGCGGGGCTTGTGCAGCCGCTCGCGCCATCAAACGAGTAGCTCCCGGAGGTGAAGGGCACTGCGACGCGGCCGTCGTCGAACACGCGGAACGCCTTCTGGATACGATCCTGATCCTCGGGGACCTCGTAGTTGAGAATGGCGTAGTCCTCATTCAGGTCCGCCGCGCCGAACGCGACGCGCTTCACCATGGTGGGCTTGTCCATGTCGGACACGTCGAAGAGCGACACGTTGAGGCTGCCGCCCGGATCCATGCGGTCCACGCCCAGGCCGATGACGCGATCACCGTGCGGCTCCAGGTAGAACATGAAGCCGGGCATGGAGAGCGAGCCGCGCTGGACGGGCATCGCGGGGTTCGTGAGATCGATCGTGAAGAGCGGGTCGGTCTGGTTGTACGTGATGGCATACGCGCGGTTCGCGTCGAAGCGCACGGTGCGCAGGCCCTCCTGGCTCGGCAGCGTGAGGTAGGTGCTGCCCAGCGGGATGAAGGTCTGCGTGTCCTGGATGGTGAAGGTCGCGACCTCGGGCATCGCTTCGCCGTTGCGCGAGCGGCCTGCGCCGAGCTGGCTGATCACGCGGAACACGCCGTCGCGCTCATCCATCTGCCAGCGCGAGAGTACTGCGCCCGCCGTCACGATGCGCGCGCCCTTGCCGAGCTTGCCGGTGGGGTCCGTGATGTCGAGCACGTCGATGATGCCTTCGTGCTGACCGCTATCGCCGAACGTGGCCGGATCGACGTCGGCGTGACCGCCGATGTAGAGGCGCGTGTCCGTGGCGATGATGCTGCGCTTCCACGCGGAGCCCCACGGCAGGTTGTAGCCGTCCGGCGCGTTGCTCGCGAACGATGCCTGGTCCACCTTCGCGACGCCGGAGGGGTTCGTCACGTCGAACGACGTCACCATGGTGCGCGGCTTCGGGCCGCACTGGAAGCATGCGGCGTTCTCGTAGGTGGCGAGGTACAGCGCGTTGCCGACGATGCGCGAGTCCGCGAGCTGCCCCGGGACCGGGAACAGCGCGATGGTGCTCATGGTCGCCGGGTTCGCCACGTCGAGCGTCACGATCGCAGCGCCGAGCGACGGATCGGGCGCGGTGCTTGTCCCGCCGCCGTTCGAGCCGTTCGAGCCACCGTTCGCTGCCGCGCCGCCATCAGGGGTCGCGTCCGCCGAGACCGGCGGGATCGGCAGGCCGTTCGCCGTGAACGCGCCGTCGGTCATGGCGACGATGACGTTGCCTCGCAGGTACATCTCGAACGGCTGGCCAGAGATGGTGGTCTGTCCGAGCAGCGCGAGCGCGCCGGGGCGCGAGACATCGACGATGCTGACCGTGCCCGACTTGCTCATCGCGTAGAGACGTCCGCCCTGGACCTGGATGATGTCCGCCTCCGTAATGGCGCGCTGCGCAGCGGTCGCGCTGCCTGCAGCATTGCCCGCGGCGCCTCCGTTCGAGCCACTCGAAGCGTTGCCCGAAGGCTGCGACGCGTTGTCTGCCGACGGCGAAGAGCTGAACGCGGAGTCCGAGCACGCGCCATTGCCACAACCTTGCAGCGCAAACGCGGCAAGGACAAGGGCAGCTGCGGAGGCGGGCGCGATGCGAAGGGTTCGGCTCATGCGTCCACCCAATGCAAGGTGCGCGCCATGCACGCACGTGCGCGCGCGCCCTGAAAATAAGCCTGATTCGCGTTGTGAAGGATCGCGATGTCACGGGGTAGCCCCTGATCCGAGCCGGCATGACCGCGACGGCGGCGTCCCGTGACAGCGCTGTCGCGGCGATTGAGCAATCAGTGACGGAGGGCGTTCATGTACTCGATGCGCGCGCGTTCGATCTCGCTCGTGTCCGCATCCAGATCGATCACGAACGGCGCGCCGCCCAGCTTCTCCATCGCCGCACGCGCGTACGAGCGCACCATCGGATACGGGTTCGTGAGAGCAGGGCCGAGCGCGTCCAGTGCCTCGCGCCGTCGTCCAGCGCCGGCACCGAGCACGTACGCCGCCGTCGCGATCTCGTGCGGCTTGCCGCGCTCCACGGTCGCGAGGAGCACGTTCGCATCCAGGCTCCCGTACAGCCGCTCGAGCGCAGCAGCGTCGTACGGGCGCTTCCACCAGGCGGTCATCGTGCTCGTGAGCTCACGCACCGTCTTGTCGCCGTGGCAGAGCGCGCACTCCAGCGGTCGGTCCAGGAGCACGCGCTCGGGATCCGTCGGGCTACCGATGCGGTGGTACCGCGACAGCGTTCCATCGAGCGCCAGGTTCTTCCGCGGCATGTGGCACCCGACGCAGCGCCCGCCAAGGCCCGCGGAAGAGTGATGCGAGTGCGCCTCCGCCTTCTCATTCGCGTCGAGGTCCCGGTGGCATTGCGTGCAGACTGCATCTTTTAGCTCGGCGCTTCGCTGCGTGTTGTCGTCCGCGTGCGGATCGTGGCACGTCGTACATGCAAGCTGGGACTGGCAGCGCCCGAGCATGAGGTCCCGCGCCTCGCCCGAGTTGATGTTGCTGCCGCCTGGTGAGCCGTGGCGATCGCCGCCCTCCCACGTGTGCGGATAGCCGCTGAAGAGCACCTGGTGGCAGCGCGCGCAGGCGCGGTTCACGGTCTCCGCGTGTGTGGCCGCGCGTCCCTCGGGCCCGATCGCGATGGCCGGCGAGATGGGGGAGAGCGACGGCTTGCGCGAAGGTGACTCCGCGTGAGCGCGCGCGCCGTTGTGACACGACTCGCAGCCGATGCCCGTCTCCACCAGATGCGATGCCCGGAAATTGCCGCGGATGGCGGTGACCCCAGCGATGGCCGCGCGCGCTGGGTCGGGCTCACCCATGGCGCTGACGCCGAGCCGCTGCTCCTCCTTGTCCACCAGACCCGAGAACGCCGCGGCGTCCGTCACGCGGTAGGCAAAGCGACGCGCCGCAGGCAGCAGCGGATCCACCACCTCACCCTGGTAGGGCGTCTTCTTCCCCGTGAACGCGCCCAGCGCCGTGTCGATGTACGGCACGGTGTTGTGGCAGAAAATACAGGTCTTGTTCCACTCCGGCCCCTCGTGAAGCAGCGGCCGCTCCTTCACCATGACGCTGTACCCCTTGTAGCGGAGCCGCTTCGTTCCAAGGACGTACGTGACGGGCATCACCCACTCGCTGCTCGGATCGCCGATCACGGCGGCGTCCTTCCTGGCGAAAGCGACCTGGATGCCCGCGTAGTCCTCGCGCACGCGTCCGCCGATCACGCGCGTCATGCGGAAGACGCGCGGCTGTCCGCCCTTCTGCGAGATCTCGAAGAAGCGCGCGCCCGCGTCGAAGGTCAGGCGCACGGCGTCGCCCTTGAACGTGAACGTCTCGCCTGCGAACGGGGCGCGCACCTCCGCGCCCGGCGCCTCTCGCGTCATGCGATGCATCGGCGACCGCGAGAAGCGCGCGACCAGCTCCGCATGGCACGGCTCGCACGCCGCGCTCCCCGCGTAGTCGTCGAACGCCACGTTCGAGTCCGCGCGCGCCGGCGCTCGCCCAGCGCCCTTTGCCTCTCCGCGAGGGGTCGCGTTGCGCGTCACGCCTTGCGGCTCGCGACGACCTCCCGCGCACGCTCCGATGACGCCCGCAGCGAGCATCACGAGCCAGGGCACAGCGAAGCGAATACGCACGCGCAGACGCTACCACTGCACGGCCGAAACCCGCATGGTTTCGAGTGGATGCGCCCTCCGCTGCCAACGCGAAACCCAGGGGGTGGTCCGCACTTTTAGCGCGGGACATTTGAGGATTTGGCGCTAGAGAGGGGGTACCTCATGTTGCCCAAACGAAGCGCAGATTGGCGGCCGATCCTCTGGTGTGCAGCGATGCCCGTCGTGGTCCTCGCCCAGTACATTCGCCCCGAGCTGCTCCCGTACCTCTGCCCGCTGTCCTTCTACTTCGCCATGGCGGCCGGCACGATCGCGCACAACCACAATCACGTGCCGACGTTCGAGAGCAAGCGCATGAACGCGATCTTCGCGAACTGGGTCAGCGTCTTCTACGGCTACCCCACGTTCGCGTGGGTGCCCACGCACAACCTGAACCACCACAAGTTCGTGAACAAGCCGGGCGACGCGACCATCACGTGGCGCCACTCGAACAGCAACAACATCGTCATCGCCGTCACGTACTTCTTCATCTCCGCGTTCTACCAGGCCGGCCCGATCAACGAGTACAAGGCAAAGGCGAAGGAACGTAACCCCAAGCTCTACGCCACCATCATGACGCAGATCCGCACGTGGCTCGGCGTCAACGCGCTGCTCCTCGCGTTCGCGGTCGGCTTCAACTACTGGAAGCACGGCAACGCCGGCGCGCTCCACGGCCTCTACCTCTTCGTGATGGTGAGCGCGCTCCCGTCGCTGTTTGGCACGTGGTCCATGATGTGGTTCAACTACATGCAGCACGTCCACACGGACCCGTGGAGCAAGTACAACCACTCGCGCAACATCACCGGCTACGTCTTCAACTTCCTCGTGTTCAACAACGGGCTCCACACGGTGCACCACGCGAACGCGGGCACGCACTGGTCGGATGCGCGCGCGGAGCACGTCAAGATCGAGAGCCTCGTGGATCCGCGCCTGAACGAGCGCTCGTTCTGGTGGTGGGTGATTCGCGCGTACGTGCTCAGCATATTCATCCCGCCGTTCCGCACGAAGCAGGTCGGTCGCGCACCGTTCGACACCCCGGACGCTGGCGTCGTCGACGCAGCAGAAGTGAAGACGGACTCCGTGGAAGCGCTCGACGCTGGCGCAAACGCACAGATGGTGTGACCATGGGCGTTCCCATGGCAACCAAGAAGAAGACCGCGTCCAGATCCGCTCCGAAGAAGAAAGCCGCGCCCCGGAAGAAGCAGGCTCCCGGCGCGAAGCCGCGCACGCTCGCGATCGACATCGGTGGCACGGGCGTCAAGGCGCTCGTGCTGGATGCGAAGGGCAAGACATTGACGGAGCGCGTTCGGGTGGAGACACCCAAGCCCGCCACGCCCGCCGCTGTCCTCGGTGCGATCCGCGAGATCGCAAAATCGTTCGGCGACTTCGAGCGCATCAGCTGCGGCTTCCCCGGCGTCGTGATCGGCGGCGTCGTTCACACGGCGGCCAACCTGGGCACGGAGGCATGGCGCGGATTTCAGCTCGCGAAGAAGCTCTCCGCTGCGTTCGGCAACGTCCCGGCCCGCGCGCTCAACGACGCAGGCGTCCAGGGCTTCGGCATCGTCCAGGGCAAGGGCACGGAGATGGTGCTCACGCTCGGCACCGGCATGGGCTGCGCGCTCTTCATCGACGGCCGCTACGTCCCGAACCTGGAGCTCGCTCACCACCCGTTCCACAAGCGGAAATCGTACGAGGACTGGATCGGCAACAAGGCGCTGAAGCGCGTTGGCAAGCAGGAATGGAACAAGCGCGTTCGCCAGGTGCTGGCGGTCGTGCAGCCGATCTTCAATCCCACCGTCATCTACCTGGGCGGCGGCAACGCGCACAAGTTGCACGGTAGACTGCCGAAGAACGTGAAGATCGGTGACAACGTCGCGGGGCTGCTGGGTGGCATCGCGTTGTGGCGCGAGACCTGAGGTAGGCTTCGGGTATGTCTCCCACCCTCGAGGGCGAGGGCCGAGCACCGGTCAAGGTCGTAGGTCGCTACGCGCTCTACGGCGAGATCGCCGCGGGGGGAATGGCAACCGTTCACATCGGGCGTTTGCTGGGGCCCGTCGGGTTCGCGCGCACCGTCGCCGTGAAGCGGCTCCACGCGCAGTTCGCCAAGGATCCAGAGTTCGTCTCCATGTTCCTGGACGAGGCGCGCCTCGCCGCGCGTGTGCAGCACCCGAACGTGGTCGCGACGATCGACGTGGTCGCGACCGACGGCGAGCTCTTCCTCATCATGGACTACGTCCGCGGCGAGACGCTCGCGCGGCTCGTTCGTGCGACGCGCAAGCGGGGGGAGCACGTGTCGCCGAAGATCGTCACGGCGATCATGTGCGGCTTTCTCCACGGCCTCCATGCCGCACACGAGGCAAAGAACGAGCGCGGCGAGCCCCTCGGTCTCATCCATCGCGACGTGTCACCGCAGAACGTGCTTGTCGGCTCCGACGGCGTCGCGCGCGTGCTCGACTTCGGCGTCGCGAAGGCCGCCGGCCGCATCCAGGTGACGCGCGAGGGCCAGGTGAAGGGCAAGCTCTCGTACATGCCCCCCGAGCAGCTGTCCGGTGGTGAGCTCACGCGCGCGGTGGACATCTACGCGTCCGCTGTCGTGCTCTGGGAGGCGTTCACGGGCGAGCGCCTCTTCAAGGGAGAGTCGGAGGGCGAGACGCTTCACAAGATCTTGCGCGGCGCGGTGGAGCCGCCCAGCATCTACACCCCAGGCCTGAGCCAGAAGCTGGACGACGTGTGCATGCGCGCGCTGTCACGCGACGTGACCAAGCGCTACGCCAGCGCACGCGAGATGGCGCTCGCGCTCGAGCGTTGCGAAGGCATCGCCTCGCCCACGGACGTCGGAGAGTGGGTGGAGCGCGTCGCCGGTAGCGATCTCCATTCGCGTGAGGAGCGCATCGCGGAGATCGAGAGCAACTCGGCGGGGCTCGCAGTGCCCCACAGCCAGGTCGCTCCGGACTCGAATTCGGACGTGAGCGCGCCTCACTCGTCGCGCGCGCCGTCGTCACAGCGCAGCTCGCGGAAGATCGAGGCCACGCTGGTGGGCGTCGGTCCGCCATCCGAGGGCACGCTGCCGCTCGCCAGTGCGCCGCGGATCGATCCCGGCGCTGCCCCGCGCTCGCGCCCGCGTCCCTCACCCGAAGACAGCGAGGTGTCGAGGAGGCAGGGCATCTCTGGCTTCACGAAGCTCATGCAGCTCCCCATGGAGCGACGCCTCCCGCTCCTTGTCGGCGGCGGCGCTGCGCTCTTGCTCCTGCTTGTGACCATCATCGGCATCACGCTCTCCTGGCGAAGGAGCAGTGAGGACCTCACGCCAGATCAGGCGTCTTCCGGAAGTCCGGCGACCGCACCGAGCGCATCCGTCGCCATCGCGCTCTCCGCGGAGCCCGGGAAGCCGTTCAGCGATCCTGTTGCCGCCATCAGCGCTTCGCCGAGCGCCGTTGCCGCCGCAGACAGCGCGCCAGTCGCAAGTGTCAGCGCGAAGCCGATCACAAAGCCGCCGCCGTGGCCCCCGCCGCAGCCCGCGACCGTGCAGACGCAGAAGAAGCCGAACTGCGATCCGCCCTACTCGCTGGACGCCAAAGGGCACAAGCACTTCAAGGTCGAGTGCAACTGAGCCAGCACCTACTTCTCGCCTGAGGGCGGCGTCTGCGGCGCTAGCTGGCCCGGGATGTCGGCGTCTGGGTTGTCCTGATGCGACGACCACCCCAGCGCGATCGAGACGCCGACGAGCAGCGCGAACGCGACGGGAAACCAGCGGCGCATGCGCTTGTCCAGCTTGATCGCAGCGTCCAGGTTGCCGCCCGTGGTCACGTGGGACTCCCAGAGCACGATGCCCAGCGCGCCGGCCGTCGCCAGATAACATGCAGTATACACGCGATCCGCGAGCGTCAGATAGGGCACGCGCGGAAGCGTGTCGGCCTGCGTGATCTGGAACGTGATGATCGCGAGCATGCAGGTGATGCCCACGGACGCGGCGCTTCCCAGGTCGTCGGGCTTGATCCAGAACAGGCCATACGCGAGCGCGACGATCAGGAAGAGCGGCAGGAAGTAGCGCGTGAGATAGAACTGCGACACGCGCTCGATGGGCGTGGAGATGATGAGCAGGCGCGGCCCCTTCTGCCCCGGCACAGCGCTGAAGGAAGAGCGCTTCACCTCCAGGCTGGGATATCCCTCGACGCGCCATCCCGATAGCTCGCGGTATGCGTCGATGGCGATGAGGTTGGGCCAGAGATCAGCCTCCCAGATGGCGTCCTCGTCCGTGAGCGCGCGCTCCTCGAGCAACAGGCGCAGCAGCTGGGAGTCGAACGGGAAGCGACGCAGACGAAACCAGTTCGAGAACGTGGCGCCGATGCGGCGCTCGCGGAAGCAGAACTCGCCCTGGTGCGTGGTCTCGTCGACAGACGTCGCGAGGTCGCCCGACGCGTTCCGCACGACCAGCTCCGGCCTCAGCCCGCCCGCAGGCCAGCGCGTGACGAGGCTTATTTCACCGGTCCACGAGCCGCCGCGCTCGCTCACCTCACGAAGGTGCGTGACGCGAAGCCCGGTGCGAATGTGCTGCGGCAGCTTGACTGTCACCACCTTCGTGCGGTCGGTGATGCAGCACTCCTCGGGCGCGCAATCAGACGCGGCGAGCGCGGCTGACGCGGCGAACGAGCCAGACGAGAAGACGAGGATCAAAAGCGCACAAGCGAAGGCCACGAGAGCTCTCATGGCGCGAGGTTAGCTCAACATTGCCCGTGTCGCGCTTGCGCGATATTCCGGAAACCGCCTACTTGGCGGCGACGCGGGCGCTCGTCGGGGCGTCTAGCTCTTCGTCGATGTCGACCAGGGCCTCGCCGGTTGCCTCGAGCGCGAGGCCAGCGCTCTTCACGCTCTTCAGCGCACTGTCGTCCATGCCCAGGCGCGCGGCGTTCGCCGTGTCGGTCGCGGTGATGGCGCGCGAGAGCAGCGAGACGTGCTCCGCGATGCGCTTGTCGAGCATCGCCACCACGCCCTGGACGTGCTTGCCTGCGCGCGCGCGTGTGTGTGTCTCCACCTTGGCCCGCGCCTGCGCGAGCTTCAGCAATGACTTCCATGTAGTCTGCACATCCTTCTCGACCTCGGGATCCAGGGGAATATCCGCCGATTCGCGGAGGATGGTGGCGCCTTCGCGGAGGCTCGTGCGGACGTCCACCGGCAGATCGCTCGCCACCAGATCCAGCGCGTGCGCGACTGGATGGTCCGCCTCGATGAGGAGCGGCAAGCCAGCGACCACCGCTGCGGTAGCGCACGCCACGCCGTACACCAGTGGCTGCGCGTTCACGTACATCGCCGTGATCGCGCCGGACATGCCGCCCGCGATGAGCGTCAGGAGCACGTGCACCGCACGGGGGATGTTGCCGCGGACGCGCATGGTGCGCTCCGCGAAGACCAGCATGAGGAATGCCGCACCCGCCGCCGCCGGCGACGTGGTGCCAAGGACACCTGCCCCGAGCGCGGCGAACGCGCCCGTGCCCACCGAGACGGCATTCGCATGTGCGGACGCGAGGAGCGCGAGCCCCACGGAGGCGAGGACGAGCGCGGCGACGGACACGAACGGCCCTTGTCGGTTCGCGAAGGGAAGGGCGAAGAACGCGACCGCGACCGCGAGGACGTAGAGCAGGCGCCGCATGATCAGAACGCGCCTCGCTTCAGGTTGCCGAGGTCCTTGGACACGGCGGACTTTGCCGCGGCCTTACCGCGATCGGAGCCGGCGCCAACCCGGTTGAACTCCTCCTTGGTTGCCGCATAGCTCACGATCTGGCGCTGCATCGCAGCTGCTTCCGGGGCCGGCGCAGCCGATGCGGCGAGCGCGAGGTCACGCACGTTGTTGTCGATGATCGTCTGCGCACGGACATTGTCGCCCTTGGCGTAGGCCTCTGCCGCGTCCAGCTGACGCTTGGATGCAAACACCGAGGTCGCGTTCGCGAACACTGCGCCGTTCTGCGACGCCTGCGCCGCGCGCGTGTCGGTGGTGCCGCGGAGCTCGAGCCTGACGTCGTTCGCGGAGACGCGGCGATCGCCCTTCACCAGAGTCCAGTCCACGTCTGCGGCCAGCGTGTATGTCTGGTCGGCGTTCGCGTCGACCTCGAAGTCCACCACCACGCGGCGGCTGTCGCCCGCGAAGAGCGAGCCCACCTTGAGCGTCACATCCTGGCCGTTCTGCACGGCGTCCGCGCCCTGCGCGTCCGAGAAGCGCATGCCGCGCGGCACATGCAGCGTGACCTGGCTGTTCGAGATGGTCGTGCTCGAGGCCTCGAGGAGCTCCTGGTTCAGGAAGCCCGTGAGCGAAGCGCCATCCTTCACGAACGCGAAGTTACCGTGTCCAGAGGTGGCCACGCTGCCCATGTACCCCTCATCGAAGTCGAGTCCGATGCCGAGCGAGCTGACGGTGATCCCCTCGTCGAATGCCTGCCGCGCGAACGCCTGCGATTGCGCCTTCGTGCCATCGAGGCCGTCGCTAGCGAGCACGATGCGCCGCACGCGATCCTTCTTGGCCTCCTCGAGCACACGCTTTCCTTCGGCCAGCGCCGGCGCGATCATGGTGCCGCCGTCCGCCTGGAGCTCCTGGATGCGTCGATTCAGGTTCTGGCGCACGTCACCCAGTCGGGCGAGCGGCTGGACCACATCATGGGTGTCCGAGTAGCGGATGAAGGCGATCTGATCATCGTCCCTCATGTTGGCGATGAGCTTCAAGACCGCGTTCTTCGCCTGGTCGATCTTCTCACCGCTCATGGAGCCGGACGTATCGAGCACGACGGCGAGCGACACGGGCGCCCGCTCCTTCGCCTGCGATGCCTGATCGGCCTCGAAGTCGATCTCCGCGTAGACATGCTGCGGCGTGCCGGCGAGCACGCGCGTCTGCGTGAACGCGATGGTGCCGTGCGCGCCTTGCCCGGAGAACGAGCCGCCTTGCGTGGTGCCCACGACCGCTGCGCCGCCTCCGACTGGCAGGGAGCCATGCGCGATGGCGGGTGCGCGATGAAGGATGAGCCCTCCTGCGGACAGGACGATCGCAGACAAAGCCAGGCCTCGCCGCACGCGCGGCTGCATCCACCATTTCATCATTTGTGACCTCGGTCGGGCGCGCGCGGAGATCGCGACGGCAACGGACTCTCTGACGACCGGTGTCGCCAAAAGTTTTATGGGGGCTTGAATAAAGTGCGCCGCGCCAGAATGATCTGCGCGTCCGATCAAGCACGAATTACGGGAATATCCGGCTCACTCGGGCTTGAGCGTGACCCACACTTCGGCCGTGGCGCTGGGGCCCTCGAGCGCGCTCTGCGGCAACTGCTTGTGAAACACGGTGTTCTGGAAGCAGCGGGTGGCCTGCGGCAGCTGGTCGAGGCCCGTGACCACGACACCGGAGATGAGGCCAGAGCCGTCGATCGAGAGGTTGAACGTGGCGGTGCCATCGACGCGCTGGCCCTTGGCAGTGAGCGCGTCCTTGTAGCAAGCAGACAGCTGCCCGCGCATGGCGTCGAACTGCTTGCGCAGCGGCCCCGCCTTGACGCCGGACGGGTTCGTCATCCCGATGTCGACGTGTGCGCTCTGTGCGTTGAACGCCGCGACGGGCTCGACGGGATGGTCGGGCTCCGTGGGCGTCGAAGAGGGCACCGGGACGGCGCTGGCGATCGCGGCGGTCGCGGCGGTCGCGGGCTTCGCGGACGGCGCACCCTTCGCGCCCTTTCCGGCCGGTCCGGTCGTGCCGGGGGGGCCGGGGGCGCCGGGCGTGACAGCGGGCGCCTTTCCGCCTCCGCCCGCGGTACCAGCAAGCGCGGAGCCCGCGCCTTTGGGATCGCCGCTTCCAAGCGGGCTCGCGAATGACTGATGCTGCTCGAGGGGGTTCAGGTCCATACCTGCGCCGCTCGAACTGGCAGACGGCGTGCCGTTCGCGGACCTTCGCATGCGCGGCAGGAGCACTGCGCCGACGCCCACGGAGAGTCCGAGCACCGCGACCAGGAGCGCGAACACGAGCCCGCCGTTGCCCTTCTTGCGCGCGACCTGAGGACCCAGCGCCGTACCGCTGGACGTGTCCTTGGGCGCGTACGGAGGAAACTTCGCCGGGCCGGTGGAGTCGGGCGTCTGCGGCGCGGAGATCGATGAGACCGCAGCGCCGCTCACATTCAACGTGGGCGCGTGGCTCATCGCCGCGGAGTCCGACTTGTCGTCCATGCGAATGGTGCCGCCAGATGACGGGGAGCGCACGCCCATCGGCTGCGAGAGGCTGTCGGGATATCCAACGAACGGCCCGCGCCCCAGAGCTTCACGCAGCGCAGCGCGCATCTCCTTCGCGGTCTGGTAGCGATCGCCCCGCAGCTTGGCGATTGACTTGATGCACACGGCCTCGAGCGCGGGATGGATGCCGTCGCGTACGGAGGACGGTGGGCGCGCGTCGTCGGTGACGACCTTGAGGACGACGCCGAGCGCGTTCTCCGCGGTGAAGGGCAGGTCGCCGCAGAGCAGCTGATAGAGCACGATGCCCATCGAGTAGAGATCGCTGCGCGAGTCGAGCGTGTCGCCGCGGGCCTGCTCCGGTGACATGTACTCGGGCGTGCCGATGAGCGCGCCGGTCTGCGTGAGCGCGGGTTGGCCCTTCGCGGTGCTGCCGTTCTCGGTCTGGAAGCCGCGGGGGTCGGAGAACTTCGCGATGCCGAAGTCGCAGACCTTCACGACGTCGATCGAGTTGCCCTCGTCGTCCTTGCCGGGGACGATCATGATGTTCTCGGGCTTGAGGTCGCGGTGGACGATGCCGTGATCGTGCGCCACCTGGAGCGCGCCGAGGGCCTGCGACATCAAGGACACGATGCGCTCGGGCCGGATCGGCCAGTCCTCGTTCAAGACCTTCAAGAGATCGCGACCCTGGAGGAGCTCCATGGCCAGGTAGATGGTGCCGTCGTCGTCCTGGCCGAAGTCGATGACGCGCACGGAGTTCGGGTGATTGAGCTTGCTGGCGGCCTTGGCTTCGCGGTGGAAGCGCTCTGCGAAGCGCGGGTCCTTCGCGAGCTCGTCGTGCATCACCTTCAGCGCGATGTGCGAGTCGAGCGCGACATGCATGGCGAGGAAGACGTCGCCCATGGCGCCGCCACCGATGCGGGACTCGATGACGAACTTGCCACCGACCTTCCGCCCGATCATGTCGCGCGCTTCGTCCGCCGCCTTCGCCATTGCCTCAACTGGCCAGTATAGCGACCGGCCAGGCCAACCCCGAATAAAACGCGAAGATCGCCTGCGTTTGTCGATCTTGGCGCTGTGGCGCGAACATCCTTGCCGGCCGTGCAACCAAGGGCCGTCAGCCGATCTTCAAGAGCTCGACTTCGAAGACCAGGGTGGCGTTCGGTGGGATGATGTTGCCGAAGCCGCCTGCACCGTAGGCCAGGTCCGAGGGGATGGTCAGCTTGCGCACCTGGCCGACCTTCATGCCGGCGACGCCCTGATCCCAGCCCTTGATGACCATGCCTTTGCCCAGGTTGAACACGAAGCCCTGCCCGCGGTCGCGCGAGCTGTCGAACTTCGAGCCGTCCGTGAGCGTGCCCACGTAGTGAACAGTGACCTTGTCGCCGGCCTTGGCCTCCGGACCCTCGCCCGGCTTCTTGTCTTCGATCTGAAGCTCGCTCATGTTGCTCTCCTCTTTCGGGGGGTGGGGTTTCCCGGTCAGGCCCTTTGACGGAGCTGCCGGAGGACGAACGGTAGGACGCCGCCGTTCTCGAAGTAAAGGATCTCCGTCGCCGTGTCGATACGTACCGTCGTCTTGAAGCTCGTGGTCTTGCCGGTCGCGTCCTTCGCGGTGACGGCGATGGTGCGCGGGCCGCTGGCAGATGCATGTAGTACGTCAGACAATCCGACGACGTCGAAGGTCTCCTCGCCGGTGAGTCCGAGGGAGCTGGCGCTCTCGTCTTTTGCATACTGGAGCGGCAGGATGCCCATGCCCACCAGGTTCGAGCGATGGATCCGCTCGTAGCTCTCTGCGATGACCACGCGCACGCCGAGCAGCTTCGGGCCCTTCGCGGCCCAGTCGCGCGAGCTGCCGGAGCCGTATTCCTTGCCAGCGAGCACCACAAGGGGCACGCCACTGGCGAGGTAGCGCTCCGACGCCTCGAAGATCGACGTGGACTCGCCGCTCGGCAAATGGCGCGTGACGCCGCCCTCCGTGCCGGGTGCGAGCAGGTTCCTCAGACGAACGTTCGCGAAGGTGCCACGCACCATCACCTCGTGGTTGCCGCGTCGCGAGCCGTAGCTGTTGAAGTCCGCTTGGCTGACGCCATGCGCGAGCAGGTACTTGCCCGCAGGGCTATCGACCATGATGTTGCCGGCGGGAGAGATGTGGTCCGTGGTGATGCTGTCGCCCAGCATGGCGAGCACGCGCGCGTCGCGCACGTCCGTGATGGGCTCCGGCGCGAGCTTCAGGCCCACGAAGTACGGCGGGTGCTTCACGTAGGTGGAGGCCTCTTCCCACTGGAACTCCGAGCCCGTGGGGGCCACGAGCGCGCGCCAGGCGTCGTCGCCCTGGTACACGTTCGCGTAGACGCGGCGAAACATCGCCGGCGTGACCGCGCGCGCGACGGTGTCCGTGATCTCTTGCTGCGTGGGCCACAGATCGCGGAGGAACACGTCCTTACCGTCATTGCTCTTGCCGATCGCGTCTTCTTCCAGGTCGATGTCGATGCGGCCCGCAAGCGCGTACGCGACGACGAGCGGCGGCGACGCGAGGTAGTTCGCGCGCACCTCGGGATGCACGCGACCTTCGAAATTGCGGTTGCCGGAGAGCACGGCAGCCACGACGAGCTCGCCGTCGGCGATGGACCTCGACGTCGCGGCGGGCAGGGGGCCGCTGTTGCCGATGCACGTGGTGCAGCCGTAGCCGACGAGGTAGAAGTTCGCCTTCTCCAGTGGTGCGAGGAGCCCCGCGTTGACGAGGTACTCGGTCACCACCTGCGAGCCCGGCGCGAGGCTCGTCTTGACCCAAGGCTTCGCGGTGAGGCCAAGGTCGGTCGCCTTCTTCGCGACCAGGCCCGCGGCGATCATCACGCTCGGGTTGGACGTGTTCGTGCAGCTCGTGATCGCGGCGATGACGACGCTGCCGTTCGTGACGTTCGGGTCTGGGTCGGCCAAGAGAACGCCGGGAGCTTGCACGAGCGACTTCTTTTTCCCGCCTGCCGCGGCCACGGCCAGTCGCGCCTTGTTCTCGGAGAGGGCGGCCTCGTACGAATGGCGGACGTCCGACAGCTTCACGCGATCCTGTGGGCGCGACGGGCCTGCGAGGCTCGGCTCCACGGTGGAGAGATCGAGCTCCACGATATCGCTGTATTCTGCATCTTGTTGGTTGCCATCGTGGAACAGGCCTTGCGCCTTCGCGTAGGCTGAAACGAGCGCGACGGCCGCGTCATCGCGCCCAGTCAAGCGCAGGTACCGCAGCGTCTCTTCGTCGATCGGGAAGATGCCGCACGTCGCTCCGTACTCCGGCGCCATGTTCGCGATGGTCAGACGGTCTGCGAGCGGGAGCGCTGGAAGGCCGGGACCGAAGTACTCCACGAACTTCCCGACCACGCCCTTCTTGCGGAGCGCCTGCGTGAGCGTGAGGACGAGGTCCGTGGCGGTGGCTCCTTCGCGCAGCTTGCCGGTGAGCCGCACGCCGATCACCTCCGGGATGAGCATGCTCGCGGGCTGGCCCAGCATCGCGGCCTCTGCCTCGATGCCGCCAACACCCCAGCCCAAGACGCCAAGTCCGTTCACCATCGTGGTGTGCGAGTCCGTACCGACGACAGTGTCCGGGTATGCGTGCATGCCGCTCTTGTCCGTCATCACCACGCGCGCGAGCAGCTCCACGTTCACCTGATGGACGATGCCGGTGTCGGGCGGCACTGCCTTCACGCTCTCGAACGCGCTCTGTCCCCATTTCAGGAAGCGATAGCGCTCCGCGTTGCGGCTCATCTCCAGCGCGCCGTTCTTCGCGAGCGCCTCCTTCGAGCCGTACACATCCACCTGCACGGAGTGATCGATCACGAGCTCCACGGGTTGCAGCGGCTCGATCTTGCGCGGATCGCCGCCGAGCGCCTTCATGGCGTCGCGCATGGCCGCCAGGTCGACCACGCAAGGCACGCCCGTGAAGTCCTGCAGCAGTACGCGACCCGGCGAGAAGGCGATCTCCCGGTCGGGCGTGCCCTTGGGGTTCCATCGTGCGAGCGCCAGGATGTCGTCCTTCGTCACGCTCACGCCGTCTTCTGTGCGGAGAAGATTCTCGAGCAGGATGCGCAGCGAGAAGGGAAGGCGCGCGATCTCCGGCACCACCTTCGCCACGGCGGAGAGCCCGTAGATCGTGTACGCGCGGCCCCCGACGTCGAGCGTCGCGCGGCTGCTGAAGGAGTCGACCGTCGTCGATGTGGTCATGCCGAAGGGTGTAGCGCCTTGGGCGCCCGGCATCCAGACCCGATCAGCGTGGCGCTTTCTGTAGCTGCCCGTACGTTCCGAAGTTGAAGACGAGCCCTTCGTTCGTCCAGTAGATGCTCTGCGCATCCATCGTGATGCGGTTCGGCGCGGAGAGGCCCTTCGCGATCACTTGCGCGCCGCCAGTGCATGAGCCGTTCTTCACGGTGCATCTGTTGATCGTTCCGTCCATGGGGACGCCGCCATCCGGGAACTTGCCAGTCGTGGTGCCGGCCTCCGTCCAGTAGACGACGCCGCTGCCCGCCACCACGCCGCGCGGGTCCCGCAGTCCGCCGATGTACGTGGTCGGAACGCACGCCACGTTCTTCGCCGGGCAGCTCTGCAGCTTGTCGGGATACTTGTCCGGCAGGTAGTGCGCGGTCGTGAGGAAGAGCGTGTCGTTCGAGGCGTCGTACGCGAGCGCGGAGACCCAGCCGCCGTTGGTCTTGTCGCCGTCGAAGATGACGGTGTTGGCGGCGCAGTTCGGTGGTGACGCGCAGTAGTGGATGCCGGTGTCCGTAGACCACACGAACGCGCCGTTCGGCAAGAAGAGCGAGTCGTACGCCTGGACGGCGCTCTCGATCGACGTGCCCGCGTCGCAGTTGCCCAGCTTGCAGGAATAGAAGCCCTTGCCTGGATCGCTGGCGGTGCCGAAGAAGAGCGTGCCTGCATCCGCGAAGACGTTGAACTCATCCACGTTGGTGAGTCCCAGCGGCGTGAGGCGAGTGACCCCCGCATCCACGCTGGGCGTGACCTGGTAGATGCCCGTGGGGAACGTGGAGTTGTCGTAGTAGTTGGAGAAGAGGACGTTGCCTCCGACCACGTGCACGCGCTCGAGCTCGAGCTCGTTGGAGCTCACGACGAACGTGAGGCCGGCGCCCAGGCATCCGTTCTTTGCGCAGCGACCCAGGGTGCCGTCGCCCGCCGCGGCGTAGACGTCCGTGCCGGACACGTCGAGCCCCCCGATGCCCGCCTGCGCCTTGTCACTCAGCGTGCAGATGCCGGCCACGCACGCACCGCCGGTGCAGTCGTGGGCGCACGCGCCGCAGTTGGCGAGGCTCGTGAGGACGTCGATACCGGGGCAGGTCACCATGCCTCCGTCCTGTCCGCCTGCTCCGTCCTGCGCGCCGTTGCCGCCGTCCTTCTGACCGACCACGTTTCCGTCAGCGTTGCCCGCGGAGCCGTCGCCGCCGCCGGCGTTCGGATCATAGGTGAGGTCGTCGCGCGTGCCGATGATCGCGTTGCACGCGAGCGCGCCGACGGCCAACGACAGCGTGGAGCAGATCGCGAGCGCCGCGCGCGCGCGGGAGCCGCGGAGGTTTTGGGCGTGGAATAGAGGCGTCCGCGACATCAGAACGAGCCACCCATCGAGAGACCCGAGTACGTGGGGCCGAAGGTGGGTGACACCTTCACGTCGGACACCGCGGT
Source organism: Myxococcales bacterium (assembly GCA_025355005.1). Classification (GTDB taxonomy): domain Bacteria; phylum Myxococcota_A; class Polyangia; order Polyangiales; family Polyangiaceae; genus JANXLV01. The sequence continues at coordinate 48,631 of JANXLV010000162.1, read as the reverse complement.
CTTCTTCTCCTGTGACGACGGAGCCGTGAGCACCAGCACCACGCCACCCGCAAGCAGGACACCGCCCGCGATGAAACCGATGGTCGACACGGTGCCGAGCGACTTCGCCTTGTCGTTGTCGTCGACGCCGGCCTTGTCCGCGCACGGCGAGCTCGGACAAAGCTTCTTTGCGTCGTTGTTGGCGCCCATGGCCATGAGGCCGGTCACTCCACCGACGCCAAGGCCGACGATGCCGACAGCGCCGAGCGTGTAGCCGATGATCCTTCGCCCGGAGCCAGGATCTTCCGCCTTCGCGGGAGCGCCAGCGGCGGTTGCGGTGGTCGTCGGAGGCGGCTTGGTCTCCAGCGGTGCGACTGCAACGGGCGCGTCCTCGAGCTTCGGGACCTTCACCTCGAGCTTCTGACCATCTCCGCTGACGGTCACGGTGGTCTTGAACGCGACCTTCTTCGGCGCCTCGGCCGTGAACGTGTGCTGGCCCGCGTCGAGCGGGATCGGCACGCTGTAGGAAGCGGTCGCGACCTCCAGATCATCGCGCTTCACGGTCTCGCCAGCGACGGGGTCCGCGACGATGATCGACACGCGCGAGAGCTTGGGCTCCAGCGCCGCAGCCTTGCCGCGCGCCGCCTTCTCCCACTCCGCGCGGTTCTGCGCGTGGGCCGCAGAGGCCGCGTCCAGGTACGTGGCCCATGCGCTCGCGTTCTTGTTCGTCTTCTCGTAGCAGTTGGCGAGGTGCAGCAGCGTGCCGGCGGCGGGATCCAGCTGCTGGCTAGCCGCGAACTTCGGACAAGCCGAAGCGAAGTCGCCCTTGGTCTCGAGCTTCTTGCCTTCTTCGTAGAGCGCCTCGGCGGCGGCAGCACCAGAAGCGTCCGCCCGAGCAAGAGAGCTCTGCGAAGCGATCGCCAACAAGACCGCGGACGACACAAATGAGAAACGCTTCATCCGCAGCCTCATCCTCGGAGGGTAGACGATCGATCCCCCCCAGCGCTACTTGCGAGCATCCGGGAGCACGTCGCCTGTGCCCGTGCCTGTGCCCACGCCCTTGCCGGTCTTGCCACCGCCACCACCGGCCGGTCGCTTCCCAGCAGTCCCAGCGCCGTTCGCGATCGGTGAGGTCGAAACGATCGAGGCGCTCGGGTCGCCCTTCGAGACCGAGGGACCATTCGCCGTCCCGCTACCAGTCCCATTCGTGGTGACGGCGGGCTGCGTGAGTGAAGCACGATCATCGGGCATCGGATTCACGGCCGGAATGGAGCCCGGCTGCACAGGCGGCACGCCGCTTCCAGCCATCGGCGGGAGGTTCGTGCGATCGCGCGGCAGGAGCTCCGGCTGCGACGCGGCGGCCTTGTGACGCACGTAAAGCACCGCGCCAGCCGCGCTGCCTCCACCGACGAAGAGAACGGCGATGCCTGCGATCGCGATCCACACGAATGGTGAGGTGCGCTTCGGCGCGGGCGGAGGGATGCTTGCCTCGGTCTTGCCCCACGACACGCTGGTTCCGCCATGAACCTGCACGCGCGCGGACGAACCCGCGGACGGCATCGCGCCGGGGCTCATTGCGCCTGGGCCGCCCGGGCCAATGCCACCCAGGGGCGTGGTGCCACGACCCGGCTGGAAGGGATTGGAGGGATTGGAAGACGGATAGGACGGCAACGGGATCGGCACGCCGCCCTGCACGCGGCGGATGCGCTCCGCGGTCGTGGACAGCTCTTCGTCCTGATAGGGCTCCAGCGCAAGCACGAGCTCCGACACGCTCTGGAAGCGCTGCGCCGGATCCTTCTCCAGGCAGCGAGCAACGACGTCACAGAGAATGGTCGGCAGATCGGCGCGGCGCGTCTCGGCGCGGGGCACGGGCTCGGTCGCCACCTTCATGCAGAGCTCCATCACGTTCGTGGAGATGAACGGGAGCGTGTTGGTCAGCAGCTCGAACAGGATGACGCCGAGCGACCAGATGTCGCCGCGCTGATCCACGTCGCGCGAGGCGCGCAGCTGCTCCGGGGACATGTAGCTGGGCGAGCCGATGATGGCGGTGGTGCTGGTGAGCTTGGTGTCCTGGATGCTCTCTGCCTGGACCTTGGAGATGCCGAAATCCAGGACCTTGATGAGCGCCCTGCCATCGACCCGCTGCGTCAGGAAGAGGTTCGCGGGCTTCAGGTCGCGGTGGACGATGCCGAGGCGATGCGCCTCTGCGATGGCCTCGCACGCCTGGAGCAAGTAGTCCACGGCGATGCCGGGCGGCAGTGACTGGCCCTCCTCGAGCAGGCTCGAGAGGTCCTTGCCTTCCAGGTACTCCATCACCATGAAGGGCGCGCCGTGCTCCATCGTGCCCACGTCGATCACACGCGCGACGTGCTCGCTCTTCAGCTGGACGCAGGCCTTCGCCTCGCGCTCGAAGCGGGCGATGATGTCGGGGCTCTCCATCGCGTCCTTGTTGAGGAACTTGATGGCGACGCGCTGACCGAGCGTGAGGTGCGTGGCGACCGCGACGATGCCCATACCGCCCGCGCCGATCTGGCGCTCGATCATGTACTTCCCGGCGACCACCTGCCCGGTGTTGAATCGCAAGGTCTCCTCAGCCACGGGTGCGCTCCACGTCTTCACGCTATCAGACGGTTCTGGCGCGAGGAAGTTGCAGGGCAGTTCGGGGGAGGCCAATAAAAGCGAGCTACCGCTCGCATGGGTCTCCGCGAAAGCGCTAGCGAAGCGCGCTGGGGAGCCTGGAGATCGCATTCTCCAGTGCAACGCTCACCATCGCCCGTTCATCCGCGGCGGTGACCGATTTCTGCTCGCGTGTCGCACGGCTCTCCACAACGGCGTACACGGCGCCGGTACGCTTGTCGCGGAGCGCAGCAGAGACCAGGCACGTGAGCGACGACCCCTCGCGCGAGGGGCGCGCCTCCATCGAGACGACCGCCACGCTGACGAGCGAATCGCGTCGGCCCGTGGGCCACGTGGTGCGGACGATCGCGTCGAGGGCGATCTCGCGAACCTCGGGCGCCACCAGCGCGCTGTCCTTCGCGTTCACGGTGACTTCGGCGAGGGCGACCGGTCGTTCGGCTGCGTCCGCGCGTGCGAGCAGCGGCATCGCGAGGACGGCGACCGCGGAGAGGAAGCACGTCAGGAAGCGCTGGTGTGACCTCGTCATGCATGAAGCCGAACAGAGTCCGCGGTCGAGGGCCAAATTCGCCGTGTTTGACGCAGCCAATTGAAAGCTTCGACGACACGTCGAACTTTCAATAATCCGGGAGCGTCGAGGGTGTCCCTCGACCAATTAGCGGCGACAGCGAGGGTTCGTCGCGGTACGTTATCCGCATGGCAAGCCTACTCGAGCAGCTCAAGACGATGACGGTCGTGGTCGCGGACACCGGCGACATGAACTCGATGAAGCAGTTCAAGCCGCGCGACGCGACGACGAACCCGTCGCTCATCGCAGCCGCCGCGCTGATGCCGGATTACAAGCAGCTCGTGGACGACGCGCTCATCTACGCGAAGAAGGAAGCGAAGGGCGACAACGCCGCGGCCGTGAAGGTCGCGATCGATCGCCTCTCCGTGGAGTTTGGCCTGAAGATCCTCCAGATCGTCCCCGGCCGCGTCTCGACGGAAGTGGACGCGCGCCTCTCGTTCGATACGGAGGCCAGCATCGCGAAGGGCCGCGCGCTCATCGCCCAGTACGCGGCGGCGAACATCGGCAAGGAGCGCGTGCTCATCAAGCTCGCGACCACGTGGGAAGGCATCCGCGCGGCGGAGGTCCTCGAGAAGGAAGGCATCCACTGCAACATGACGCTGCTCTTCGGCATGCATCAGGCGGTGGCCGCAGCGGAGGCGGGCGCCACGCTCATCTCGCCGTTCGTGGGCCGCATCCTCGACTGGTACAAGAAGGACACCGGCACGGCGAGCTATCCCCAGGCGGAGGATCCGGGCGTGCTGTCCGTCACCAAGATCTACAACTACTACAAGACGCACGGACACAAGACCGAGGTCATGGGCGCGAGCTTCCGCAACATCGGAGAGATCATCGAGCTCGCCGGCTGCGATCTCCTCACCATCTCTCCGCAGCTCCTCGGTGAGCTCGAGAAGACCGAAGCCACGCTGGTGAAGAAGCTCGACGCCACGAAGGCGAGCGACTCACCGAAGATCGTCGTCGACGAGAAGGCCTTCCGCGAGATGCACGAGAAGGACCGCATGGCGAAGGACAAGCTCGCCGAGGGCATCGACGGCTTCACGAAAGCGATCGTGAGCCTCGAGAAGCAACTCACCGAGCGCCTCGCGCAGCTCTGAGCTCGATGAGGGCAGCAAGCGAGCTCCGTTTGCGCGTAGACTGAACGCCGATGTCCTCGCGTATACAGCTCGTCTCGCGACGTCAGCTCATTCGCATGGTCGGCGGAGCGGCGACGCTCCTCGCATCGAGCCCCGGTTGCAAGGGCTCGAGCGCTGCGTCGGGACTCTTCAGCGACGAGCAGCGAACCGCGCTCCGCACGTTCGCGGATGTCGTCATCCCGCCCGACGACGAGCCCGGGGGCGCGGACCTCGGCGCGGTCCCCTATATCGAGCGCCTGCTCACTGCGTTCGACGGCAATGACACCCCCGCGATCTTCGCCGGCGGTCCATTCTCAGGTCGTCAGCCGTTTCCGGATGCGAGCGGCCATGCGTCGACGAATTTCCCGACGAGCGATTTCGCGGACCTCATCGAGCTCGATCGCGTGAGCGAGGCGTCGTGGCGCCTGCGCATCCTCGGCTCCCCAGGCCTCTCGAACGGCGGCCCCAACCAGAAGCTTACCGGCGCCATCGCTTCGCTCCGCGATCAGCTCGTTTCTGGACTGGATGCCGCGATCTCCTCCGCGGATCCCCCGCTCGCGCAGCAGTCTCCTGACGATCGGGAGGCCACGTTCAACGCGCAGCCACCCGCGTTCAAGAACCTCATCATCGAGCTTGTCACGGAGGCCGCGTTCGCCGCGCCCGAGTACGGCGGCAACATCGGGCTCGCCGGCTGGAAGATGTGCCACTTCGAAGGCGACAGTCAGCCGCTCGGCTACAGCCAGTGGGATGGCGGAAAGCACGTCGAGCGGCCGGAGTCACCGCTCAGCACGGCGAACCCAGGGCCCGACGTGGCGCCGATCAGCCCCGACGTCGATCAGCTCCTCAAGCTCGTCATCGCCTTCATCGGCGGGAGGACGGCGTGAGGAAGACGCTCTACGGCAACACGCAGCTCGACAAGTTCGACGTCATCGTCATCGGCTCAGGTGCTGGCGGGGGCCCCATCGCGCACGTGCTCGCCGCGGCGGGCCAGAAGGTGCTCGTGCTCGAGGCCGGCCCGTGTCACTTCGACAACATCGACGACCCCGCACACGACATCGTGGCGCGCTTCTCGAACGACGAGCTCAAGATCGAGCGGCGCAACTTCATGCTGCAGAACGAGAACGTGGAGCCGCGCACCTGGCGCACCGCCGCTGGGGACGGCCCACGCATCGAGACGCTGACCGGCAACGTCCAGTTCCTCCCCAAGACCGTGGGCGGCGGCTCCGTCCACGCAGACCTGAAGATGCCGCGCTTCGAGTCGCAGGACTTCCAGTTCGGCACGCTCCTCAAGAACGTGCAGAATGCAAGCTTCGCCGACTGGCCCGTCCAGTACGACGAGCTCGAGCCGTTCTACGCGTGGGGTGAGCGCCTCCTCGGCGTACAGGGAAAGCTCGGGTCAAACCCGTTCGAGTCGAAGCGCAGCGGCGAATATCCTATGCCGCCCGGCCCGCCCATGTACGGCAGTCTCGTCGTCCAGAAGGGGCTCTCCGCGCTTGGCTACACGATGTTCCCGTATCCCACGGCGGTGAACTCGATCCCGTACGACGGGCGCCCGCCGTGCAACAACTGCGGGTTCTGTTCGAGCTACGGATGTCCGATCAACGCGAAGGGCTCGTCCGCCGTGACCGTGCTCCGCAAGGCGCTCCTCACCGGCAACTGCCAGCTCCGCGCAGAGACGCGCGTCGTGCGGCTCGTCGCGAACGGTTCGGGAACTGCGATCACTGGCGTCGAGACGATCGATCCGCTCGGCGCGCGCGTCACGTTCACAGCTGATCGATTCGTGCTTGCCGCCAGTCCGATCGAGGACGTGCGCCTGCTGCTCCTCTCCGGCGGTCTCGGCAACTCCAGCGGCATGGTCGGACGCAACCTGATGTTCCACTACCAGACCATCGCCTTCGGCATTTACGGCGAGCGCGTCCACGGATATCGCGGCCGCGCGGTCGCGCAGGGCTTCGCCGATTTTCGCGGCAAGCCGAACGACGCCGCGCATCCGCTCGCAGGCATCACGGAGATCTCCGGCGGCGGGCTCCCGGTCGGCGAGGCCTCGTACTACGCGCGTGTGCTCGCGCAGGCGAAGGCCGGAAAATGGAACGGCAAGCTCTTCAAGGCGCTCATGCGCGAGAGCCCGGCGCGCGATCGCGTCATGCTCCTCGTCGTCCAGGCAGAGGACGCGCCGCAGGTGACCAACATCGTCGACCTCGACCCCGACTACGTCGATCTCGACGGACTCCCCGTGCCGCGCTGCACGTACAAGAGCCACCCGTTCGAGGTCGCGAACGGCCAGTTCTACGAGCCCAAGCTCCTGGACATCATGATGAAGAGCGGCGCTCGCTACGCCGCGATCACGCCCCGCGACGACGTCCCGTCCTCGCAGCACATCATGGGCACGCTTCGCTTCGGCAACGATCCCAAGACCAGCGTCTGCGACAAGAACGGGAAGTTCCACGACATCGGAAACCTGTTCGCGAGCGACGGCGCGCTGTTCCCCACGTCCTCGGGCTACAACCCGACCATGACGATAGCCACGCTCGCGCTGCGCGTCGGCGCAGCCATGGTGAACCCAGCCTCACCTGCGAGCGTCATCAAGCCTTGAAGGCCGACGTCAGGGGTGGTCACGATATCATGCAGCCGCCGCGGGGCATGTTGACCGCATCTCAATAGCGCGGGCGCGAGATGCACGTGAGGGTGGACATTCGCCGCGAGACGTACGACAAGGGCTGCGGGGCTTTCATGGGACCGCGCAGCGAACACGACGACGAGACCATCCAGTTTCCGCATGCCGTGACGGCGCAGCGGGATGGGTACGAGCACGAGCACGATCACGATGCGCGTGGCAGCGACGAGAAGCCCACCATCATCGCAGCCAGCCCATCGCAGTCGATGTTGCAGGTCGCGGATCCCACGGACGCTCCATCGTCGCCCGAGCTCGCTCACCCCGCCGACGACGAGCCCGACACCATGATGACGCACGCGCCGGAGTCGATGCCCGAGGCCAAGGCTGCGTCGCTGCCCGAGTCCCGGCCGCGCCTGCCGACGCCGCGCATGGATCTTCGCATGTACACGCCCGCGAGCATTGGACCCACGGCGCTGACGCTCGCGCCGCCGCCAGTGCAGCGGACGCCGTTCGCGGTTCCTCGCTTCGATGGGCCAGAGACGGGCTCCTTTCAGCACATGCCGCCCTCCCGACGAGAGTCGCGGCTTCATCCCGTCGCGTGGATCGCCGTCGGTGTCATCCTCGGCGCGGGCGCGATGGCCGCGGTCCTCGTGCTACGCGACAACAGGGACGCGACCACGAACGCGACGCCCGCAAACGCGACCACGCCGGCCGAGAGCGACCTGGACAAGCTCGCACCGATGCCAAGCGCCGCTCCGCGCTGAGGAAGTGGAGCCAGCCCCGCGTGAACGCGTGTTGGCCAGAGCGGGCCTCCTCGCATATCCTGCGGACGTGGTCTCGATCGACGTTGCTCCTGAGAAGCTCGGCGCCTACCGCGTCCGCGGCAAGCTCGGCGAAGGCGGCATGGCCACGGTCTACGTGGGGAACGGGCCCGACGGCAGCCTCCGCGCGCTGAAGGTCATCAAGACCGCGTATGCGGAGAACCAGGAGTTTTGCACGATGTTCCTCGACGAGGGGAAGATCGCATCGCGCCTCTCGCACGACAACATCGTGAAGATCTGGTCCCTGGGCAAGGAGGGCAACCGCCTCTTCATGGTGATGGATCTGATGCGCGGGCACTCGCTCCACGCGCTCAGCTGGGCCGCGAAGGAGCGCGGCGTCGCGATCGGGCCGCACGTCGCAGCGTACGTTGGCAGCTGCATGGCCTCGGCGCTCCATCACGCGCATGAGGCCAAGGACGAATCGGGCCAGCCGCTGCAGATCATCCACCGCGACGTGAACCCGAGCAACGTGCTCGTGTCCTACGACGGCGACGTGAAGATGATCGACTTCGGTCTGGCGAAGGCGGTGAACCGCTCGTCGCAGACGGCCGCGGGCATCCTCAAGGGGAAGATTGGGTACCTGTCGCCGGAGCAGGTGAGCGGAAAGCCGCTCGATCACCGCTCGGACGTGTTCACGCTGGGGATCACGCTCTGGGAGGTCTCGCTCGATCGGCGCCTCTTCAAGGCAGAGACCAAGGTGGAGTCGCTCCGCCTCATCCACCAGGCGGAGGTCCTCGATCCGCGCGCGCTCGAGCCCGAGTTCCCGCCGCTGCTCGCGAACGTGATCATGCGCTGCCTGGAGAGGGACCGCGACGATCGCTATCCCACCGCCAAGGAGACGGGCTGGGCGCTCCGCGAGTACCTGCGCATCGAGCGCCCTGGCGTCGACATGAAGGCCGAGCTCGCCGCGCTCATGATGCGCGTCTTCGGCGACGAACGCGCGGAGCAGGATGCGTGGCTCGAGAAGGTCGCGACGTCCCGCAGCACCGCGCCGCTCAACACGCTGCGCCCGCCCGTCATGACGCGCGGCTCGTTCGAATCCTTGCCGCCGTTGGCCGGAACGTCGGAGCCGCCGCCGATCTCGTCGCTGCGCGGCGCACCATCGTCACAATCCTCCCAAGCGCCGTTGTCCAATCCACCGTCGTCCATCGAGCCCGCTCTTCCGATCGTGCCGCGGGCGACTGCATCCTCGCCATCCAGAGCGGTCTGGATGGTGCTGTTCGTCATCGCGCTCGCGGGGACCGTCGCGGCGCTGGTGATGCTTGTTTTCCGCTGGCTCTGGGGCTGAGCGCTCCGGTCGCGAGCGATGCGAGCTAGCCAGCTCCTCACGGGTCGGCCTGATCTCCAACTTCCGGGACGCGCTGGCTGAACGGAATGTCTGGCTCCACGAAGCACCACTTCACCTCGGGGCAGTTCTTCCGCAGCTTCGCCTCGAAGCGATTGATCGTGAGGCACACGTCCTCGATGACCATGGAGTCCGAGAACGACACCTTCACGGAGACCATCACCTCTCCCGGGCCCTGCTGCACCGTCACGAGGTTGAGCACGCGCTCGAGCTCCGGCATCTCGTCGGCGATCCGCCGCACCTCCGCGTCGATCTCCGGATCTGCCGACTCGCCGATGAGCAGGCTCGAGACCTCCTTCGCGAGGAAGATCGCCACGCCGACGAGCACCAGCCCGATGAGCACGCTGCCGATCCCATCCCACCTGCCGTCGCCTGTCTGCCACGAGAGCACGAGCGCCATGATCGCGAAGAAGAGCCCGAGCACCGCCGCGGCGTTTTCTCCGAACACGACGATGAGGTCCGAGTCCTTCGTCTCCTTCATGTAACGGAAGAAGGGCACCTTCCCGCGGCGCTTGTTCATCTCCTTGATGTTGGAGAGACACGCGCTGCCCTCGAGCACCATGGAGATGCCAAGGATGATGAGCCCGAGCCAAACGCGCTCGACCTGCTCCGGCTCACGGATCTTGTGGATGCCCTCGTAGACGGAGAACACGCCGCCGCCCAGGAACAGCATGAGCGCGACCAGAAACGACCAGAAGTAGATCGCGCGGCCGTAGCCCAGCGGGTGCGACTTGTCCGGCGGCTTCCTTGCCTGGTGTACGCCGATGAGCAGGAGGATCTGGTTGCCGCAATCGGAGAACGAATGCAGCGCCTCGGCCAGCATCGCGCCGGAGTGCGTGAAGAACGCGGCGACCGCCTTGGTTGCGGCAATGATGACGTTCACGGCGAGCGACTGCAGGATGTGTGCAGTCGAGTGTTCTTCTTTGCTCATATGCTATCCCGACACAGACGCGCGGCTCGCGCCTCAGGGAAAGCCCGCGACGCTGACGGGAGAGTACTCGTGTTGCGTCGTTGCGTCTTCAGCGAGCTCACTGTAGAAGTTCGTTCCCCAGCAGAGGACCACGCCGTTCGCGTTCACGGCGCACGTATGCAGGCCGAGCACCTGCCCCATGCTGACCGCGTTCGAGATGCCTACCACCGCGACCGGTGTGGGGTTCGGCATGCCGCTCGACGCGGACTTCATGCCGATGCCGAGCTGCCCGTCGTCGTTCAAGCCCCAGCACGACACCGAGCCGCTCTTGCGCACCGCGCACGCGTGGTTGGTGCCCGCGCCGATGCTGACAGCGTCCTGGATGCCCGTCACCACCGCTGGCGTGGGCGTGGGGGCGCTGGTGCTTGTGTTGTTGCCGAGCTGTCCGTAGTCGTTGCCGCCCCAGCACATGATCTGCCCGGTGGACTTCACGGCGCAGCTGAAATTGAAGCCCGCGGTGATGTGCATGCCCTGGCTCACGCCCACGTCCGTCGGCGCGTACGCGTCCTTGGTGTTGCCATTGCCGAGCTGCCCGGCCGTGTTCATTCCCCAGCAGCTCACCGTGCCGCCGCTGCGGAGGGCGCACGCATGGTAGCTGCCCACGGCAACCTCGACAGCGTCGGAGAGACCGCTCACGTCCACGATCGACGTGGTCGCCGAGTTGTTGCCGTTGCCGAGCTGCCCGTGCCCGTTGTCGCCCCAGCACTTCACGCCACCACCAGAGATGACCGCGCACGTGAAGACGATGCCGCCCGCAACCTGCACCACGTTCGAGACGCCGCTGACGGCGATGGGCGTGGGGCTCTGCGGGACCTTCTTCCCGTCGCCGAGCTGCCCGGAGTAGTTGTAGCCCCAGCACACCAGGCTGTGATCGCTCTTGATCGCGCACGTGTGGTTGAGGCCGTTGCCGATGCCGATGATGCCGGTGCCGGCGCCGACCACGGAGAGTGGCGTGACGACGTCGGGCGGGGCAGCGCCATCCGGGAGCGTGTTGACGCCGTTGCCGGACTGTCCGAGCACGTTGGAGCCCCAGCACTTCAGCACGCCGCTCTTCGACTTCGCGCACGTGTGATCGAAGCCACCCATGACCTGCACGGCGGGAGGCGCGGCGATCGGGCCAGCGTCGATCACGCCGATGGGCCCGCTGTCGTCGCCGCCGACGGGGTCGCCGGAGCCATCGAAGTTGCCGCCGCCGCCATTGCCGCCGTCGTTGTTGAACGAGCCCGGGTTGCCGGGCTGCACGTCCACGACACCCACGATCGCGTTGCACGCGAGCAACGTGAGCGCGAGCAGCGCTGCAATCGTTCGCTTCATAACGCCCCCGACATGGTGAGGCCCGCGAACGTGGGGCCCACGGCCGGCGTGATCCGCGGCGACGTCAGCGTTCCCGTGGGCGGCGAGCTCTTGTCCGACGGTGACATGAAGAAGAGGACGAGCCCAAGACCGACGAGCGCGCCGCCCGCGAACATGGACGCCGTGGCGATTGTGCCGTCCGTCTTGGCGTCGTTCGCGAGCTTCACGCCTGTGGAGTCGCAGATGACACCGGTGCAGTGCTTCTTGGCGTCTCCCCACGCGGAGAACGTGGTGAGACCAAAGTACGAGCCCACGCCCACGCCGACCACGCCCGCACCCAGCACGACATAGCTGGCGGTGCGCATGCCGTTCCCCTTGCTCTCGACGAGGGGCGCGGTGGTGTCGCTGCTCTGCGTGCCGCCGCCGTCGCTCGTAGCCTTCGTGCCGCCGGCTTCCTTCGTGCCGCCGCCCTGGTCCTCTTCGAGCGGCGGAATCGTCACGTTCTCGTTCTGCGCCTCCGTGAAGGTCACGGTCTTCGACCACGTCTTCTTGCCCGATGCGCGCGCGGTGATCGTGTGCGATCCGGGGTCGACCGGCACGGGTGAGCCGACCGCGCCTTCGTCCACGGGCACGTCGTCGCGCTTCACCTCGACGCTGGGGTCCTTCCAGGTGATGGTGAGCTTCGGCAAACGCGGCTCGAGCTTCAGCGCGCGCTCTCTCGCGGTCTTCTCGCGGTCGGGGCGGTTCGTGCGCTGCGCGAAGCTCTGCGCCTCCTTGTAGCGTGCCCACGCGCTCGCGATCTGACCCGTCTTCTCGTAGCAGGCGCCCAGGTTGAGCAGCGTGCCCACGCCCGGGCCGGCCTTCTGGCTCGCGAGGAACTTGGGACACGCCTCCCTGTAGTTGCCGGCGTCAGAGAGCCTGCGCGCCTCCTGGAAGAGCGACTCCGCAGCCGCTGCATCCTCGTCGGCGAGCGCGATGCGCGGCGCGACTGCGGAGCAGAATACGAGAGCAGCGAGCGCGACGGCGATGGGGCGCATCAGTCTCGCGAGTTGGGGATGCCACCCGGCGGATCGTCTTGTGGCTTCGGCTGCGCGGGCTTCGGCTGCGCGGGCTTCTTGAGGCCCCCTGTGTTGTTGCCTCCTCCGCTCGACATGCCTCCGCCGCCGCCCTTGGGAGCGGGTGGCTTCGCGTTGCCCACGCTTGTCGCACCTGCGCCGGCGCCCTCGACCTTGGGCAGGACGTCTGGCGAGACCGTGGGGATGCCGTTTCCGCCGGTGTTCATGCCCGTGTTCACGGGGGGAGCCATGTTGCCGGCCATGTTGCCGGGGGGAGGCATGTTGCCGGCCATGTTGCCGGGCACGGCGGGCATGACCATGCCACCGCTCGCGCCGTTCGGCAGCGGGATCACCTCTGCGTTGTCCGGCAGAGGCTGCGCGGCCGCGGAGGGCATGATGGGCGCGTCTTCATGCTTGTACTTTGCATGTATCGCGATGCCAGCCAGACCGAGCGCGCACGTGAGCAGCGCGACCGTCGCCAGCACGGACCCCTTCGACTGCGGTGGGCGCTTCCGCGCGTTGGTCGCGCCCCACGCGCCGTCCGTCTCGTTGGAGCCGGGCGGTCCAGAGGGCATTCGTTGCGGGCCCGTCTGCGAGATGCGACCAGGTACCGACCCAGACATCCCACCGGACAGGCCCGACATGAAAGGTCCGCTGCCCGATCCGCTGAGCATGAACGGCCCTGAAGTGCCTGGGGAGCCGGGGGAGCTAGAGGGCCGGAACGGTCCGGACATGGACGCTGACGGCGGGACCGCGAGCACCATGGCGGCCTTCTCCGCGACCTGGTGCGCCCACGCGGGGTTCGAGGAGAAGGGCACGAGAGCGTGCGCGAGCTCGGCGACGTTCTGCACGCGCGCCTCACGCTGCTTCTCGAGGCAGCGCATCACGAGCGCCTCGAACTCGAGCGGCAGCTGCGGGGCGACGCTGCGCAGCGGCGCGGGTGCTTCGTGCATGACCATGCTGAAGAGGCGGCCGAGCGTCTCTGAATCGAACGGCGCGCGGCCTGCCGTGAGGCGATACAGGATGACGCCGAGCGACCACACATCCGAGCGCGCGTCGACGTCCCGCGGATCCCGCATCTGCTCCGGCGACATGAAGCGCGGGCTGCCGAGCATCGTGGCGGTGGTCGTGACCTCCATGTCGGTGGCCGAGAACGGAGTGGCCTTGGAGATGCCGAAGTCCAGGACCTTCACGGTGGGAACACCGCTCGCGCCTGCGCTCACGAACAGGTTCGCGAGCTTCACGTCGCGATGGACGACGCCCATGGCGTGCGCCTCCGCGAGCGCGTCACACGCTTGCAACACGTAGTCACAAGCTTCACCGAGGGGCAGCGCGCCACGCTCGCGCGCGAGGGCAGCGAGGTCCTTGCCCTCCAGGTACTCCATGACCATGTACGGGTCGCCGTTGTCGAGCATGCCGACATCGAGCACGCGGGCAACGTGTTCGCTTCGAAGACGGGAGGAGGCCTTCGCCTCGCGATAGAATCGCTTCTTCGCCTCGTCGCCCTCGAGGACACCGGCGCGCATGAACTTCAGCGCGACCATCTGATCCAATTGGAGATGAAGCGCAGCGACGACGTAGCCCATACCGCCGGACCCGATGGTCCGTTCGATGCGGTACTTCCCGTCCAGGACGGTTCCCGGCTTGATGTCGCTCACGTCATTAGTGTACGAGCCGGCCACGCCACCGGCAAAGAGCGAAACGGAGTTTTTTTGTGGATGGACAAGAGGTTATCCATCATTTGCCACCTCCTCAGGGTGCTGGTGTCTCCTGGTGTCTCCCGCGTGCAACGGGTGTTGGGGACGCTCCCCCATGGCTCAGGTCAGGCTAAGCTACGGCATCCTCCCAACTTTCCATACCCATGCCCCGCGCCTTACCTAGCTGCAGAGTCCATCGAGGCCGTCGTGTGTGAGCTCCTCGGCATGGAGTGCAATGTCCCCACGGACATCGTGTTCTCGTTCTCCGGCCTCGCGCTGCGCGGCGGAACAAAGGGTCCGCACGGCGATGGTTGGGGGCTCGCGCTCTACGACGGCAAGGCAGTGCGCACGTTTCTGGAGCCCACCGCTGCGGCCAACTCGACGCTCGCGCGCTTCGTGAGAGAGAACCCGATCAAGACGCTGCTCGCCGTTGCGCACGTGCGCAAGAAGACGCGCGGGGCAGCGACGCTGGCGAACACGCATCCGTTCGTGCGCGAGCTCTGGGGCCGCGCGTTCACGTTCGCGCACAATGGTACCGTGCGACGCGTACGTCGGTTTCCGCTCGGACGGTTTCGCCCGATCGGTGACACGGACAGCGAGTACGCATTCTGTGCGCTCCTCGACCATCTCGCCCGCGCGTTCAACGAGTACCCGCGAACGCCACGGGAGCTCACCCGGTTCTACGAGGCCGTCGCCAGCGCCGGTCGCGCCATCGGGGAGTCGGGGACGTTCAACTTCCTGCTCGGCGACGGCACGCATCTCTTTGCGCGGTGCGCGACGAAGCTTCACTACATCGTCAGGAAGGCTCCGTTCCGCGTTGCCACCCTCGCTGACGACGACGTCCAGATCGATTTCTCGGACGTGACGACGCCACGGGATCGGGTGGTCGTCGTGGCGACCATGCCACTGACGCGGGACGAGGTGTGGACGCAAGGGGAACCTGGAACGCTGTGGGTGTTCGACCGAGGTCGCCTCCGCGACACGCTTCCGGCATGACCTCCGGCGTGAGGCGCGCGTGACACGGACGATTGTCGAGACTTCGTGACCCGCGATGGCCGCGTCTGATTTAGGATAGAGATCGTGAGCAGATCGACAGCGAGCCGGCGCGGGGAACTGGGGGCCGGCAAGACGCCGCCCAGCCAAACCGACCCGGCGTTGACCGGCATCCGCAAGGTGCTCGCTGACAAGGCGATCAACGTCGTCTACCAGCCGCTCGTCGACCTTCGCACGAAGAAGATCTTCGCGTACGAGGCGCTCGTGCGCTCCAAGGTCCCCGAGTACAAGAGCCCGCCGGAGCTGTTTCAAGCGGCGGTGGAAGAGCAGCTCACCGGCGAGCTCGGTCGGCTCATCCGAGAGATGGCGATCGAGGGTTGTGCCTCGCATCCTCTCTTCTTGAACATCCATCCGGCGGAGCTGAATCAGCGCTTCGTCGTGCAGCCTGACGATCCGATCTTCTCCCACTCCGAGGACGTCTACCTGGAGATCACGGAGGGCGTTCCGCTCAGTCACTTCCGGCTGTGTCAGAGCATCCTGCGCGAGGTGCGTGGTCGCGGCGTCTATCTCGTGGTCGACGACCTTGGTGCCGGCTACTCCAACCTGAAGTACATCGCCGACCTGCATCCACGCATCGTGAAGCTCGATCGCGACCTCATCGCGGGGCTCGTGAAGGACACGCGGCTCTACAAGCTGGTCTGCGGCATCGTTGTATTGTGCACGGATCTCGGCGCGCTGGTCGTCGCGGAGGGTATCGAGACCGCCGAAGAGCTGGACGCCGTGTGCTCCTCGGGCGCGCACTATGGCCAGGGCTACTTGCTCGCGCGGCCCGCGTTCCCGCCGCCGCCGATCACGTGGCCCATGAAGAAGGGCGTCACCGGTCAGCTCCCGCGGTCCAAGCGACCCTGAGTCTCCAAGCGGCCCTGAGTCGCCCACGAGAGGCGGGGCGGGCTAGCGCGCGCGGAGCGTGAGCGAGATTGTCGTCGTCACTTCGCCGCCCTGGAACGCGTACACATGCGCGGACGACAGCGCCTGGCCAACGCAGCGCGAGAGCGGCTCCGGGAGATCACGTGGCTCGTCCACCACGACCTGGGCGACCGGGCCTTCGGGCACGAACGTCACCCGCGCGTGGACCTTGGTGTCCGCAGCGGGGATGCAGGGGCTGACGTCAGCGTTGCGGAGCTCGGCGCGCGCCTCGGTCTCGTCGAACGGCGGGAGCGGCGGCGGCTCGGGGTCCGGGTCCTGCGGCGGATCGGGAGCTGTGTAGCTCGAGCCGCTCGACGACTCGCGCGAGGCATGGGCGACCGCCTCCGCGGTGACCGCAGCTGCGATGAGCGCCCCCTCCGCGAGCGCCTTGCCCCCGCCGCCATGCTTGCAACCAGACAGGACGGCGAGGAAGACGAACGCAAGGATCGTGAACGTTCGCGTGAGCATCTCCGCTCTTCATTCAAGCATCGTGCCGCTCACGCGCACGCGAAATGGCCGTAAATCACTGCCGATCGTGGCCGTTCACACTCCGCCGTTCACGACGCGCCGTTCACGGGAACCGCGGTTCACACCCACCAATCAGTCGCCAGCGGCCTCTTTTGCTCTCTGCTTCTCGAGGTCTGCTCGCATGGGGCCGAGGGCGAAGGTGAGGCCATCGAAGATTTCTTTTTCCTTCGGCGGCACCCAGCCGAAGTCCTTGCCGTCGACGCGGACGAACATGCCGCTCACGTCGCGGTCTCGCGGCACGCGGAACGTGAACTTCGTGCCCTTCACTCCGACGGGCTTCTCGATCGTCGCGAGCTTGCGGCGGTGGTGGTCCAGGATGGTCACGGCGACGGCGCCGAGGTCGCGCGTGCTCGTGAGCTCCAGGTTCCAGCTCTCCTCCTTGTCGCCTCTCTTGATGGTGGGGCGGTCTGCCTTCACCAGGAGCGGCGGCTCGGTGGGACCCCTGACCTCGTACGAAGCGCGCCACGGAGCTGTGTGCGTGGGCAGGCGCGGCGCATCCGCGTCCGTGAGCCGCGGGGCGATGGGCCCAGGCTGCCCGAACGCGCGCGCGACCGGACCCACGTACGCGCGCGGCGGTCCGCCCTGATCCACCACGAACACCCCCATCACGGGCTTCTCCGCGCCCAGGTATGCCGCGGCCTGCAGGTTCGTCGACGTGTAGTAGTCGATGACGAACGACGGGTCGGAGAGGCCGTCCTTACGCTTCGGATGGAGGTCGAACCACCAGCCCGAGTAGTGCGGCGGCGCGCAGCTATCCATGCACATGGGGTCGCGCGGGACGTACTCGGCCACCAGCGAGAGGAAGCGCCTCTCCTCCGGCCGCAGCGGCTCACCCGCGAGCTCGCGCGCGACGATCACCCGCAGCGCGCGGAGCACGCGTGACAGCTTCTCGAAGTACGCGTGGCCACCGCTCATGCGCGTCGCGTCCAGTCCGTCCATCGCTGCCTGTCCGCGTGCGGCGTAGGCGATCAGCGCGTCCAGCACCTTCGGCGCCGGCTCCACGTATCCATCGGGGATCTCGCAGCCGTAGGCGTCGTACGCCTGGCCTGCGAGCAGCACATGGTTGTGCCGGATCTGTCCGAACGCCGCCACCGCCGTGTTCATCTTCATGTCCCTGTAGGCGTCCGTCGTCGTGAACGACGGAAATGCGCCTTCACCCTGCGGCTCGGCGGTCGCGCGCGCCGCGCGAAGCCACGCGCCATAGAGATCGTCACCGGTGCTGCTGGATGCGGTGAGCTCCGCGCGTGACCGATTGAGCGCCGCACCCAGGCCTGGGAACGCGGAGAGCTCGTTGCCCATGTACGTTCGCGCGCGGTCGTGACCAACGATGAAGCCGATGTCCATCGGCGTCACCATGTAACGATCCATGACTTCGTCGTGGACGAGCGGCCTCAGCGCCGCCGCATCTGGCGTCACGCGCGGCCCCAGCAACGTCATGATCGCCGGGAGGTCCGTCACGCCTTGTGGCATGAAATGCAGCCGCGCCGTGCGCTTGAAATCGTCGCCGATCGCGGCGGTGAGCTTCCTCCCCGCCCCGGTGTCGAACTGGCCGTCGATGCCCGCCTTCTTGCGGAGCGCGAGCACATCGTGAACACCGAGGTCCTCGCGCTTGCCGGCGAGCAGGGAAAACCCTCGATCCATCGTCTCGATCAGCGGCAGCGCGCCGCTTCGGTCCGCGAGATCCGTGAGCGCGAGCGCCAGCTGTGCCTCGCGCGGCGTCTCCGAGCGATCGGGTGAGGCGCCTGGCTGGCTCGACTGACCGCCCCGCGTCTTCACGTTCAGCTCCAGCCGTGAGAGCCACATCACCGTGCGGAAGTACGAGTCCAGCATCAGCGGCGACGACGCGTAGTGTCCGCGCGGCGTGTACTGCGTGAAGTCGATCACGCGCGGTCGCCCGAAGAGCACCACTGGGTCTGTGCCGTCTGCGCCGCGCATGCTGGTTCCCTCTTCGGCCAGCGTCGCGAGCGCGCGCGCCTCGTCGTCCACGTCGGCGTCGCCCAGGACCGCCCTGTCCGTCTGGTGCAGCAGCATGCGCGCTACGGTGAGGTAAACGTCCAGGTCGTGCGCCGTCTCTTCCGGGTAGCTCTTTGCCGCGTCGGGCAGCGCACACGACATGCGCGCGAGCAGCTCGGAGAGGGCAGGCAGGAGGCGCCCGGCCTCGATGTCGGCCAGGAGCCCGTCGTGCGCGGCGAACACGGCCTGGAAGAGCGCGTCCATGGAGATGAACACCGGCAGCTCCGACTGGAATACGTCGTGGAATGCGGAGCCGTACGAGTCCGCGACCATGCGGTCGCTCGCGAAGAAGCCATTTTTCCCCAGCGCGCGTCGTTCGTCAGCAGTGAGCCGGAACCGCTCGTTCACCTTGGACAGGAAGAGCGGCTCGCTGTTGCCGTCCCAGTGGGCGCCGCGTGCGAGGACCTTCGGCGCGGGCGCGCTCTGTGCGAGGATCGCTTTCAATGTATCTTCCACGTTGTTCTCGGCGACCTCGCACCGAACCTTCGAGCTGACGCGATAGTCGGAGAAGCCACCCTCGTCCGGTGACAGCGTCGCGTTCTCCGCTTGCCACGCGCGCACCTGGACCAGGTTCGCCTCTTGCTCGCGGAGCGCGTGGTCGCCCTGGCACGCCTGCTCGCGATTGACCTCGCGCAGCACGCGCTCGGCACGTGGGCGCTCGGTCGCGCTGCCCGCGTCGCGCGTACGCATGGGCGTGGTCGCGACCATTGGAGAAGCTCCGCGTCTACCGCATCCCTCACCGGCAGAGAGCGCGGCCAGAAGGGCGAGCGTCGTGAGGGACAGTGAGAGGAGCCTGCGCCGGACCGTCATGGCATCTATGTCGCCTGGGCCAGCCTTACTGTGACGCTATTTCGCTTCGCCCGCGCGCAGAGGCTTCTTTTGTGCTGCTGCGCGCTCCTCGATGGCCTTCGCGTGTGTGACGGTCCACTCGTTGATGTCCGTGATGACCCGGCCCTTCTCTGGCTCGTGGACCAGGTCGTGCACGAGCTTCGGGTAGATGCGCAGCGTGCGGTCGCTGGATTTCGTGCGCTCGAAGAGCGAGCGGCTGCCGTTTGGGTCCGTCACCTCGTCGTCCTCGCCGTGCAGGATGAGGAGCGGGACGAAGACGTCGTCCATGCGCTCTTCGATGCTCTCCATGGCCGCGAGGAGCTCCTTCGCGGTGCGCGCCGGTGCGCCGTCCGTGTAGACCATTGGGTCGCTCTTGCAGTCCGCGATCACCTTCGGGTCGCGCGAGAACTTGTCGATGTCGAGCTTGAACACGCCCGCGTTGGGCGACAGGCTGGCGACGACCTTGGTCCCCGCGATCTTCCCTCCGTCCACGTTCGCGTGCAGCGCAGGCCCAGACAGGATCAGCCCTGCGAGCTGCGGCTTTCTGTCGAGCGCGTACAGTGTCACGATCGCGCCGCCCATGCTGTGACCCATCACGAAGACGGGAACGTCGTGCTCTTGATGGCGCACGCGCTCAGTGAACGCAGCCAGGTCGTCGACGTAGTCGTCGAACGAGTCCACGCCCACGCGCACACCCGCGGAGTGGCCGTGACCGCGCAGATCGAAGGCGTGAACGGCGACGCCATTCGCCACCAGCGAGCGCGCGAGCTCGTCGTAGCGGCTCGAGTGATCAAGCAGGCCGTGCATGATCACGAACGTCGCGCGCGGCTCACCCTGGGCGGGGCGCCAGGCCTGCTCGAAGAGAGAAACGCCGCCTTTTCCAGGGAAAAATCCCTGCGTGTGTGCAACGCCACCTGCGTCGGGAGGCGCGCTCGCAGGAGGACGGGCGCCCATCGCAGGTGGCCCACCGCATCCGGGCAGTGCAGAGAGCGGGGCAAGCGCGAGCATGGTCGCGAGGAGGGAAGATGCGCGGACGGAGCTCATGAGCTTCGACGTGAAAAAGGGCATGGCGTGCGTTCATTCCAACACGGACTGCCTGTACGATCCACGCATGTCGCACGCGAAGAGTGGTCTTGCAGTGCTCGCGGTCCTGACGCTGTTCGCATGCAAGACGAACGAGACAACCTCGACGTCGAATGCGCCCGCGCCCTCGCCCCTGGCCTCGACGTCGACCCTGCGCACGGCGACGGTCTACGATCTCAACGCGCGCACGCTCGATGGCAAGCTGCAGGCGCTCTCCGAGTATCGCGGCAAGGTGGCGTTGATGGTGAACACCGCGTCCGAGTGTGGCTTCACGCCGCAGTACACGGGTCTTCAAGCGTTGAGCGAGTCCCTGAAGGGCAAGCCGTTCGTGCTCCTTGGCTTCCCGTCGAACGACTTTGGTGCGCAGGAGCCGGGCACCGACGCGGAGATCGCCAGGTTCACATCGCACGACTACGGCGTGACGTTCCCGCTCTTCTCGAAGTCGAAGGTGAAGGGCGATGGCATCAACCCGGTCTTCCTGTTCCTCGCGCAGGCGAAGGGCGAGCCAAAGTGGAACTTCCACAAGTACCTCGTCGACAAGACCGGAGCTGTGGTCGCGGCATATCCGAGCGCGGTGAAACCGGACGATCCGGCGCTGCGCGCGGAGATCGACCAGCTCTTGTCTTCGCCCTGAACCTGGTCAGAGCGGCCGGGTCTCGTGGCGTTCGCGCCATTGTGTGGGTGTCTCGCCCGTGACCTTGCGGAACGTCTTGCTGAACTGATGGAGCGACGTGCATCCCACGGCGAACGCGATCTGCGTGAGGCTCGCGTCCGTGTCCACGAGCAGGCTCTGCGCCGCGCGCACACGTGCCTGAGCGAGCTCGTGGGAGAATCCCGTCTCGTGATCGGCGAGGCGTCGCTGGAAGCTCCGCTCCGAGATCCCGAGCGCGCGCGCGGCCACGGGGAGCGTCGCGTCACTGACGTGTGCGTGCAGGAACGCGCGAAGCTCGCGCAGGAATGGCGTGGTGCCAACCGCAGCGGTGTGCAACTGGTCAAGCTCCGTCACGAGCGCATGAGCGTCTTCGATTCCGAGCCACGCACACGCATCGAGCGGTGTCTCGAAGATCTCGACGGGGTAGGGGGCCTTCACGAGCCGGAAGAAACCGGCCGCAATGGAGCCCATCACGCCAGGCGTGTAGACCACGGCGAGGCGCGAAATCGCTGCACGGAGCGTCTGGTGGTGCGCCCGCAGGTAGCCGCTCGCCACCGCGAAGGCGGCCGTGTCCACGCGCTCGACGCGGCGCGCGTCGATGAACGCGACGTGCGGCTGCACGGCCAAGCGGTGGACGTGCGGAGTGATCCGGACCGTCTCCTGCAGGTCGGCCTCATTCAAGCGCCCCCAGAGGACGAAGCCAGACACCGACGGTGTCGGGTAGAAGTAGAGCCACGTACCGCCGACGAGATACTTGCCGATCGGTGCGTCCAAAAATTCGCCGATGTCGCCGCAGCGCTCCATCGGGCCGATCATACATTCTTTGCGTCGCGGTCAAGAGCTCACGGATGGAGATGCAGGATGCTGCCCTTCGAGCCGACCGTGTAGACGTCGCCAGCACCGCTTCCCCACAAGCCGTAGAACGTCTCGGCGCCCGTCTTCACGTTCAGATCGGTCCAGGTGCCGTTGCCGGTCGAATGGAGAATGCTGACCACGTTGGTCGCGTAGAGGTTGGTGCTTCCGGAGCCCCAGATGTGGTCGAATTCGGAGCCCGTGTCGGTCCACGTGCCATCACCGGTCGAGTGCATCACGTATTCGCTGCCCACGCCCAATCCGGGCGAGTAGATATCGGTGCTGCCGAGTCCCCAGATCGACGTGCGGTAGCCGACGGTGCCCTGGGGTGTCCACTTGCCGTTGCCGGTGGAGTGGAGAATTCCATTTCTACCGGCGACGTAGACGTCGTTGCTCGCGCTCGCCCAGACAGAGTAGAGCGGCTCGCTGGTGCCGCTGGTCTGCACGACCCACTTCCCGTCACCCGTCGAATGCATGATGGTGCCGTGGTTGCCCACGGCGTAGACATCGCCGCTGCCGGTACCGAAGACCCCGTAGAGATCGTCGTTGGTCACGGACACGGCCTTCCACTTCCCATCGCCGGTGGAGCGGATGATGGTGCCCGTCCCGCCGACTGCGTAGACGTCGCCGCTGCCGCTTCCCCACACGCCGTGGAGATCCTCGCCGGCGTCGGACTGCGCTGTCCATGCTCCCTTGCCTGCGGAGTGGAAGATCGTTCCGCCCTTGCCCACGGCGTAGACGTCGCTCGCCGAGCTGCCCCACACCGCCTCGAGGTCGGTCGCCGTGGGAGCCGGCTCCGCTGTCCAGCCGTTCCCACCGATGACGCACACGTTGCCCGCCTGCGTGAACGCTGCGTCGCAGGTGAAACCGCAGGTGCGTTTTGCGTCGCAGGTGGCGGTCGCGTTCTGCTTCTCGGGACAGCTCTGGCAGCTCTCGCCCCCCACGCCGCACGCCGTCGTGCTCTTGCCGTCCACGCAGTAGCCGTGGGCGTTGCAGCACCCCTTGCAGGTCGTGACGTTGCACACGAAGGGCATGACCGGAGCGATCCCACCGGCGTCGTCAGTCGTCGCGCCACCATCGGGCGACGAAGCGCCCGCGGGCTCGGCGGTGGCGCTGCACCCGGCCGCAAGAACCGTCGCGAAGAGCACGGAAGCGACGCACACGGCGGCGCCAGAAAGAGAACGCAAAGAAGAAGGCGAGAAGCGCATGGGCGTTGTCTTGACCGCGCCCGGCCGGGTCAGCAGCCAGTTTTCCGCCAATCGTTTGCTCCTGGGCGCCAAGCGAGCTGCCATGGTATACGCAGTGACTGCCTCGTCTTCCGCGGTTTTGAGCGCAATAGTGGCCAAAAACCCGTCAGCGAGGTCGCAGCGTATACGCAATGTATACGTGGCGTTCGTTCAGCGGCGTCGTCGCGCGCGCACGGCGAGGGCTGCGAGGGCGAGCGGAAGAAACATCGCGAGCGACAGATCGCGATCGCCTGCCGTCGCGCAGCCACCGGACGGTCCGCCACCACCCGTGCCGCCATCCGCGTCCGTGTTGCCGCCGCCGGCACCTCCGCCACCGTCCGCACCCGCTCCTCCTCCGCCACCTCCGCCCCCGCTGCCGCCGCCGTCGCCTTTGCCGATGACGCCGCCGTCTGGCGCGACGTTGCCCGTGGGCGCCGTGAGTGAGTGCGCGCTGAAGAACGACCACATGATGCCCGTGGCGTCGGGGCCGTCGGAGTCCGTGTAGGATGCACCCTTCACGCCGCCGGACCACGCGTGGTCCATGCCCGTGACCCACACGCCCACGAGGAGCGGCGCGTTGTCGGGGCCGTTCGTGGTCTCCGTGGAGTAGCCGCGCCCGCCGTCGACCTGGCTCGTGACCGTGGACGGCGCTGCGAGCGACGCGAGGCCGAGCGCGTCCGCGTCCGCGCGCGTGTACGAGGCGATCACCTGGTGTCCGTTCACGATCGCGACGGTGCCGTCCGACGTGCCGTGGAACGCGATCACCGGCATCGCGCGCGCGTGCGTCCCCATCGCTGCGAAGATCGCGTCGCCCTGCGCGACGGGATTCGGCCCGCCTGAGCCTTCGGCGGCGAGCCCGCTCTGGACGGAGTCAGCCGCCTGATACTCCAGGCCCGAGCCCACACCGATAGCCGCGAACACGTCGGGATAGGTGGCGCCCATCACCGCGGCCATCGCGCCGCCCGCGGAGATGCCCGCGACATAGACGTGAGCCCCGTCGATGGTGTGGCGCTTCTTCGCCTCGTCCACGATCGCCGCGAGCTCCGCCGGCTCACCCGCGCCGCGCGCCTGGCTCAGTGGGTCGAACCAGTTCCAGCATTTCCCCGCATTGTGAGACGACGGCTGCGTGGGCCACACGACGTAGAAGCCCTGCTTTTCAGCC
This sequence comes from Myxococcales bacterium, assembly GCA_025355005.1. Classification (GTDB taxonomy): domain Bacteria; phylum Myxococcota_A; class Polyangia; order Polyangiales; family Polyangiaceae; genus JANXLV01. Next base: position 24,240 of record JANXLV010000162.1, on the reverse strand, counting down.
AGATCATTCATCAGCGTCGCCGCCTCGAAGTCCTGCGCGTTCTGCGAGCACCCATGCAGCATGAGCACGAGCCCCGCCTTCGCTTGCGGTGCGCTAGGCACGAACAGATCCGTCGCATGCCCCGACACGGTGAAGGTCTCGGTGGTGCCCGCCGCCCTTGCCTCAGCGGTGATCCCCATGACGGCAAGAGCGATGGTGAGTCCCGCGACCAGCTTCTTCATTTGGTCGATGCCGACTTTCTCTTGGCGGGGACCTTCTTCGCCGTCTTCGTCTTGGCGGTGCGCGTCGACGCGCGGGCCTTCAGGGTCTTCAGAGTCTTCAGCGGCTTCAGAGACTTCTGGGCATGCCCGTTCAAGCCGTTCGAGCGAAGGTGAAGGGGAGGGGGAACGTTCGAGGTCGAGGTCGAGGTCGGGGTCGAGGTCGGGGTCGAGGTCGAGGTCGAGGTCGTCGGCGTCTCGCAGTTCACGAAGAAGTTCGACAGCATCGGCCACAGGCCCTTCGCCGCTGACTTCGACACCACCGCTCCCACGTGGCCTCCCGGCAGCTTCACGTGCAGCTTCTCCTTCGATGCGATGCGATCGACCAGCACCGCCGCGCTCTTCCACGGGACGATGTTGTCGTGCTCGAAGCTCACCGCCAGCACCGGGCAGTGGATGTCCTCCATCCGCGCGCTCCTGCCTGAGAGGCGCATCGTGCCTTCCATGAGCGCGTCCTTGCGATAGAGCTCCTCGATGTAGCGACGGAACGCCTGGCCCGGAAACGACACGTTGTCGTTGCCCCATGCCTCCAGCGCGAGGAAGCCGTCCAGGAACTCGTCGTTCCACGCGCGGTCCACCATATGGACTGTCTTCGCGAGCGTCAGCGTGGGCCGCAGCATCTGAAACGCGCCCTGCAGCAGCTGCCACGGAGCATTGCCGAACGCGTCGACGATCGCGCCCGGATCGTACGTCGGGTTCTGCGTCCACGCCGCGAGCACGCTGTCGTCCCTGAACGCAACGGGCGCCGCCAGCAGCGCAAGCGACGCAATTCTGTTGCCTGCTGGGCGCGCCTCTGCGGCCGCATGGATCACCGCGAGCGTTCCGCCGAGGCAGTAGCCGAGCACGTTCGCCTTGCCGCGACGACCTGGCGTTGCGCCGCCCATCTTACTCGTGACGCGGAGCGCGCGACCCAGGTAGCCATCGCAGATGTCGTCGAACGTCAGGTAGCGATCCTCGGGGCCGGGTGTTCCCCAATCGATGCAGAATACATCATGTCCCTGCGCGACGAGCCACTCGGCCATGCTCTTCTGCGGCACCAGGTCCATCACGTAGTGACGGTTGATGAGCGAAGGAACGAGGAGGAGCGGGGTCTCGAAGCGCACCGGCTTGCCCTCGGGGCGGCGGTAACGGAGAAGCTTCCACTTGTTCTCCGAGAACACGACGTCCGACGGCGTGATGCCGACCTCGGGCTTCTTGCGCGCGGCAAGGCCCAGCAGGTTGATGATGCGCTTCGCTCCTTCTCCTCCTCCGAACACGGCGGACCTCCCTAGGACTTGGTGTCGTACAGGCCTTCGAACTCGGCCTTGAACGCTTCATACACCTTCTTGCGCCGAACCTTGAAGGAAGCCGTGAGGAGGCCCGCTTCCACCGTCAACGGGCTCGACATGATGTGAAACTTCTTGATCGACTCGTAGCTTGCGAGGCTCCCGTTGACCTTCGCCACGCCGCCTTCGACGAGCTGTGCGCGCGCAGCTGCTTGCTCGGGCTCCGGTACGGCGCGCGTCTTCAGCGTCTCCACGATCATGGCCTCGTTCAGCCAGATGCCGGCGACCAGGAACTTCTTCGCCTCGCCGTAGACCACCACGTGCGCGAAATGCGGATCGTCCGCGAACCGGATCTCGATGTTCGCAGGCGGCACGTTCTTGCCGCCAGCAGTGACCAGGATGTCCTTCTTGCGATCGATGATCTGCAGGAAGCCGTCATCCGTGAAGCGACCCACGTCGCCGGTCTGGAACCAGCCGTCGGCTGTGAACGCCTCCTTCGTCGCGGCCGGATCCTTGTGATAACCGCGGAACACGTTCGCGCCGCGCGCGAGGATCTCGCCGTCCTCCGCGAGCTTCAGCTCCACGCTCGGCAACGGCTTGCCCACCGTGTCGAAGCGGAACGCGTCCGGGCGATTGAGCGTGAGCGTGGGCGAGGTCTCGGTGAGGCCGTAGCCCTCGATGATGAGCACTCCGCCCGCATAGAAGTAGTCCTTCACCTCGCGCTTCAAGCCCGCGCCGCCAGACAGACAGAACTTGAGCCGGCCGCCCGTGGTCTCCACGAACTTCTTGAGGCGCGCCTCGGGCGTGGCCTCGTGCATCGACAGGTGCGCGAGCTTCTCCCAGTGCGACGGCACGCTCATGAAGACGTGCGGCTTGAGCTCCGGCAGCTGCTTGAGACAGCTCACCGGATCGGAGAGGTAGGTCTCCATGCAAAGGGTGTTGCCCAGGCACATCTCGCCGAAGCCGAAGATGTGGCTCATGGGCAGCCACAGCACGTCCACCATGTTCTCGAAGAGCAGCGGGCCGTTGCACTTCAGCCAGTCCAGCCCGTTCACGGCGACGTTCTTGTGCGTGAGCGGTACGCCCTTCGGGTTGCCGCTTGTGCCGCTCGTGTAGAGCATCATGCCGAGCTGCTCGATCGAGACGGCGTGCAGCATCTTCTCGAAGCCGTTCGCGTCCTCTGCGTGCTTGCGCGCGCCGATCTCGCGGGCGCGGCTCCAGCCGATGACGCGCTTCTCGACGTCCTCTTTCGAAGGAACGGTCACGCCCTTCGCCGCCAGGCTCTCGCGCACGCGCTCTGCATCCAGGCCGTCATCGAGCGTGACGATCTTCGAGACCTGCGTGAGGCTCGACCACGCCTCGAGCAGCCGCCCGAGCAGCGCCGGTGTATCTACGAAGATCACCTTCGCGTCCGAGTGCGAGGCAACGTACGCAGCGCCCTCCGTCGTGGACGCCGGGTAGATCGGGACGATCACGCCGCCGGCCGCCTGGATCGCGAGCGCCGCGCTTGCCCACGCCACGCGGTTCGGCGCGTAGATGCACGCGCGGTCTTCGTTCGCGAGCTCGCCGTGGAGGAAGAGGCCGATGTCGCGGATCTCGTCCGCGAACTCACCCCAGGTGACCTTCGTCCAGGAGCCCTTGCCGTCGGGCACGTGGAAGCGGGTCTTGTCCTTGCGCTCGGCGAGCGAGTCGAACACTGCGCGCGGCGCGGGCTTCATCTCCAGAAACGGCGTGATGTCCATGATCGTGACCTCTCTCAGTTCCGTGCTTCGAGCGCCGGCTGTGCAGCGCCATTCAACGTCTTCTTCGCCTGCTCCTCACGCGTGGCTCGATCTTCCAGGCGCTCCTCCAGATCCATGAGGCGGCTCTCGAGCCTGTTCAATGCATGCAGCACGCGCTCCTGATCACTGCGCGTCGCGAGGCCTGCCATTCCGAGGACCACGTTCTTCGCCTTGTCGCCCGCCGTCTTCGCCTTCATGATCCCGGTGATCAACGCGCCGCTGGGGCCGAGCACGAGCGGGCTACGGATCACGTTCTCGAGGAACTTCGCCGTCTCGTTCTCCCAGGCGTCGAAGCCCTTCTTCCACAGTTCCCATGCATTGATGGCCATCGGATTGCTCCTTCGGGTCTACAGGCTACGGCAGGCTACGGCAGAAGTCCGAGGCGGCGAACCTCGGCGGCGTTGGTGAAGTTGTCTTGCGTCTCGTTTGGCTGGCCCGTGGCGCGCGCCACCTCGCCGAAGCACTCGAACAGGAAAGAGGTCTGGCGCGTCGTCTGCGCCATACCCGCGGTGGGCGTCGCCGTCAGCGTGGTGCGTACGCGGAGCGCCTGCGAGAAGGTGATCGACGGAAGGGCGATGGTGCCCGCGCCGTCCACGTTGACCAGGTAGGCGTCCCTTCCCGCGTACGGAAGGCCACGCACCATCGCGTTCTTCACGTTACCCACGCTCGTGTACGACTGGCCCGGCGCGATCGGGAAGCGAAAGATGTCCACCGGTGAATCGTAGACGTAGAGCGTCTTCCCCTCCGTGGGGTTCTCGATGAACGACGCCAGGCCGAGCAGGTGGTAACCACTTGTATCATACACGTAAACGCCCTCGACGCGCGCCGCGGCGTCCGAGGGCACCACGAACGCGCTGTCCGGGAACGACGCCGCGTACCACTTGCCCTTGATCGCCGTGGCCTGCGTGTGAACGACCTGGTCGTCCGCGTAGTCGATCGCGAAGTCCCACGTGAGGTGGCCCTGCGCGTCCGGCTTTCCCGCAAGGTCCACCGTGCGTCCCTTGCCCGGCGGGGAGAACAGGTAGGAGAGCGGGATGCCGAACGCGGCCTGCAGCTCCTTCGCCTCGATCTTGCCGTCCAGGTTCGGCGTGCACGCGAGCGGGGCAGGTGCGCCGCCGTCGTAGTCCGCGTGCTCCTGGTTCGTCTGGTTGTCGCCGCAGCTGGCGAGCGCGGACACGCCGAGCGTGGTCAGCGCGAGAGAGAAGAGGTGGTTCCTGGTCATCATGGTCAGAACCTGTACGCGAGGCGAACGCGGCCCAGCGCCGCAGGCTTCGCGTTCTTGTGGAGATCAGGGTTGTCGAGGCCCGCGAGCGGGAAGAGTACGCCGCCCTCGATAGCGGCGAAGAAGCCCTCGCGCGCCACGTACGCGATCTGCGGATCGAGCTCGATTCCGAGCGGCTTCGCGCCGCCGGGCGTGGACTGCGAGTAGATGGCCGTGGAGCCGATGCCCGCAAGCGTGGCCACGAGCGCGGAGCTGGTGAAGCCCGCGATGCGCGCGCGAACGTGCGGACGAAGGTATGCAGCGTCCGTCACCGTGCCAATGATCTCGCGGAAGAGGATCTGGTCGATGCGGAAGTCCGGGTGGAAGCGGAAGTTGTCCACCGTGCGATCGGACGTGCCGTTCGACTGTGGACCATCCAGATCACCGGCCTTCGGCTGCGTCGCGTTCGGCGGCGTGTTCACGCCCATGCCTGGCGCGTTGTCGCCGCTCGCGTAGCCAGCGTCCACGCCGAAGCCGAAGCGATCCTCGGGACGACCGATCTCGCTCTGCACGGCCGCGCCCAGCTGGTGGCTGGTCACGCCGCTCTTCAAGAGCGCGCCGGGCAGCAGCGACGGCTGATCTACCGAGGCGAGCAGGTACACGACCTCCGCCTCCACGCGGCCGCCCGGGAGCGTGAGCCGGCCCCACGCGTCCAGCGCGGTCGCCTGATAGCCACGATGCATCACCTGCGCGGAGTTCAGAGCGACCGGCGACGCGACAGACAGATACGAGGCCGGGATGTCGTTGTTCTGCCAGCGATGCGACACGTACGCGCCGTACTCCGCCGTGCTCTTGTCCGCCTTGCGGCGACGGTTGCGCGTCTCTTCGTCCTTGTACTGGAGCCCCGCGAACGTGATCGTCCGCACATCCACCGAAGGCTCCACGTCCACGGTGTGCGCGGGGTTCGTGGTGGTTCCGGAGAGCGGTCCGATGGCGCTGAAGTCGTACGCGAGCGCGAAGATGTGGCCGGCGAGCGGCGTGACGAGCGCGATGCGATCCGCGGCGTCGCCCGAGTCGCAGTCCAGGCAGTCCCCGCCGTTGGTGAGGATGCCGAGACCCCAGTGGCTGCCCATGCGACCCGCCGCGAGGATGCCGAAAGGAAGGAGCACCTCACCATAGGCGCGCTTCAGGGCGAGCGCCTGCGTCGGCGAGCTCTGCGTGGTGGACGCCGCGGGGGAGCCGTTGGGCAGGCTGCCGAGCGCAAGGTTGTCGAGCGCATCCATCCGCACCTTCACGGCGAGCATCTGCCCCGGCGCGTAGATCGCGACATCCGTGCGCAGGCGCATGTCCCAGTGCGTGAGCCACTGCGCGTTCGGATCCGCTTGCGACACCGGGAAGAGCACCTGCCCGGACGGCGTGGGACCGCGATCCAGGTCCAGGTTGCCATACGCGTTGCCACGCGTGCGCAGGTAGCCGTCGAGCTTCACCTCCGCCTTGTCGCGCGCCACGATGTCATCACCGATGTCGGTGAAGCCCGTGGCGGAGGCGACTCCCCCGACGCACGTCATGGAAGCGAGCACCCCCGCGAACGTGAGCCCGCGCAGCGTTGGCTTCGAGGGCGATGCGCGCATCAATCCGGCTCTTTCGGGATCGGTGCGCCGTTGCCAGCGCCGTTCGTTCCCGCTCCGGGCGTCGCGGGCGGTGCGACCGGCTCGGGCGCGTCGACCTCGTTCAGGAACGCGACGAGCTCGCGCGTGGAGGCTTCCTTGGCCTCCAGCATGGGGAAGTGTCCGCAGCGCGGGTAGATCTCGAGCCGCGCGTTGGGCAGGTCGCGCGCGAGTCGCTCGCCGAACGCGACGGGCGTGACGGTGTCCTCGCGGCCCCACATCAGCAGCGTGGGCTTCTGCACCTTGCGGTACTTGTGCTCCACGTGCGCGTAGCGTTGACCGCGCACCGCGGCGAGCGCGGCGGCCACCGTGCCGGGGCGATCCATCGCGTTCTCGACCGACTCCACGAGCTCCTCGGTGACGTAGCTCTTGTCGAAGAACGCGAGCGAGATCTTCTCTGCCGGCCGCTCCTTGTAATAGAGGCCGAAGAGCGTCTCGCCGACGCCGTCCGCGCGCGACCAGTGGAAGAACGCAGGCAGCTGCGCCTCGTAGACCCACGCGTCGTACATGGCCATGCGCGTCACGGCCTCCGGCTTCTGCATGGCGACCTGCAGCGCGACGGAAGAGCCCCATGAGTGGGCGACGAGCGCTGCGCGATCGATCCCGCGCTGCGACATGAGGCCGAGCACGATGCGCGCCTGCGCGGCAGGTGAGTAGTCACCCTCGGGACGATCCGTCCATCCGAAGCCCTTCAGATCCAGCGCGAGGACGCGGTGTGCCTTCAGAAGCTCGGGGATGACCGTCCCCCACGCCTCGATCGACGAAGCGAACCCGTGGATGAGGACCACGGCGGGCTTCTCACCCCCGCTGTCCAGAAAGCGCACGCGCGCGCCCTCCACGTTCGCGAACGTGGCTGTTTTCGGCTCCCCCGGCATAGAACCTTGATGAAACGACATGCACCCCGCGACGAGCGGCAAGAGGACGACGAACGCGACGAGGAGAAATGCCCGCGTCGCAAAGAACCGCAAATTCCCCCTCACGCTCACTGCGAGATCCTCATCAGCTCAGCGGACTGCGTGAAGTCGACAGCAGGAGCCGTGGGCGTGGTGACGGAGGAAGACGCGGACGTGGAGGTCGCCTTCGCGATCGTCCCGTAGCACTCCGTCACCCAGGCGTACGTCCGCGTGATGGTGATGGTGTGGTACGTGATGAAGTTCACGTCCTGGGTGAGCAGCGTGGCGACGCGGAGCGCCTGGAACGTCGCGAACGGCGTCTTCACCGTCCCCGTCTTGTCGACGGTCGTGTCGTATGTTTCCGTGTAGTACATGGCCGCGATCGTCGTGCCCTGATAGGTGCCGCCAGCGTTGGACGTGGTCTTCCACGCGTCGTCCTTCTTGAACGGGAACTTCAGGATCGGGATGGGCGTGTCGTACGTGAGCTCCGTGTCCTTTGCGCCGCCCGTGGTGGGTGACACGTCGCCAAGGAGCGAGAGCGTGGTGGCCCCGTACTCGAACACGCCGAGCAGCGTGTCCTCCTGCGAGAGCTTGGATGCATACGTCGCCTTCGCGAAGTCCTTTGCCCAGTACGTGCCCTTGGGCGATAGCGTCTGCACGAACCCGGACTGATCCGAGGCGAGCTTGCCCGTGAAGTCCCACGTGAACGTGCCATCGCCGTTGTTCGTGCCCGCGGTGTCGATGGTCTCGTTCGTGGCGATGAGGAAGGTGGCCTTCAGGCCGGGGCCGAGCGGGACCTCGTCGTGCGTGATCACGCCATCCTTGTTGGCCGTGCATCCCGGACCCGCGTCGAAGTCGAACGAGCCATCCTTCACCGAGCCGCCGCCATCCGCCCCGCCGGGGCCGCCTTCGCCCGATGCGCCGTCGCCACCGCCATCCGTGGAAGACGGGGCAACGCAGGTGCCGTCCGCATTGCACGCGCCGGAGATGCAGTCGGCGCCCACGTTGCATTGCCGCGAGCTGCTGCTGCTGCATGCCCCGCACACGGTCGCGAGGAGGGCCGCAGCAGCGAGCGAGCTCAGCAAGAAAGGGCGGGCATGCATCATGGGGAGGTCTCTTTTGCACCAACGGCGGTGGGGAGCAAGACGCCGGTTTCGGATTGTTGCGGGTGCAGCAAATCGAAAGCGGCCATTCCTTACGATGTGCCTATGGGCCCGTCAAGGCGAATTGTGCATTGCAGCATTCAGGGAAGCCCGAAATGCTGCATATGCGCATTGCTGGGGCGAACCAGTTGCTCGGCGCGCATCCCGTGCCATACTCGCCGCCTCCATGGCCGCCCCCCTGATCGTCAAGAAGTACTCGAACCGCAGGCTCTACGACACGGCGGACAGCCGCTACGTCACGCTGGAGGAGCTGACGCACAAGATCCGCGCGGGCACGGACGTGCAGGTCGTGGATGCGTCCTCCGGCGCGGACCTCACGCAGGTCACGCTCACGCAGATCATCCTGGAGAGCCGCGGCGGCGCGAAGCTCTTGCCGGTGCCGTTGCTCATCCAGCTGATCCGCATGGGGGACGAGGCGCTCGCGGAGTTCTTCGGTCGTTACATGACGTGGGCCCTGGAAATCTACATGCGCGCGCGATCGCAGGCGCAGGCGATCTCACCGTACGTGCCGCTGGCCACGGTGCCCTTCTCCGCCACGAACGCCCTTGCGCGCATGGTGCTCGGCGCCTCGCCATGGGCGCAGCAGCAACCCTTACCGCCGCCGCCGCACATGCAGCAGCAGCCCATGCCGCCGCCGCCAGGCGAGGACATGCCGCCGCCGCCGTATGTTCAGCCGCCGTACTACGAGGGCCCGCCGCAGGCCGCGCCCTCCACCGCGTCCGTGGGCGCCACGGCCGATGACCTGGCCGCGATCCGCAAGGAGCTGGAGGCGCTGCGCGAGTCCGTCCGCAAGCGAAAGCCGAGCAAGTCCGCGAAGCGTGGTGCACGTGCGAAGTGAATCCAGAATAAATTGCTGCACTGCAAAATAAATCCCCTTGACGGGTCGACTTCACGAACGTAGTTTGCGCCGGGTCAACGCGGCAATCAAAGGCGATTGGCGCTCAACACGGAGAACTACCATGGCTGATACGTTTACTTCGCAAGTGCACAATGTTCAGGCTTTCTTCACCAAGGCGGTCGAGGAGAGCGTGAACCGCACGAACGCCGTTTTCACCGAGTTCGGCAAGGTCGACGCGAAGACGTCCGAGCAGGCCGGCCTGATGGTCGACGAGGCCGCGAAGATGACCAAGGAGTCCATCGCGTACTCCTCCGCCCTCGCGAGCGAGTGGCGTCGTCTCTCACTCGAAGCCGTCAAGCGCACCGCGGACCTGTTCGCTGCCAAGGCCTGAAACAGCATCGCCTTGGGCGCGGGACATCCCGCCAGACAAGACTTCGGTCTCTGCGCGGTGCTCACGGACAGAAGTCCGTTCCGCTCCGTGCTCGCCCGAAGCCTCGCCTGCCGGGCGTCTCGCGCCCAATGCGACGCTGTTTTCTGCGCTGACAATTCGGAAGGAAGACCACTGATGAAGCTCGAAGACCTGAAGATCATCGTGACTGGCGGCGCATCCGGCATGGGCGCGCATTTCGTGAAGCGCCTCGCAGAGGCCGGCGCCAAGGTGTGCGCGGGCGACGTCAACGAGGGCATGCTGAACGAGCTCCCGCCCGGCATCTTCAAGCGCAAGCTCGACGTCGCGGATCCCCACGGCTGCGAGGCCTTCGTGGCCTGGGCCGCGGAGCAGATGGGTGGGCTCAACGGCCTCGTGAACAACGCGGGCATCATCCGCGACGGTCTCCTCGTGAAGAAGGACCGCGAGACGGGCGCCATCAAGAAGCTTTCGCGCGAGGACTGGAACGCCGTCATCGGCGTGAACCTCTCCGGCGCCACGTTCATGGCCCAGGAGCTGGTCGCTTACATGGTCGAGAAGAACCAGAAGCCCGGCGTCGTCGTGAACATCTCGTCGATCTCACGGCACGGCAACCGCGGCCAGTCGAACTACGTCGCGGCCAAGGCCGCCATCGCGGCGAACACGCTGACGTGGGCACGCGAGTGGGCGCAGTACGGCGTGCGCTGCGCGGCGATCGCCCCCGGCATGATCGAGACACCGATGACGAAGGGCATGAACCAGAAGGCGCGCGACGCCGTCGTGGCGATGATCCCGAGCGGGCGCATCGGCGTGCCCGAGGACATCTGGCAGGCCGTGAGGTTTGCGCTCGAGTGCGACTACTTCAACGCGCGAACCATGGATGTCGATGGTGGACTTTCGTTCTGAGGCGGCCTTGGACCTCACCTTCTGAAACCCTGGCGTGTCGTTGGCTTCGTGCTTGCGACACGCCGTTCTCACGAGTAGCACCTATGACCACTCCCGCTTCGTATCCCCACGACGATGTGCTCGGCACGCTCGAGCTCCCCGCGCAGGTCACCATGCAACAGTCCCCCGCTTCGCAGCCGCAGCATTCGCCGGCGCCCGTTGCTGCACCCGCAGCAGTCGCGGCAGCCGCCGTGAATCCGTTCGCGGATCCGACGGCGCTCGGCCTGTTTGGTCTCGCGATCGGGTGTGCGTCGCTCCTGCCGCTGGCCTTCGGTGTGAAGGCGGCGTTCACGCCCGACGCGATCCGGATGACGGCGTGGTTCTGCCTGCTGTTCGGCGCGGGCTGTCAGTTCCTGGCGGGCATGATGAGCTTCGCGAACAAGAACGGCCTGGGCGGCACGCTGCTCACCACCTTCTCGTTCAACTGGGTCATGAACTGGTGGGGGCTCTCGGAGGTGGCGGCCGGTCGTCCCACGAACGAGTCGGTCGTTCTGGCCGTGGACTGCACGTTCCTCGTGATCTTCCTCGTGATGACGGTCGCGTTTGGCTTCTTCTCGAAGCTGCTCTTCGCGTTCCTCGTGGACATCGTGCTCCTGTACGGCCTGCGCATCGCCAGGGCGGTCTTCCACATGCCCACGCTCGGCCTCCCGATCGCCCTCGCCACGGTCGCGCTCATGGGCATCTCGCTCTACATCGCGTTCTCGCTGGTGCTCGCAAACGCCGCTGGGCGGGTCATCCTCCCCATCGGCGCCCCACTCTTCAAGCCGACCGTGGCGCCAGGCGCCCAGGCACCGAGCCACTGAACAAAATGGTGTCTCAGCCCCAGTCCGAGGTGGCACCGGTGCCGTCGGCATTGTAAGACGCGGCAGGCCCAAAAAGCCGCACGCTCCATGTCCTTCTCGCCTGGCGACGTCATCGACAACAAGTACCGCGTGATTCGCCTGATCGGCGAGGGCGGGATGGGCGCCGTCTACGAGGGTGAGAACACACGCATCTCGCGTCGCGTAGCCATCAAGGTGCTCCGGACCGAGGCCGCGAATCGGCCCGAGCTCGCGGCCCGCTTCGAGCGCGAGGCCCGTGCGGCCGCCCGCATCGGCAGCAAGTACGTGTGCGACGTGCTCGACCTCGGCGATCTGCCGACCGGCGACTCGTACCTGGTCATGGAGTTCCTCGACGGCGAGGATCTCGCGTCCCGTCTGAAGGCGGGCCGCATGCCCGACGCAGAGGCGCTCACGGTCGCGTACCAGCTGACGGACGGCCTGGCCACCATGCACGAGGCCGGGATCATCCACCGCGATCTCAAGCCCGCGAATGTGTTCCTCTCGAGGGGCACGCACGGCCGTGACACCGTGAAAATCCTGGATTTTGGCGTGTCGAAGTTCGCTTCGCAGCAAAATGAGTCGCTGCACATGACGGCGACCGGCGCGGTGATGGGAACCCCGCTGTACATGTCTCCGGAGCAGGCGCGCGGCGCGAAGGACATCGACGCGCGCTCGGATCTCTACGCAGTCGGCGTGGTGCTCTACAAGGCCGTCACGGGAAAGCTCCCGTTCCGCGGCGAGAACTTCAACGAGATCCTCTTCAAGATCGCGCTCGAGGTTCCGCCTGCAGTGCTGGAGCTCGCGCCCGACGTCGATCCTGCGTTCGCCGAGATCATCGAGCGCGCGATGGCGAAGGATCCAAACGACCGCTTCCAGACCGCTCGCGAGCTGAACCAGGCGCTCTACACGCTCGGCACCGAGCGCGGCGTCGTCCTCGAGACGTCCGTGTCGATCCCGCCGCCGGGCTCGCTCACGCCGGGCAAGGGCGTCACGCCGCTCTCCCAGATGCCCAGTCTGCCGCGTCCGTCACGCGTGCCGGGCTTTGGCGCCGATCGCGTCGAGCGCACGATGAACTTGCCCCAGTCAGCAGGAGGCGCGGGTGAAAGCGGCGGGGACCACGAGTCCGCCGCTGTGCCGCTGACCGCGTTGCATGGATCAGGCGAGCGCGCGCGTCGTTCGAGCATGCCGCCGGCCGCGCACATGCAAGAGATCGTCGCGGACGGCTTCACGTCCACCGCCTGGGCCGGCAACGAGCGCGCGAGCTCTCCGCCGACTCCCCACTCGATCGTCTCCGTGACTGCCGCGACCGAGCACGCCACGCCCCATCCGAGCGTGGCCAACGCTCGTTCGCGCCTCTCCCAGAAGCTCGAAGACGAGAACCGCCGCGCCGCAGCAAAGACGCGAAAGATCGCGTTTGGCATCGTGGGGCTCCTCGGGGTTGCCGTCGCTGGTTTCGTGGTCGCAACGCGCATCAACGCGGTCTCCGCCGCGGCGCCTACGACGCTCGAGTCGGCGCAACCGGTCGCGACAGCGCCGCCAAGCGCAGCGCCCCAGCCGCCCGCCTCCGTTGCCGGCGGAGTCGACGTTGGTGCCTTGCCGCTCGCGAACGGCGCGAACGGTGCGAACGGCGCGGGCGGGAACGTGATACCCGCCGTTCAACCGAACGCGCTCCCGATCATCGCGCGCCCCGGCGCCACGCCCACCGCGGGTGCAGCAAGCGCGCCCGCAACCGCAGCAACCGTGGCAAACGCAGCGCCCGCAGCAAACGCTGGCCCGCCCGCCCCGAGCGCATCCGTCGCGGTCAAGAAGTCAGACTGGGGAGTCATCGCCCCCACCGTCCCGACCATCGACAAGACACACGCGCCTCCGCCTGAACCCGCTCCCTGAAGCGGGCCCGCTAGGAACCGGAATTGCGGTCGATCTCTCGGGTGTGCTCTTCGTGCTCGGCACGGAGCTTCTGCTCGACGTCGCGGAGGTGATCCTTCAGCGTGCCGCCGCGCACCATCTTCTCGAGCACCGCGAGGTCCGAGAGCTCTTCTTGTCTCTGCCTTCGGAACGAGCCAATGGCCACGAAGACGGAGACACCCACGAAGACGAACGCGAGAGCGATCATCGCGCCGCCGACGGACCTGTAGTCCGAGAACGTGAGGATGACGCCCGCGATTCCGAGCAGCTTTCCCGCGAGCAGCGACAGCAGCGCGATGCGGTTCTTGCGCTTCAGCTCGGCGGTCTGCGGATCCTCCGGCTTGGCGGCGGCGTTCCTGGGAGCCACGTCAGATCGCCAGGTCTTTGAGCGTGACGCGGTTCCGGCCGCTCTTTTTCGACTCGTAGAGCGCCGCGTCCGATGCAGCGACGAGCTGCGCCGAGGTCTCTGCGGGGGTCTCGGGCAATGCGGCCACGCCCACGCTGATCGTGACGGGCAGGCGCTGACCCTCGTACTCGAAGATGGTGGACTCCACCGCCACGCGGATGCGCTCACCCAAGATGCCCGCATTGAGCAGGGGGATGCCGCGGCAGATGACGGAGAACTCCTCGCCGCCGTAGCGCGCGAACACGTCCTCCGTGCGGATGGTCTGCTGGGCGATCTTCGCGAGCTTCATGAGCACGGCGTCGCCGGCGAGGTGTCCGTAGTTGTCGTTCACGCGCTTGAAGTGATCGACGTCCAGCATGAGGAGCGAGAGCATCATCCGGTGTCGGCGCGCGTAGGCGAACTCCGTCTCGAAGCGCTCGATGAAGAATTTCTTGTTGTACGCCTTGGTGAGGCCGTCACGGAGGGCGGCGTCGTACATTTCCTGCTGGAAGCGCTCCTCCAGCTTGTCGTGGTACGTGAACTTGAGGATCGTGGTGGAGCCAAGGCGGATCTTGTCGCCATCCTTCAGGACGCGCTGGGTGATGATGTCGTTGTTGACGACGGTGCCATTGGCGCTCTGCAAATCCTCGATGATCACCTGCGCGCCAACCGAGATGATCCGTGCGTGGCGACGAGAGATTCCGTCGTCGTTGAGGCGCACCGTGCATGACACTGCGCGGCCGATGACCATCTCGCCGGCCTCGACCTTGTGCATCTCGCCCGTGTTGGTGCCAGCCATGACGACCACGTACGCGGCGCGCTGGTTCGACGACCGCGCGCCCAGTTCCTTTTGGACCTGGGCGAGGTCGACGATGTTGGTCGCCTCTCCATCGTCGTCGATGAGACGCCCTCCTCTTTTGAAAGGGGGATCACTAGCCATAGCTACGCCAATGAGAGTCGCAGAGCTTGATGCAATTGGTCAAGACTCGCCGCACCGAGCGTGCGCTTCCGTGGCCCGCATTTCAGGGACGACTCCCTTGCCTACAGCGGCGCCATCGGCCGCGGCTCGGGCGGACCCAGGGGATCCGCCTCCGGGCGCTCCGTTAGCTCCACGCGAATTTCGGCCAATTGATGCGGGTGGACGTCGGTCGCGACCTGGCGCCACTCGGTACCCGAAATCAGCTTGAGCTGGTGCCGTCCCACGGCCGCCGGATGAGCGAGGATCGGAGAGCGCCCCAGGGGCTCGCCGTCCAGCAGCACCGTGTCGCAGGTCGGCGTGCAGATGACGGCGAGGCTGCCCATGTCCTCGAAGGCGGCGCCGCTTGCCCCGCGACCGACGCGCACGGGTCGAGCGCCGGTCGCGATGCTCGGCCGGAAGTAGAAGGGCACCGTCGCATGTGTTGCCCCATCCGATGCCGGGAAGGTCCACGTCTTGGCGGTGCGTTCGGTACATCGTGCGAGGACATCGGGGCCGCGAGCCTGCGCGCGCGACACGCTGCCGTCCGCGGTGATGTCGAGGTCCAGCACGACGGCGACCGTCTCGTTGACCGCGCCGCACGCTGTGTTCAGAGCGGCCGCCTTGCCCGAAGCGATGTCTCCCACCTGCAGCGCAGAGACGCCGCGCGGCGACACGGTCACGATCTGGGTGCGCACGCTCGCGATGTCGCCGTGGAGCTCCGCGATGTCGGACGCCATGTCGAAGCTCGTCTCCTCTGCGTCGTCGTCGAGCCCGGAGACGACCAGCGACGAGAACGCGACACCGCCGAGCAAGCTGCCGAACACCGTGCCGACCATCAGCGGCCCACGAACCCGCGCCCATACGAGCGAGCCCATCGAGCCCAACGACATCGGCCGCCGCGAATCCGCGAGCGCGGACTCCAGCTGATCAATGCGAGCGAGCGCCGCCTCGAGATCGTGGCGAAAGGGGTGGCTCATCTACTTAATGAAGCATGCCCCAGGCGCGACGCAAGCCGCGCGCGTCTCTCCTACAGCTCGACCTTGCCGCCGCAGGGAATGTCCACCGTTTTGGGGATGCCCGCGGAGCCGATCTGAACCTGATGCGAACCGCACGGCGCTTGCAGCTCACCCGGTCCTTCGCCGATCGACTTTCCGTCGACGAAGACGCGGCGACCATGAGACTGAGGAGGAGCCACGACGATCCCGGTGCCGGAGGAGGAGGCGGAGGGCAAGGTCGAGGGAGAGGTCGAGGGGGAGGTCGAGGGAGAGGGAGCCGTCGTGGTCGGCGTCGTTGTCGAGGCCGAGGTCGAAGGCGTCGTCGTCGAAGTCGTCGTCGTCGAAGGCGTTGGTGGCGTTGCTGCTGTCTTGGGTGCCGTTATCACCTGCGATGGTGTCGTCACGGACGGCTTCGGCGCCACCGGGGCGTCGTCCGTCACTCCGCCCAGCGCGACCAGACCCGCGACTGCCCCTACGACCAGTCCGAGCACCACCGCTGGCGCCACGATCGAACGCGGCTTCTTTTTCACGCTGATCGCGCCCTGCGAGGGGGGTGCGGTGGCGCCTTCGGTCAACCACGCCCCCGACTCGGGGCGCTTGGGTCCTGGACGCGCCGGGACGGACGGCTCGGAGGGCGACGACTGCGCGGCCGTCGGCAGCTGCGGCGACGACAGAGGACGCTCCCCTTGGATCGCGCCCTTCGAGTCTGCGTAGATCGCCGGGGAGTCTGGCTTCGGTGGCGCTGGCTTCGGCGGCGGTGGCTTCGGGGTCGCGGCCTTCGCGGCCATCGGCGGCGCGAGCGCAACGGCGCCCGAGGGCGTGCGATCCGCGACCGGTGTGGGCACCTTCGGAGGAAGCGGCGGCGGTGGACGCGGCGGCTGTCCCTTCGCGATGCGGAGGGGCTTCTCCTCCTCGATGGAGTCCGGATCGAGCTTGCGCGCTCGCCGCATCATCTCCTCGGCCTGGTCCACGTTTCCCTCTCGCGACGCGAGGTGGGAGAGCACGTAGTAGGCGAAGCCGAAGTCCGGGTTCTCCTTCAAGGCGCGCCGCGCGATGGCACGGAGCGCCGTGATGCGCTCGGCTTGATTCTCGGGCAGCTCGCGAAAGCTCGCCCACGCCGCGTAGAGGCGGTACTCGATGGCGGCGGGCTCGAGATCGACGGAGCGCTTGAACGCGATCACCGCATCCCCGACCCTGTTCTCGCGCAGCAGCTTGCGCCCGCGTCGATAGTGCTGCTCCGCCACGAGCACTGCCGCGTCGGCCGTGGGCAGCGAGATCCGCGCAGAGCTCACCGACCGCGGCGCGAGCTCTCCTCCGCCGCTCTCGGTCCGCGTCCGTAGCCGCTGCGCTGCGCGCTTGATGCGCGTGCGCTCGGAGCTCGAGAGCCGCTGGTGCGAAGAGCGCAGCGCAGACCTGCGACGTCCGCGCTTCGTCGACGGTGGCGCATCATCACGACGGCGCCGCGAGATGGGCGCCCCCTGCGGGATCCACTCCTTCTCCTCCTGCGTGGGCTCCACGAAGCGGATGTGACCGGTGAGGCTCAGCACGCAGAGCAGGAGCTCCGGGTCGACGGAGTCCGGCACCTCGGCGCGCAGCAGTGCGTCCGTCGCGACCGTGCCGTCGATGGAGCGGATGAATCTGGTCTCGGGCGTCTTCAGGCGAAGCAACGCCGTCAGCTTCGTCGCGTCCGTGAGCAGCTCCACCTTGCTGTGGTCGTGCTCGCCCAACAGCGCGAGCTTCTGCTCGTGGTCGATGAGCCGCATCGCGCGCAGCAGCAGTGGCTCGAGCTGGATCGGAAACGCGCGAAGCTCGCCGAGCGACTCCTTCGCCGTGAACGTGAACGTCACGTCCTCCCACTTGAGGCAGTTCTGCACCTTGTGCTGGACCTGCGCAGCGAGCGCGGCGTCGACCTGGGTCGGCTGCAAGATACCGAGCTCCACGACGACCTCACCGAACCTTGCCGGCTTGCCGTCCTGTCTGGCTCTCGCCATCGCCTCGAGCACGCGCTCGTAAGAGGTCTCGTTGATCACCTTCTCACGGATGAGGATGCGACCCAGCGTCTCACCGACAGTGCCCTGGTCCGCCCAGACCACGACGCCATCGATGAGGTAGAGGCGCGTCTTCGAGTCCTCGGTGCGCACCTCCAGGATCCCTGTCCGTTTGCCGACGACCTCGGCCAGGAGCGCGCGGATGAACCCTAGGTGCACAAAACAAGTCTACGGAAGAACCGCGGCGAACCGGAAGAAAGGAGCCGGCGTCAAAACGTTGACGCACTTATCGAAGCGCGGTCGCTCACACCAGATGGATCATGCCGCGGTCGACCAGGTCGCAGAGCGCATACACAGCGTCCTGCGGAGGCATCCCAGACTGTGCGATGATCAGCTCGATCGACGAGAACCCGTCGATGAGCGAGAGGATGAAGCGCGAGCGAATGTCCATGTGACCGCGGCGACCGTCATCTTGCGTGAGCAGGACCACCGGGATTTCGGCCGGATCCAGCAGGCCCGCCTCGACCGAGCCCACCGCGCGACGCTCGTAGCGGGCGACGAAGTCGTGGATGCGGAGGGCGCGGTCGGCGTCCATCGGCTGGCCGACGATGACGCGCTCCGGGATCTGGTGACGACCGATGGTGCCCGAAGCGCGGTGAATGGAGGGCGCGCGGTTCGTCGGGAGCTGGCTCGGCCGCGCGTACGCATCGACGGCGGCGTTTCCGTCGACCATGTGCGCGGTGTCGTTGTGGGCGGGGAGCGTCGGAGTCTCGCGGCGGGTCTGCATGGTGACGTGAGGTTTTGCAAAGCCGGTGCCGCGCCGCTTTCAGCGGGAAATCAGCCTGGATTCGTCGTGCGCTTCGCATGCGCACACGCGCGCCCGTCATGCGGCTGGCGTTCGCGCTGATTCATTGACGGAACCGTCAAGGAGCCCGACTCTCTCCTTGCCATGCCCCTCGAAATCCCCGCTCTCGACGCAGTCCTCGACGAGTGGCTCGGCGGGCTCTCTCCTGCCGCAAGGAAGGAGCTCAGCGCAGGGATGATCGTCAACGAAGAGACGCTGACGGCGCTCGCGGAGCGGATCCGCGAGCGCTTCGGTGTGTCGGGCGTGGTGCGCCAAGCTGCGCTCCGCGCAAGCGTGCGCGAGGCCGAGCATTTGGCGGAGGACATGTTCGAGGCGCCGGCTGCGCTCGTCTATGCGCTCGCGCGCAATCGCTCCGTGTTTGCGGCGTTCGCGCCCATGGTCGTCGCTGCCGCGTTCCTGCAGGCCCGCGCGTCGGGGCTCCGGCTGTCTGCGCTCCCGAAGTCCATCGCGGACATGGCCGAGGCCGTCACGGCATCCGACATGAGCTACGAGGACGTGCGGGCGTTCTTCGCGTCCGAGACCTTCCCGCTCGGTCGGGTCGACTGCTGAGCGCTCACGGGCAGGTCGGGTTGGCCTGTGCGGCGCCCATGGATGGCGCGGCGTCGCGCTGCTTGCCGTTGATGTCCTGCGTGAAACCCGCGTCGGTGAGATCGCGTCCGCCTGCGGAGACCGCGCACGGAGCGGTGGGCCCGAGGACCCAGCCCGTGTTGCTGAGCAGCGTGGCGTTGCCATTGTCGGTGGACCACGCGCCGAACACACTGTCGACGCAGCCAGGGCTGCCGTCGAGGTTCAGACCGCCGTCTGCGGCACCGGTGGTGATGCCGAAGAACGGGCACTCTTTCTGGACGATGCAGCCGCCCGCGTCGTCGGTCTTGCCGCATGTGTCAACGGAGCGCAGCGTGATGTTGCCGTCGAGCGACTTGGCGCCCATCTTCGATAGCTGCGTCATGTCCTGCAGCGCGCGCGGACCGCCTGCGTCGCAGCCAAGATACGCAAGGCCCGTCTGCTGCGCGAAGAAGACGTTGTTCTCGAACGTGTCGAGCCCGTTCGCGCAGTTCTCGATGTAGACGCCGAAGTCGTTCACGCCGCTGCCCGCGAAGATGTTGTTCTGGACGACGGCGTCCGTGGTGGACGTGCCGTCCAGCGCGGCCGAGAAGGCAATGTCGTACGCGCGGCTGCCAGAGCCGGGAGAGAAGCCGGAGAAGATGGTGTTGTAGACAACGACGGGGTGGGCGGTGCCGGCGAGCACGATGCCGAACGCGTTCAGGTCGGAGCCCGCCGCGATCGGCTTTTCGAAGCCGCCGTAGACCATGTTGTTTGCGATGACGACGTTCTTTCCGCCCTGCACCGAGATGCCAGTCATCGGGCCCACGCCGCCGTTGGAGCCACCCGCGTAGGCGCGGTTGTAGAGCACCTGGATGCTGCTCGAATTCTCGAGCCGAATGCCGTACATCAGGCCGAGGCCGGCGTTCTTCGCGCCCGTGGGGAGCGACTGCGCGTGGTTTCGCCGCACGATACCCTTCACGGCGCCAGAGATCCGTATGGCCTCGGACGCCGCGCCGTTGCCGGCGATCACGGTGTTGTCCTCGATCCTGTTGGAGTCGACGTTCCCGCCAGTGGCGGTCACCTCGATGCCGAAAGAGCCGACGCCGCCGGCGAGCGCGTCGTTGCTCGTTACCGTGTTGCCATGGATCCAAGGCGAAGAGTTGATGGTCCTCACGAACACGCCCGCGGTCGTGGCCGCCACGCCGCTCTGGATCAGGTTGTTCGAGATCGTCGGCGACGCGTTGACGACGAACACACCATAGGAGGTGCTCGCTGCGCCGCTCGGGTCCCCGCTGGAGAGGCGGCAATTCGAGATCGTCCCCGTGGCGCTCTGGTTCACTTGAACGGCGTAGGAGTCGGACACGTTGCTTGGGCCCACGATCGTGAAGCCGTCCACGAGCAGGCTCCCGGCGCCGCCGTCGGGCACGTCCGCGTCCGCGACGCCTGCGTCGATGGTCGCCGGACCGATGGTGAGGGGGACGAAGTGAGTGGAGTCCGGCGTCGCGACGCTGATGATGGTCTCGTTCACCTGATCGAGCGCGTACGTCCCGGTGCGCGTCCACGTCTTGCAGTTGTAGCCGCCCATCAGGTTGCCGCGGGACTGCATCTTGAGGTTCGACTCAGGGTACGCGCCCGCGCAGACCTCCACCGTGTAGCCCGTGAGGCCTTCGCTCTCGAACGCGGAGATGGCAGCCTTGATCGTCTTCAGCGGCACGGCCGGCGTGCATCCGGTTTGGCCGTCGTCGCCGCTGATGGCGGAGACGTAGCGCGTCATGCATCCTGCGGCGTCCACGGTGCCGTTCGTGGGGCCGTCATTACCGCCGTCAATGCCGTCCGTGCCGCTGGGCGGAGGCTCCAGCCCGAGGAGCGCGCTGCACGCGATCGTCGCGCACGACAGCGCTAGCACGGCGCCGAGCACGAGGAGCGCACGCTTGTGCGCGAAGCGCGGACCACCGCTTTGTCGAGTGGCGCTCATCTCAGAACTGCCCCTGCAGCACGAAGCCGCGATTGCGTGGGTCCAGCGAAGGCGCCAGTCTCATGGCTCCGCGAAGAGCAGCGCTGTTGGTGGTCGATGCGGCGTCCTTCGGCTTCGCCAGGAAGAACATGAGCGCGCCGCCCGCGACGAGCGCGCCGCCCGCGATGAAGGAGACCGTCGAGATCGTCGCGTCGCGCGTGGCGCCGTCGTACTCGGTGCGCGCGCGCGTGGCATCGGGACACGAGGAGACGCTGCAGTCCTTCTTCTCGCTGGATTGCTCACCCATCGCGACCAGGCCGAACGTGGCACCGAGCCCCACGCCGACGACGCCAACGCCCGCGACGATCACGCCGGCAATCTTCTGCGTGCTCCACGCCGTGGAAGGCACCGGCGGCGGGGGCGGCTTTTCCACGGGTGGCAAAGGTGCGGCCGGACCAACGCGAACGGACTCCTGCCGGTTCTTCTCGCCCTCGTGGATGACGAGCGTGCGCTCCACGGGGGTCTGCCCCTTCGCCGTGAAGACGAACGTGTGCGAGCCAGGGTCCAGCGCGATGGGCCTACCGTCCAGCGATGCGAGCAGCGGCGCGCCGTCCATGGTGACGGTGACGTCGGTCACGTCCTCGCCCATGCCGTTCTTCGCGCCGAACACCAGAGAAGGCATGGCCTCGTTGACCTTGGCGATGCGCTTCACGCAGGCATCCTTCACGTCGGCGGGGCACGCGGGATCAGTGCATTCTGCAAGTATCTTGAGCGCGTCCCGGAGCTTGCCGTCGCGTCGCAGCGCGATCGACTTCTCGTTCGCGTCGATGCACGTCGCGTCGTCCGCGTGCGCGAGCCCGGGCGCGACGAGCATGGGCAACAGGATGGTCTGCATCGCGAGAATCGCCACGGTCACGCGCATGGGCCGTCCGATCATGGGCACTCCAGCTTGAAGTGTTCTTCGCCGCGGTCGTCGTAGAAGCTCACGCGCCTGCACTTCGGCGCGGAGCCGGCCGGGGCCACGGAGCTTGCGGGGGGAGCGGCCTGGTGCGGGCGGCCGGTATGTGCGGTGAGCGCCTGGCCCGGTGCGATCCCGGCGTCCGCCGCCTGCGGAGGATCGATGACCGCCGGCGACGTGCTAGCGGCCGTGCTGGCGGCCGTGCTGGCGGCCGTGCTGGCGGCCGTGCTCGTGCTCGTGCCCGTGCTCGTGCTCGCGCTCGCGAGACTGGGCGCGTCCGAGGTGCCGCGCGCTGACACGGACCCGAGCACTCCCGCGTTTGCGTGGCGAGCCTTCCACGCGAGCACACCGCCGCCGCTCAGTAGCCCGAGGACCACGACGGCTGCGAGCGCGATCAGAGGAGCGTTCGAGCGCATGGGAACCGCGCTGCCGGTCATGGGAGAGAACGTCCCGGGGCCCTGGCTCTTCACGGAGCCCACGGCGGGAGGCACCGAATAGACGATGGCGGCAGTCTCGCGCAGCACGCCGAGGATGCGCTCCACCGACTGCGCCGCGTGCGGCGGAGCGAACGGCGCAAGCGCCGTGGCCAGCTGTCCCACGGTGGCGAAGCGGCCCGTGCGCTCCTTTGCGAGGCAACGATCCAGAACCTCCGAGAGGCCCGGCGGCATGTCCGGACGCAGGTTGCGCGCGGGCGCGTGTGGCTTCGCGAGCACCACCGCCACGAGCTCGGGCATGGTCTCCGCGTCGAAGGGTCGCCGCCCCGTGAGCATCTCGTAGAGGACCACGCCCATGGCCCAGATGTCCGTCGTGAGATCGACCGTGTCGGACGACATCATCTGCTCCGGCGACATGTAGCCCGGCGAGCCGATGAGCGCGCCGCTCCCCGTGAGCGCGGGCCGCGTCGCGGTGGTCTCGATCTTCGAGATGCCGAAATCGAGCACCTTCACGATCGACCGACCGCTGGGGCGCCGCGCGAGGAACAGGTTTCCGGGCTTCAGATCGCGGTGCACGATGCCGAGCACGTGCGCCTCCGCCATGGCCTCGAGCGCCTGGAGCGTGAAGCTCACCGCGTCCTCCACCGGGAGCGCGCCGCGGACCTTGAGCACGGCCGCCAGATCCTCGCCTTCGAGGTACTCCATCAGCATGTACGGCGCGCCGTTCGGCAGCACGCCCACGTCCATCACGCGCGCCACGTGCTCCGAATGGATCTTCACCGCGGCCTGCGCCTCGCGCGTGAAGCGCTCCACCAGGGCGGGCACCGTGGCCACGCTCGGCAAGAGGAACTTCATCGCGAAGCGCTGCTGCAGCGCCAGGTGCGTCACTGCGACGACGACGCCCATGCCGCCCTCGCCAAGGACCCTGTCGACGCGATATTTGTCGGCGATGACCTCTCCCTCGCGAACGGGGGAGGTGGTGGTGGCGTCGAGACTCACGAGAAATGCCTGCTTGGAAGGCTACACCAACTCGCGAGCTTCTGGACTGCGAAGGCGCCGATCCATCGCATAAAGGGCCACAAACACGGGGATGAAGACGATCGCCGTCCATTGATAGAACGACATTCCGAGCAGCACGGCGGGCTCGGGACGGATCGCCTCCGTCACGAAGCGATAGACGAAGTAGGCGATGATGTAGAGCTTCACGCGCTGTCGCGGAAAGAGACCGCGCTTGCCAGCCCAGAAAAAGAAGAGCGCAGCGCTCGTGTGGAACGCGGCCTCGTAGAGCTGCGTCGGGTGCCGATGCACGCCATCTCCGAAGTCCACGCCCCACGGCATCCGCGTCGCCGTGCCGAAGCAGCAGCCGCCCACGAAGCAACCAAGGCGACCCACGGCGACCGCCGCAGCGACGGGCACGACGAACCCATCGCCCGTCTTCACGGTGATCCCCATCGCGAGCTTGGCGGCCTCCACGCCGAAGTAGCCTCCGACCAGGCCAAGGGTCAGGGTGCGACCGCCTTCGAGCCATGCGGCACCGCTGACGAACGCGGCCGGGTCCATGAAGAAGAACGGGAGCTTCGCAGCGAACGTGCCGCCGACGATCGCGCCGACGCTGATCGCGACCCGCTGCGCGCGCGTCAGCACGGCCTTGTTCTGCGAGCGCTTCGCGAGCCACGTGCCCACGAGGAGCGAGCACCCCATGATCGCGACGTAGAGGACGCGATGCGACAAGGTCACGCGCGGCTCACGTCTTCTTGCGGAGCTGGTAGAGCGGCACGTCCGCGGCCTGCGCGAGCGGCGGCAGCGTTGCGTGACCGGGCCGATAGAGGACGTTGTAAGCGCAGAACGGCACCACGTGGCCGCTGGGCAGCACGTGATGGATGCAGCACTTCATGACCCTGCGGACATCGAAGTTGTAGGCGTCGAGGAACGACGTGATGGTGATGCGGAACACGTCGCGCGGGGCCAGATCCTTCGCGAGCGCGCGCTCGAAGAACTCCGCGGCCAGCGTGTGA
>JANXLV010000147.1 GCA_025355005.1 Myxococcales bacterium | reverse complement strand
ACACGCCAGACGGCGGCGAGCAGGCCGTGACGTGTACGCTCACGCCTCCGAGTGACGGCTGCGGTCTCGCTCCGCAGTGCGGCTGCAACGCGAACGAGACCTGCGACATCACGAACGTGGTGAACGGCGCCGTGTCGTGCGTGAAGGCCGGCACCAAGTCGCTCGGCCGCGCGTGCATGGTCACGAGCGAGTGCCTGCAAGGCTTCACGTGCCAGTTCGGCTCGTGCCGGCCCTTCTGCGCGAAGGTCGGCGCCAGCTGCAACTCCGCCGGCACCGGAGTCTGCATCGCGGCGACGGACGATCAGAACGTGCCCATGCCAAACGACCTCGTCTGCACGCTCACGTGCGATCCGGTATCGCCAGAGGCGCTCTGCGGAACCGGCAACACGTGCCTCTGGTTCCCATCGCTCTACGCGCCCGCAAAGGTCACCGACTGCAGCTTCCCCGGCGACGTCGTGGCCCTCGCCGCATGCACCACGGACTACGACTGCGTCGCGGGCTACGCCTGCGGCAAACACCCGACGAAGGGCCTCCAGTGCGAGAAGTGGTGCCGCATCGGCGCCGCCTACACCGCGGACTGCCCCAGCGGCTTCACGTGCAAGGACGTCTACGGCGTCGACGCGCCCGTGCTGGGCGGCATCAAGGAAGGCCTCTGCCAGAACTGAGCGTCGAACGGAGGGGCCGACATTTCTCGGCATTTCGTGGCGTGTGCAGCGTCCCGGCGGCGTCCCGGCGGCGAAGCACTGCGCAAATCATGCGCGTTTCGCTTGACGGAAGCTTGTTCGCGCACGATGTTTCGCCCCGCAATGAACGAACAAGTCCGCACGCAGATCGAGTCCGCCATCAAGAAGCACAAGGTCGTCCTCTTCATGAAGGGCAACAAGCACTTCCCGCAGTGCGGCTTCAGCGCGCAGGTCGTCCAGATCCTGAAGGAGTGCGGCACGGAGTTCGACTCCGTCAACGTCCTCTCCGATCCGCAGATCCGCGACGGCATCAAGGAGTTCTCGGAGTGGCCGACCATCCCGCAGCTCTACGTCGGTGGTGAGTTCGTGGGCGGATGCGACATCATCAAGGATCTCTATGCGCAGGGTGAGCTGCAGAAGCTCCTCGGCGTGCAGGTGGAGAACGTGACGCCGGTGGTCTCGCTGTCGGCGGCCGCGGCGAAGGCGTTCAAGGAGGCGCAGGACGGCGGCGACGACGTGCTCCGGATCGAGGTGACGCCGCAGTACAAGTACGATCTCCACGTCGGCCCCAAGAAGGCGGGCGACATCGAGGTGAAGTCCGAGGGCGTCAGCATCTGGGTCGACAAGGGCAGCGCCAAGCGCGCCAACGGCATGCAGATCGATTTCGTGGAGACGCCGGAGGGAGGCGCGTTCAAGATCGAGAATCCGAACGAGCCGCCGGGCGTGAAGCCCCTCCGCCCCGAGGAGCTCTCCAAGTGGAACGCAGAGGGGATCAAGTTCACCGTGTTCGACGTTCGCACGGACGCCGAGATGAAGCAGGCCAGCGTGTCGTTCGCGAAGGCGCTCGACGACGCCGGAATGAAGACCCTGGCCGCGCTCGGCAAGGACGAGAAGATCGTCTTCATGTGCCACCACGGCATGCGGAGCCGCGCGGCTGCGGAGCGCTTCCTCGCCGAAGGCTACAAAAACCTCTACAACCTCGAAGGCGGCATCGACGCCTGGTCGCAGCGCGTGGACACGAAGGTCCCGCGGTACTGAGATGAGCGACCACCCGACAGACTTCGAAGGTGACGTCCCCACCGCCATCAAGAGCGCCATCGCGGAGAAGATCCCCGGCGCCCAGGTTGAGGCGCAGGGAGGCGGCGGTCACTACACGATCAGCGTCGTGGCGATGGCGTTCGAGGGCAAGAGCATGCTGCAGAGCCAGCGGCTCGTGCTCTCGGCCATCGCGCACCTGATGAAGGGCGACCGCGCTCCGGTGCACGCCGTCGACAAGCTCACGACACGCCCCAGCTGACCCAGCTGACGCGGATCTTCCGCACCCCCGCAGCACACTTGAGGTAGGTTCGCGGCCATGTCTGTCGCTAGCCGCTGCCTTGGTCTCTCCGCTCTCCTCCTTGCAATGACGACGGGCTGCACTGTGGTCAACACCGTGCAGGTGCCGTCCGTGCCGGGCGCGGCCGGTCAGAGCGTCTTCGTGACGTCTGGCGACATCACCGAGCCGCACGAGGTCGTGGGCATGCTGCAGGTCCACAAGGGCGGCGTGCTCCTGTTCGGCAACATCGACGTCGTGGGCACCGACCTGGAGGCCGGCTTCAAGGACGTGCTCATCCCGGAGGTCAAGAAGCAAGGCGGCGACGGTGTGGTGCGCGTTCGGTATGCGATGACCCAGTACACCCCGCTCGCGCGCGCGATGGGCGCCATCTTCTTCATCTTCCCGCTCCCGTCGGGCGTCACCATCACGGGTCAGATCGTGAAGCTCAAGGCGGGCGCTGCTGCACCTGCTGCACCTGCTGCCGCGCCCACGCCGGAGACGAAGAGCCTGTGATGCGCCCGCTCCGATTCCTTCCCCTTCTCGCGCTGCTCTCGCTCGGCGGTTGTACGTCGGTGCAGTACGTGGAGTTCCCCAAGCGCACCGCGCCCGGCACCATCTTCTTCACCGCAGAGGCCGTGAAGCCACCCTACGAGAGCGTCGGTGTCATTCAGCTCACGCGCAAAGGCGCACGCGTCTTCGGCTTCGCCGACCCCGTCGGCACCGATCTCGAGACCGCCATGAAGGAGCTCACGCCGCAGATCCAGACATCGGGCGCCGACGGCGTGGCGAACGTGCGGATGCACTCCACGCCGATCACTCTCGGCGACGAGATCCTGGGCGCCATCTTCTTCTTCGCCCCGATCGGCACGCAGGTCACCATCACCGGTGAGCTCGTGCGCCTGGGGCCGCCGCGCCAGCAGGTCCAGGTGGTGCCGCAATGAAAACAATGCACATTACACGCATTCCCGTCGCGCTTGTCGCGCTCGTCGTGGCCTCGCTGCTCGTGTGCGGGGGCTGCAACGCGATCGTGCGCGGCGGTCCGCTCTCCAGCGTGCCGCACGACAACCACGGCGTCTTCCTCACCACGGGCGATCCCCCCGCGAAGTACAAGACGCTCGGGTTCGTGCAGATCCGCGGCTACGGCGTTGCGATCGCCGGGCTCACGGAGGTGGGCGATGCGCAGCTGAACGGAACCATCCGGGGCACGCTGGCGACCGAGGCCACGAAGATGGGCGGTACCGGTGTCATCCACATCGAGTTCGAGGACGAGAATCCCCAGAACGACGCGGAGAAGGCACAGGACGCGTACAACTCCTTCCGTCGCAACGGAAGCATCCAGACGAAGGACCGCTACGTGACCGTCACGGGCGAGGTCGTGCAGTTCACGACGCCGCTTCCCATCCAGCAGCCACTGCCCGCCGCCGTGCCGCCAGCAGCAGCCGCTCCGCCGCCGGTCGCGCCGGCCACACCTGGCGCACCGTCACCACCGCAGGGCACCGTGCTGCACTGAGCCTTGGAAGCGGACCGTGCTGGCGGGCGCGCGCGCACGTGGTATGTGGTCCCGCAATGACCTCCTTGAAGCTCAGCACCGCGGCTCTTGCCCTCGCGACGGGCTGTCTCGCGTTCGCGTGCTCCACGAGCCTCGCGCCCGGGACCAGCGCAGAGGGCGGCGCGGGCGATGGGCTGGACGCGTCGGTGGAGGGCGAGGGCGGCGCCGCCGGGCAGCCGTTCAATGTCGCCGCTTCCTCGGGCACGTGGACCGTGGACCAGGACGTGACGATGAAGGGCAAGGGCACGGGCGCGCTCGGCGCGATCTCGCTCACGCACGGCGTCGGCACGATCGAGATGGGCGGCAAGACGGCCGCCGCATTCGTCTACACGCACACGCCCGTCCCCACCGGCACCGGCGACGCTGGCGCGTTCGCGACAGAGGTCGACTACCAGGTCATCGGCATCACCGAGGACAGCGTCATCAACGTGTGGGTCACGTGCGCAGAGGGGCAGCTCGCGTACGTCTACTACGAGAGCACCACGGGACCCGACTCCACCATGGAGCAAGCCTCGACCGGCACGTGCGACATCGCCGTCAAGAGCACCGCGGAGAACGTGGTGCTCCCCGCGTTCGCGTTCCCACCGCCGAAGCTCTTGCCCGGCTACACGATCACGGGAGCCCAGCTCTCCTACGACGGCGTGAACCCGGGCACCGTGACGCTCGCGGGAAAGCCGTACGCGCTCTACCCGTACAACGTCGTCGACTGCGCGGCGTGCTCGACCACGGGCTGGCAAGAGCTCCACTCGCTCATGTGGAACGCCGACGACGCGAGCGCATGCATGGGCATCCTCTACCTGCAGGCAAATGCCCCGAAGTCGATCCAGCTCGCCTACCTCATCTGCTTGCCCACGTTGACGGGCCTCACGAAGGGCGCACAAGCGATCTTCGACGCAACGTTCACCCTCCCGAGCAAGTAGGCAGGACGATCGCGCTGGCGACGAATTTGTCCGCGGCCGGAGCGGCGCGGGATACTTCGGCGATGAGCAGCGAGTCGAAGGCGGGGGGACACGACGATCACGGTTCGAAGGGCTGGACGGCAAAGGCGTCCATGTACCTGGGTACATCGGAGAGCGTCGTCCTGGCGTTCATCGGCGTGGCGCTCGTGCTCGTCGCGCTGCTGCTCCTGTACTCGAGCATGCACGATCTGTGGATCGCGACGACCCATGGCCCCCGCGAGATCGAGCACGATGCGATCGGCATCCTCAACACGATTCTTCTCGTCATGATGACGATGGAGATCGTCTACACGGTGGCGATCTCGCTCAAGTCGCACACGCTCAACGCCGAGCCGTTCCTCATCATCGGCTCGATCGCCGGCATACGACGCATGCTGGTGATCACTGCGACGTCCACGGAGTCCGAGAACGACCCCGGGAAGTTCCACAACACGCTGGTGGAGCTCGGGCTCCTGGCCATGACCGTCGTCGCGATGACGATCGCGATCTGGATCCTGCGTTACAGCCAGCGAAAATACGTGGAAATGAAGGCCACCTCCGCGGAGCCCACGGCACCGGACTGACGCCTCAGGGCTTCTCGATCGTCACATCGACATCGACACCGACTTCGACTTCGACTTCGACCTGGGCTCCGACTTCGACATCAATAGGCCTTCGCGTAGATGGCCCACTTGTCCGTCGCCTTGCCCGTGAAGGGGCAGACGCCGGGGCGCGGCGCTTGATCGATCGGAACGCAGCGCACCGTCACCTTGTGCTCCGACAGCGCGTCCGCAACGGCCTTGTCGTCCACGAAGGGCGCGAGCACGAATCCGCCGTGAATTTCCGGCTTCTCCGCGTTCTTCGGGGTGAAGTGCGCGAGGATCTCCTCCTTCGTCGTGAGCTCCTTCGTGTGCTGCTTCTGGAAGGCTAGCGCGCGATCGTAGAGGCCCTGCTGCATCTCGCTCAGGATGCCCACGATGCGTCCGGCGATCTCGCCGCGCGGAATGTTCTCGCGCTCCTTCACGCCCTTGTCGCGGCGCATGACCGAGACCACGCCGCTGTCCATGTCGCGCGGGCCGACCTCGATGCGGACGGGAACGCCGCGCTTCACGTGGAACCAGGCCTTCTCGCCGCCCTGCATGTCGCGATCGTCGACCTCCACCTTCACGCGCTCCTCGCCGTAGCGTTGCTCCTTGAGCTCCTTCGCGAGCGCCTGACAGTGCTCGAGCACACGCGCGCGATCCGCGTCGTTGCGATAGATCGGGAGCAGCACGACTTGCTTCGGCGCGAGCTTCGGCGGGATCACCATGCCGTCGTCGTCAGCATGGGTCATGATGAGCGCGCCGATGAGCCGAGTGGAGACGCCCCATGACGTGGTCCACGCGAGCTCCTCTTTGCCCTCCTTGGAGAGATATTTGATGCCGGACGACTTCGCGAAGTTCTGTCCGAGGAAGTGCGACGTGCCCGCCTGCAGCGCCTTGCGATCCTGCATCATCGCCTCGATCGAGTACGTGTCGACGGCGCCGGGGAAGCGCTCCCACGAGCATTTCTCGCCCTTGATCACGGGCATCGCCATCGTGTCCTCTGCGAACGTCGCATAGACATCGAGCATCTTCCTGGTCTCTTCGCGCGCCTCGGCCTCGGTCGCGTGCGCCGTGTGGCCCTCCTGCCAGAGGAACTCCGCGGTGCGCAGGAAGAGGCGCGTGCGCATCTCCCAGCGAACGACGTTCGCCCACTGGTTGATGAGGATCGGGAGATCCCGGTAGCTCTGCGTCCACTTGGCGAACATCGCGCCGATGATGGTCTCGCTGGTGGGGCGCACGATGAGCGGCTCGTCGAGCTCACCCGCGGGCTGCAGGCCTCCGCCCGGCTTCGGCTCCAGACGATGGTGCGTGACCACCGCGCACTCCTTCGCGAAGCCGTCGACGTGCTCGGCCTCCTTCTCGAAGAACGAGAGCGGGATGAACAGCGGGAAGTACGCGTTCACGTGGCCCGTGTCCTTGAACATGCCGTCGAGAGTCTTCTGGATGTTCTCCCACATGCCGTAGCCCCACGGCTTGATCACCATGCAGCCGCGCACCGGCGAATTCTCCGCCATGTCGGCGGCCTTGATGACCTGCTGGTACCACTCCGCGTAGTCCTCGCTACGCGTGGGGGAGATGGCGCTCTTGCCTTTTTGCTGCTGCTGCGGCTGCTTCTGATCGGCGGACATGGCCGCCTTCTACTCGCTACTTCGGGGTCTTGTCGATGCGCACGTCGAAGAGCAGCTGCGCGTTCTTGGTGTCACCGATGAGCAGCGGAGCTATCGCGCCAGTGACGCACGTCTTCACCTCGTCCGAGGTGCCCGTTGGCAAGATCGTCAGCCGCGTCGGCGTACCGTCGCCCATCGTCGCGGCGCCAACCCTGATCGTCGCACCCAGGATCTTCGGGTTCTTTCGGGCCAGTGGTGACAGGCACCTGGTGATCGCGCTCGTCATGGCGGAGACCGCGGTTGACGCTTGCTGCTGCTCGGCAGGCGTCATTCCGGGATGCGGCGTAAGCCCCACCTGCACGGTCTCGGAGCCGCCGATCCCCTCGAGGCCGCCGCTTCCTCCGCCCGTGCGCAGGGGAATGGGGTCGGAGTGGACCCTTGCACCGCAGCTGTTCTGGATGAGGCTGTCGAGCTCGCCGGACGGCGTGGAGTCCCTGAGGATGTTGTTGAGGGCCGCCTGGTCTGCGGCCGACGGCTTCTGTGGGGCGCGGAGCGTGCGCGCGATGAACATCGCGAGCCGTGCCCCTTGCGGTTCTGCAGGCGGCGTCGGCGTGCGGGGCGCGGGCGGCCCGGGCGGCGGGGGCGGGGCAGATGATGCGACGGCGCTCGGCAGAGCGGACGCGGACGGCGCACTGGAAGCCACAGGAGAAGGAGGCAGGGCGATCGCGGGAGCGCTCGCGACCGGCGGGGGATTTTGCGGCTCGTGCGCGGGCTCCTGACACGCGCCGAGGAGCCCCAGCGAGGTCACCATCGCGCATGTCGAGCCCGAGAACCGCATGCCTACGAGGCTAGCACGCTGCGCGACGTTCACTCGCCAAGCGCGCAGTCCGTGATTGCAAGATCTGGGCGCAACCCCTTGAAAACGGGGAAGCGGAGGACTCCTTCGCTGAGCACGCTCTGGTATTCGACGCGCACGATGATCTCCGGTCGCACGAGCACGCGGTTTCGATCGCGATCGAGGCCTGCGACCTTTGCGTCGCCAGCGCCGGCGGCGAGCTCCTTCAATGCGCCCTCGAACGCGGAGAGCTCCGCGTCGTCGAAGCCGCTGCCGACGTCTCCGCGATAGCGGAGCTGCCCGTCCTCCCACGACGCGAGGCACAGCGCGCGCAGGCGGCGCTTGCCAACCTCGCCCTTCGTGAAGCCCACGACAACGAAGTCCGCGGCGCGCGTGATCTTGATCTTCGCCCACGCGGGGCCGCGATCGCCTGGCGCATAGGTCGAGGTCGGGCTCTTCGCGACCAGCCCCTCCATGCCACGCTCCTTGCACATCTGGAGGAGCGCGTTGCCGTCTCCGATGGCCACGGGGAACCGCGTGCACAAGCCGCTCTCGGGCACGACACGCTCGAGCAGCTGGCGTCGCTTCGTGAGCGGGACGGCCATCACGCTCACGCCGCACACGGAGAGGACATCGAAGGCGACGAAGGCGACCGGTTCCAGATTCGTAGCGTTGCCCGGCTTCGGGGCGATGCGGTGCTGGAGCCGCTCGAAGCTCGGGATCCCGCGATCGTCGAACGCGATGATCTCACCGTCCAGGAGGAGCCGCGCGGGCGCGAGCGCCGACACCGCGCGGGCGATCTCCGGGTAGCTGTCCGTGGCACGACGGCCGCTCCTGTAGAAGAGCTCGGTCGTGTCGCCGTCCTTCTCGGCCAGGATGCGCACCCCGTCCAGCTTGAGCTCATAGAAGTGACCTGGCAGCGTGAGCGACACTGCAGCCCGATCGCAGAGCATCGGCTGGGTTCGAGCTGCCGCGACCTCCGCGAGGACCCCGCCGATCGCGAGGGCGGCCGCCGCATAGACATCCTCAGGAAGCGACGGAGCCCGAGCCGGAGGCGCGGCCCGCGGCTGAACATCCGACACGTTCTCTGCGATAGAAACGCTCTTTTTTGACCGGGTTTTTCTCACGGAGCGATGGACTCCGGTACGCTTCTTCGAATGAGCGCGCGTTCCATTGGCTCGGGCACCATCAGCTTCGGGCTCGTCTCGATTCCCATCAAGCTGTACACGGCGGCCTCCGCGAAGGCCGTCAGCTTCAACCTTCTGCACAACAAGTGCGGGGGTCGCATGAAGCAACAGTACCACTGCCCCACGTGCAACGAGATCGTCGAGCGCAAGGACATGGTGAAGGGCTTCGAGGCCGCGCGCGACACGTTCGTGCGGTTCTCCGACGAGGAGCTGAAGTCGCTCGAGGCGGAGCGGACGGACGCTCTCGACCTCATCGAGTTCGCGCCGCTCGACACCGTGGACATGCTGCAGATCGAGAAGACCTACTTCCTCGGCCCCGACAAGGGCGGCGAGCGCGCGTATCGGCTGCTCTCCGAGTCGCTCGAGCGCGCGGGCCTCTGCGCCGTCGGTCGCTTCTCCACGCGCGGCAAGGACAACCTGGTCCTGGTGCGCGCGTACCAGAAGGGCCTCATCCTCCACGAGACGTACTACGCGGAAGAGCTGCGCGCCTTCTCCGAGGTGGAGACTGGCGGCTCGTTCGAGTTCAAGCCGATCGAGACCGAGCTCGCGGACACGCTGATCAAGCAACTGAAGGTCGCGAAGTTCGAGCCCGAGAAGTACCACGATCTCTACGCAGAGCGCGTCCGCACTGCGGCGGACAAGAAGCTCGAGGGCAAGGAGATCACGATGGCGCCCGAGGAGCCGAAGGCGAAGATCGTCGACCTCCTCGAGGCCCTGAAGCGAAGCGTGGCCGCTGCCGCGAACACGACGACGGCCCCAACCTCTGCCCCAACCTCGACCTCGGCCTCGACCACGACCACGAGCCCGACTTCGACCTCGACCAAGAACGCCGACGACGAGAAGCCCACAGCCAAGGGGCCAAAGAAGGCTTCGCCGCGCTCGGCCGAGGGCGGCAAGAAGAAGTCCGCGAGCTCCTGACCGACCCTTGAGCCTCCCTCGTCTACGCGCAAAGCTGACCACGGGTCGCGACGTCGCCACCGTCCTGCGCACCGCGCTGCTGCACCAGACGGCGTACGTGCCGCTCATGGAGAAGCCACGCATCGCGGGCCAGCACCTGCTCGAGATCGCCGTGCCGGGCGACGAGCCGGTAATGCTCCTCTCGGAGCCCGCGGGGCCAGAGACCGCGGCAGGCTTTCCACTCGCCGTGCGCCCCGTCACGCGGCCGCAGATGGCGCAGCTCTTCCAGCTGATCGAGAAGCTCGACGTGCCGAGCATCGTCGATCTTCCGCCCACGTCGAGCAGCCCAGGGATCGCGCCGCGCTCGGATCGTACCGTGATGCAGCCGCTCACATTCGACACGTCGGACGTGCCGTCGCCGATCTCCACGGCCGCAGCGCAGGACTCGTACATCCCGCCGGAGCCCGATGATCTCGCCGATTCGGTCGCGATGATCATCTTGCCGACACGCCGCACGCCGTCGCCGTTCCCGCTGAATCTTCCAGGCCCATCGAGCCCCAGCTCCAGCAACGACCCGTCGATCGTCATCAACGAGGACTCCGAAGAGGTCTGGGCAAGCGACGACGAGCCCGTGAGCCAGATCACGGGCGTCCCCGAGGATCCGATGATCGGCCGCATCCTCGGCAAGAGGTACCGCCTGGACGCGCTCCTCGGCACCGGCGCGACGGCCGCCGTCTACAAGGGGAATCACATCGACCTCGGGCGCGCGTTCGCGGTGAAGGTCCTCCACCAGCAGCACACGCACGAGACGCAGTTCGCGCAGCGCTTCCGCGGCGAGGCACGCGCCGCGAGCCGCCTCGAGCACCCGAACGTCGCGCGCGTCACGGACTTCGGTCACGAAGAAGACAGCGGCATCCTCTATCTCGTCATGGAGCTCCTTGTCGGTCGCAGCCTGGAGGCCGTCCTCGCCGCATCGGGCCGATTGCCCGCAAAAAACGCAGTAGATCTGATCATCCAGGCCGCGAACGGGATCGCCTTCGCGCACGACATCGGCATCATCCACCGCGACGTGAAGCCGGAGAACTTGATGCTGGTGTCCTCTCGCGACGATGACGGCAACGCGAAGGATCAGGTGAAGGTCTGCGACTTCGGCCTCGCCAAGCTGCGAGAGCGCGATCCGGATCAGGAGGAGGATCTTACGACCGTCGGCATGCTCATGGGCTCGCCCGCGTACATGTCGCCCGAGCAGACGCGCGGTGAGACCGTCGACTTGCGAACGGATATCTACTCGCTCGCCGTCACGCTGTTCGAGTGCCTCTCGGGCACGCTCCCCCACGATGGCAACACGATCGAGGAGCTCTTCGCGCAGAAGATGCTGCACTCACCGCGCTCGCTTTTAGAGCTCGTCCCCGGCATCGACGCGGAGCTCGCCGCATGGGTCGCCGAGGCGCTCTCCACCGACGCCACGAAGCGCCCGCCGACCATGCGCGCGTTCCGTGACGGTCTGCGGAAGATCGCGCTCAACCTGCCGCTCGATCCCGCGTGATCACTCGGTCCAGGCCCACCAGCGCGTCTCGGCCTGGCCGAATGACTCGTTGCCCGTGAGCATCGCGACCTCGAGCCACAGCTCACCGTTCGGCAGCGCATGGACGGCTATCGGCATCTCGCTCAGGCCCCCTTCCTCGAGCGCTGGCTCGCCCGTGAAGACCACCTCACGCTGATCGCCGCGCACGCGGAGCACCTTGTTGCCGTCGATCTCGAAGCCAGCAGCACGAGCCCGGTCCACGATGCGCCCGGGCACCTTCTCCCATGCACCGTCGACGGACACCAGGTACGACGCGCGCAGCTGCGGATTGAACAGGGAGCCGGCGATGATCTCCACCTTCCCCGGCTCACGCGGATAGATACCCAGCAGCGCGCCGTTCGCCTCGTACGGAAGCGTCGTCCAGCGGCGCCCGTCGAAATGAGCAACGGTCCCAGTGTCCCGGCCGTTCAGGATGATGATCGGACATCCGGGAAAATCCGGACCAAAGTCGCCCGCTGTTGCAGAAGCGGCGACCCACACGTCGTTCGGAGCGAGCGCCAGCACGCTGTCCGGGAAGTCGGCGTAGTGCGTCGCAATGCGCAGCTCGGTGAAGCTCTCACCCGCGCGCTCGGACCAGTGAAGAACGCCGAGCTTCTGGCTCATGAACCCGAACGCGAACCCCTCGCCGCTCGGCAACGAGCCAACCACGGGCGCGGAGAATGTATCCTGCATCTGTGCGAAGCTCGCGCTCCCGCCCGGCCACGGCAGCTCATCCGAGGCAGCTTGCGCGGAAGGCGACGGCGCGATCGGCGCCCACCGGCCATCCGCACCCAACCGCACGTGAAGCTCGCCGCGAGAAAGCTCGGGCGCAGCGTAACCGTCGTCCACGAGCTCCAGGCCTTCCATTCGGTTGAAGCCGTGCACCGCGAGGGCTGCAGCCGGGATCACCTCGGCGGCGACGGGGACGGGCGCGAGGTCGCTGCGGGGCTCGCCCTGCCCTTCGTCGCCACTGCCACACGACGTGAGGGCCGAGAGCAATACACCCACGAGGCCGACAGCGAGCTTGGACGAGAGCATGGTCCCACCCATTCACGGTCCGTGCCTGTGGCCATTCCCCGGAAAAACCAGGGGATCCGCGTTCTCGCAAGCGTGGCTCACGAACGCAGTCGTGGGCGGGCGGCCACGGAGCGTGTCCCGACGTGTCCCCAAACACTCGGGCGTGGGCTCGGGCGTGGGCGTGAGCTCGGGCGTTCAGCCGGCTCGCGACGCGC
Source organism: Myxococcales bacterium (assembly GCA_025355005.1). GTDB lineage: Bacteria > Myxococcota_A > Polyangia > Polyangiales > Polyangiaceae > JANXLV01. The sequence goes on along the minus strand of JANXLV010000147.1, from coordinate 32,812 downwards.
GCTTCTGCTCTTCTGCCGGGAGGCGCGTCTTCGTGATGCCCGGGGAGACGCGTCCGAGCACGTCGCGCAGCCCGCGAATGTCTTTGCGATAGACCTTCACCTGCGCGAGACAGCCGCGCGCACGAAGGCCGTCCTTGCCGTCCGCGACGCGGTACGTCCGCGCGAGCTTCACGGCGCGATGCGCGCACGTGTAGAGCCACGCGAGCTGCTCGCGACGTTGCTTCTCGCGGCGACCGAGGTCACGCTCCGCACACGCATCACACGTCTCTTGCTCGCCCGGGTTTGTCGCCCCACCGCACGTCGAACAGCGCATGGCAGTCATGGTAGCGCTCGATTCACGAAATGCCTCGTTTTCTGCGGGCCTGCTCACGTGCGCAGGGCCTTGTCCATCCGCTCCTCGAGCTCGATGAGGTCCACGAGGTCCTCCACGTAGTCGAGCCGCGTGGTGTCGATGCGCACGATGGGCCCGAGGTCATAGGTGTCGAACCACTGCGTGTAGAGCTTATGCAGCCGCCGCAGATACGCGTCCGGAATGCTCGACTCCATCGCGCGCCCGCGGCGCGTGATGCGCTTCTTCGTGGCCGCCAGCGAGCACGTGAGCGCGATGAGCACGTCCGGCGGTCGCAGCGCGCGACGGATCCCCTCGTAGAGGCGCTGGTAAACGGCCCAGTCGCGCTTGTCGATGTACTTCTGCAGGTAGAGGTTCTTCGCGAAGATCTCCGCGTCCTCGTAGATGGTGCGATCGATGACCGCCGGCACCTGCGAGCGCTCCAGCGCCTGATGCAGCTCCAGCTTGTGCGCCAAAAAAAACGCCTGCGAGTGGAACGCCCACGCCTTCATGTCCGAATAGAAGTCAGCGAGGTACGGGTTGCCCTCGTTCGGCTCGTAGAACGGGACCAGCCCGTAGCGCTTCTCGAGCCACGCCACGAGCGAAGTCTTGCCCGCGCCGATGGTCCCCGCGACCGCCACGTAGCGCTTCTTCGCCATCAGCGATCGAGCGGCACGACGATGGTCGGGTTCGGGAGCTGCGCATGACGCCGCGGATCGCCTTCCGCGAGCGCAGTGACGGCCGTACCGATCGCGCTGTACTCCACCACGAACCCCGACCCCGTGTGCACGCGCTCCTCCACCGTCACGCCGACGATCCCCGCAGGCGAGTCCGGTCCATCCTTCGGATGATCCCTGTGCAGGTCCTCCGTGAGCCGGTCCATCGCGCCCTCGCGCGCGTTGAAGAAGGCCTGCGTGTACGGAATGAGCTCGACGGTCCCGCCGATGTAATTGTAGAGAAGCGACGGATCGATCTCGTAGACCGCGCTGCCCATCGCGAGATCCACGGGCCGGTAGCCTGCGCGCAACAGCGTCACGAAATCCTGACCCGAGAGATCCGACGTGAACGGCCGCGCGCCGGCCAAGAGGAGGCTGGGCGCATGCGCGAGCTTCTGCGGCGCATGCGCGCGGTCGAACGAGATCGCCGTGCCGAGCGCCACGAACTTCGCAACGGTGTGCCCGCCACGCCACTTGTGGTGCTCCACCTGCAGTCGCACACCGACGACGCCCTCCGCGCCGTGCTCCTTCGCCTGCGCGCGCATGCGCTCCACAGCGAGCTTGCGCGCCTGATGCATCGCGAAGCCCAGCTCCGGGATCTCCCGCGTCTGACCCAGGTTCCAGGTGATACCTGCATCATACACGCTTGTTCCGATGACCAGCCCCATGGGCAAGAACCCCGCGCGAGAGAGCACGAGGAACTCCGTCACGGAGAGGTCGGACAGCGCGGGCTCGGTTCTTCTGACTAGCGCCATGACAGCCTCATTTGTTGAGCGGCACTGCGAGGTGGATGGGCGGAAGGGCCTTGCCGGTGTCGTAGCGGATCACCGCGGTGCCGACGACGAAGAGCTCGATGAGCTCGCCCGTTGTGTAAGCGGCGTTGCCGTCGCGCCTTGTCCTCTGGCCGGTCGGGCCGGGCTGGCCCGCGCCCCACGAGTGCTCCTTCTCCGTGACGGTGACGCCGACGATGCCCTCGGCGTGGAGCGACTCGGCTTCGTACTGGAGGCGGCCGATCGCGAGCTCGCGCGCGTCGTAGAGGACGTGCGTGTACTCCGAGAGCTCCTGCCCGTCGCCGCTGGAGCCGGTGGTCGCAAGCAGCGTGTTGGGCGGCACGTACGCGACGCAGTTGCCCATCACGAAGCCCACGGGGCGATAGCCCGCGCTGATGAGCGTCCAGAACTCCTGCCCCGAGAGGTCGGACTGGAACGGCTTGCCGTGCGCGTTGCGGAAGCTCACGCCGTCTGCATGACGGACCGCGGTGCCCACTGCCATGAACTCCAGGATGCCCTGGCCGAACGCGTGGACGTTCACCTCGAGCCGCACGCCGACGATTCCGTCCGCGCCGAGCTCCGTCGCCTCTTCCTCCATGCGATTCATGGCGAGCTCGCGCGAGTGATAGAGCGCATGGGACATCCAGCCCACCTCCGCGCCCCACTGTCCGTACGGCACCTGCGGCACCTGCACCATCATCTGGTAGACGGAGCTGCCCATCACCAGGCCGAGCGGCTCGAAGCCGGCTTGCTTCACGAGCAGGAACTCGTTGATGGAGAGATCGCTCGTGAAGAGCTTCTTCTGCCGCATCTGCATCAAGCGCTCGCGCGCGTGCTTCGGCAGATCGGACGGCATGGGCTGCGCGTAGCCTTGCGGCATGGCCGGTGGACCGGGGTATCGACCTTGCGTCATCAGTCGTCGTCGCTCCCGGATTCTTCCTTGGGGTTCTCGTCCTCGCGCAGCGCCTCTTCCTCGGCCTCTTTCGCGAGCTCTGCGACCGCGTCGGCCTCGTCCTCTTCGTCCTCGAAGCCTTTGCTCTTGCGTCGACCGAGCGGCATCATCGAGAGGATCAGCGGCGGAGCCTTCGGATGCTCGGGCGGCACGAAATGCGGCACGCGACGCACGCCAGTGCCGAACCAGCTCACGCTCACGTCGAGATCGTTCAGCTCGCAGCTCGCGTAGCCGCATGGGACCTCCTTGATCTCGATCTTCACGTCGGAGCCGACCACAAACTCGGCCTCGAACTTGGTGGCCTGGTCCTCGATGCTGGCTTCAACGTGCTTTCGCGCGAGCTCGATCGCCTGCTGCGCAAGGTTGATCTCGCCCTGTGACTGGCCTTGCTGCCAGCCCGCGAGGACGTGCCACACGTGGTAGCGACAGAAATCGAACAGGAAGCCGCAGGGCTCGAAGCCGTCCTGGGCGAGCGCCCACAGCTCCTGTCCCGTGAGGTCGGTCACGACGGGCACGTTCGGTGGGTGCGTGATCCAGTTGGCGTCGATCGCCGTGCCCACCGCGGTGAACTCGATGATCTCGCCGCCGTCATCCCCGCCCTTGCCGTGGTTGCCCATAGTGATCATGCGCTCCGAGAGGCGCATGCCCACGACGGCATCCGCGCCGACGAGCCGCGCTTCCTGGAAGAGCCGCGAGAGCGCCTTGCGTCGTGCCTCGCGGTGACCTTGCGACAGAGTCTTGATCTCGAAGATCTGCTCGCCGCCGCCCTTGTAGTCACTCACCGTGCCGATGCGGTAGACCGACGAGCCCATCACCTGCGAAATGGGCCGCGCCTTGGCCTCTTCCACGAGCAGGAACTCGCTCACGGACAGATCGCTCGTGAAGAGCTTCTTGTTCGGACCTGCCTCTTCCGCGAGGCGGATCTGCGCACGGATCGGGAGACCGCCAGCCCGCACGTGGGCAAGGCTCGCGTTGATATCGAAGGGCTGCTGCGCCATGACTGACCCCCTTTCCTTCAGTCGTTGACGGTGAGAATCAGCTGCGGCACGGGGATCTTGTGGTCGCGCGAGATCGGCGCGACCGCGGTGCCCACGGCGGAGAACTCGATCACGTTGTTGCCCCACGAGTGGTTCGACTGATCGATCACGACACCCACGATGCCCTCGGCGCCGAGGTCCGTCGCCTCCGTCTGCATCCGCTCCATCGCGAGCTCGCGAGCGTCGTAGAGGCCCTCCGTGTAGTTCTTCATCTCGCCTTGCGCGGGCGTGGTGAGCTTCTGGAAGAAGCCCAGCTCACCCACGTGGTACACGCAGTTGCCCATCACGAAGCCGAGCGGGCGATACCCTGCGCGGAGCAGCGTCCAGAAATCCTGGCCCGAGAGATCCGACTGGAACGGCTTGCCGTTCGGCGCGCGCCAGTTGTGTCCCTGATCGTTCTTGACGGCGGTGCCAATGGCGACGAACTCGATCACGTTCGAGCCCCATGCGTGCTGCGTGACCTCGAGCTTCACGCCGACGATCCCGTCAGCGCCCAGAGAGTCCGCCTCTTCCTCCATGCGCGCCATCGCGAGCTCGCGCGAGAGGTACATCGCCTGCGTGAGCTGCTGCATCTCGCAGTTGGCCTTCGCGTTCACCCACTGGTTGCCGATGTGGAAGATGCTCGACCCGAGCACCAGCCCCACGGGATGAAAGCCGACCTCCTTCACGAGCAGGAACTCGTTCACGGAGAGGTCGCTCGTGAAGAACTGACGCTGCCGCATCCGCGCGAGACGCTCGCGCGCGTGCTGCGGAAGATCTGCATACTGCGGAGGCGGCGCGCCTTGCGGCGGAGGACCTTGATACGGAGGTTGGGCCACGGGGTTGTTCTCCTGCGACCGACCGTATCACGTGTCTCGCACGCCGCGGCTCAAGGCAGAAGACGCACGATCGCGAGTGTTTTCGCCGATGAAAGCGGCGCCGCCAGCAAGATGGAGCCGTCGGGCGCAATGGCAATACGCGCATTGCCGCCGTCGAACGGCAGCGTGATCCCGTAAGGACGCCCGCCCGCGCGAAACGTCGTGTCCGGCGTTCCATCCGCGAGATACCGCGCGACACCGAGGAACCCGTTCTGGTCTCCGACCGCGATGATGCGTCCCGATGGATCGGCCGCGACGTCGGTGATGGTACTGAAGAACGGTGCCACGAAGGAGATGTCGCCGGTGCCGCGACTCGCGATGATCTGCTGCTCGTATCCGGCGACGACCCCACCGTCCGGATCGACCGCGCATCCGACGACGTTCATTGGCGGCATCGCGTGGCCTCCGGCGTCACCAAAGCCGAGATCGCGCGCGCCCGTGGAGGTGAAGCGCAGCACCGACGCTTGCACGGGCTGCACGGTGGACGCAAGCACCAGGACCAGATTGCCGGACACGACGCGCGCGCACAGAGGGATGTGCGACGACATGTCATAGGGCCCGAGGTCGAGGACGCCCGCATCGGCGAAGGTCGGGTCCGCGGGGCCTCTGGCGAGGATGCGCTGGGCGAAGTTGTCGTTGCCTGCGACGTCCGTCCCGAACATCACTAGCTTCGGTCCGTCGGCAGCGATGCGTGGAATGTGGAGAGTCGTAGCCCGCGCGCCGGCGTCCGCGAAGACGCCGTCCAGGGCGCCGTTCGGCTGCAACCTGCGGACGATCATGTCGGACGTGGCGACGAGACCGTTCGGCGCATTCACGAGTACGCCTGGCTCTGGCGGCGACTCGCCGTTATTGTCGAAGTGCAGAAGCAGCACGCTTCCGCCGTCGCCGAACGCCGTATCGAACGACCCCGCGCCACTCAAGGCGTGAACGACCTGTTCGCTTCCGCCGGGTACGGATCGCACGACGGCGACGATCACCCTGCCCGAATCGTCAACGACGACACCGAACGGAATCCCATCTTCGGCGAGCAGTGCTCCACCATCAGCGAAGGCAGGGTCGCGATCGCCCGAGGCCGGTCGCACGTTCACGCGTACGTCCACGCTCTGCGCGCGCGTCGCTGCGTGGGCGCGAAACGTGAGCTGCGCCGTCGCAACACCGACAGCGCCGACGACCGATGCGGTCAGCGTGTCCAGCGACGTGCCGGCGTCGGACGTGGAGAGTGAAGCGCCGGCCGCAGATGGGAAGTCGAACACGATCGGCTCGGTGAATCCCGGCTGGCGGACGACACGGACCACGATCGTCGCCGGTTGGTCTCGCGTGAGCGTGAGGGACGCGGGCGTGGCCTCCAGACGAAATCCCACCGTGCTTGCTTCCGGAGTGGCCCCCGCTTCGGCGACCACGAAATCAGGGCTCACGTCGTAATCGTCGAAGCCCACGAAGAGCGCGCAAGAGAGGCACGCCGCCGGAACCAGGACGAGGGCCTTGCGCGTCACGGCCAGTACCGGTGGATGCTCTTCGTCCCCACGACAACGATGCGGCCACTCCGCTGCACGAGGATCTTCACCGGCGCGTCGCTCGTGTCCGCGCCGCTGCCGAACGTCAAGTCGGCGCCACCTTGCGCGTTGAGTCGGCCCACGGCGACTCCCCTCGAGACGTAGAGTGCTCCTGCATCCGCGGCAGCGAACTGGTCCACTGTCTCCGTGGCGAACCCGCCGTTTCCGAACGTCGGATCAGGCGTGCCATCGATACGGAGCTTCACGATGTCGTACGGAGACAGTGTACCGGTGACGAAGTACGAGTCGCTCGTGGCGAGCAGACCCGCCGTGGTGCCGAGACCAAGGCCCACCGCTGCATCCGATGGATCCGTCAGCGTCGAGTCCACTGAGCCGTCCGCGAAGAGGCGCGTCAGGTGTACTCCATGCGAGAGGACCACGGCGCGTCCCTCCCCGTCGACGACCATGTTGAGCTCCTTGCCGAAGCCGACGGCATGCGCAGCCACGGTGCCGTCCTTCGTGAACCAGTCGACCGTGTAGCTGCCGATCGCGCCCGTGCCGGCCAGGAACACGGTGCCTGCAGCAGGCCCGCTCGCGATGACGGCGTTGTTCTTGTTGGTGTACTCGATCGTGCCGCCTTCACCGAAGTTCGGCAGCGGCGTGCCTCCCAGATCGATGCGAGCGACCGACCGACGACCGTTCAAACCTGAGGGCGTCTCGACCACGACGTAGCCGGCATCATCGCGCGCGAGGCCGTTGCCAAACCCGCCGTTGCCAGCGATGGGGACGGAGAAACCACCATCTCCGAACGTCAGGTCCAGCGTGCCTGCCGGCGAGAAGCGAACGACCACGGGCGCGACAGGGCCCGCGTCCTGCAAATCGCCGATCACCACGATGTCGTCGTCCGCGCTGAGAACCGCCGATTCCGCGCGCAGAGGCAACGCAGTCACGCCACCGTCACCGAAGCTCTCGTCAGGCGCTCCGGGAGCTCCCGTGAGCTCGATGTCGAGCGGGTGCTCTTGCGTGACGCCGTTCGGCGTACTGACGACGAGCTTGGCGCCATGAAAGAGCCCTGCGTGCACGGATGTCGCGGCGGAGAGGACGAGGTCACCGCTCGTCGCGCCGGCGGGAATCGAGCCTGAAACGACGGCGACGCCGGAAGGTAGCTGCGTTGCGGTGAGCGCGAGCTTGTCGATGAAGTGTGCGCCGCGCAGAACGCTGACGTGGACGGCCACGCTGCTTCCCCCGCGCCACGACGCCGGGTCGGGCGCCACCGCGGCGATGACGAACGGTGGGCCCGCGTCGAAGATGGAGCCGTCCTCGGCGGCGGCCTCGGGAGGGATCGCGCTGGTGTCGTAGGGCGAGAAGTCGACGAAGAGGCCGCACCCGGTCACGACTGCGGCGGTCGCGGACACGCCGAACGCGATGAGGGAGACCATGCGCGCGCGCGTGAGCATCTAGAGTGCGCCGCTGAGCGTGAGAAATCCGCCGCCGGAAAGCGGTGAGAACGACACCTTGGGTGTGCCGGGCCTCTCCTCTTTCTTGCCTGATGTGAGGATGAGGATCGCGCCCACGCCCACGCCGGCAAGGCCGACGCCCCACGCCACCCCGTTGATCGGCGTGAGAGTCTTGCCCTGCGAGACCGCGTCTGCGCCGGTCTTGTCCACCGCGCCCGTCGTCGGGTCGATGCAGTGATGGTCCGATCCGGGGCAGTGTTTGTCCGCCGTCGACTTCGCATCCAGGATCATGAGCCCCGTCACGCCCGCCGCGGCCAGTCCAACGACACCGACCCCGCCGACGACGTAGCCGACAGTGCGCCTCGTGTTGGTGGTCTCCTTCGTGACCGTGACGGTCTTGCCTTCCGCTGCGAGGAGCACCGGAACGACGACGTCCGTGTGCTGACCGCCCGCGGGCGCAGGAACGTCGAGGGTCCACGATTTCCTGTTCGGCCCCGATGCGTCGACGTGATGCGGCCCCGCATCCACGGGGACGAACGCCCACGATTCCTTTCCGATGATCTGCCCATCGAGCTTCACGACCACCTCGCCTGGTTCGCGCGACGCGATGACGAAATACGAGAGCAGTGGGGTCATCTCCGCGAGCTTCTGCTTCGCGGCATCTTCGCGCGCCGTCTTTCCCGCCGCGTGTGCGAAGCGCTGCACCTCGACGAAGTTGCGGTACGCGATCGCGAGGTGTCCGAGCTTCTGGTTGCAGACGGCGATGTTGAACTGCGTTCCCACGCCAGGGTCCAGCTTCTGCGCCCGCTCGAAGCGCTCGAGCGCGTCCTCGTACTTGCCCTGCTCCATCAGCGCATTGCCCTGGATGAACAGCTGCTCGGGATCGTCCGCGGCCTGCGCCGGCGCGCTCGCGAGCAGCACCACGACGATGACGGGTAGGACGGCGCATCTTCTCATGTCAGTCCTTGGGGCTCGTGGCGTGCTCGGGGTTCGGGACGGGCTTCGCCGAAGGGACGACGACCAGTGCCGCGGTGATCGCAGCAGCGGCGGCTCCGGCAGCCGAAGGCGCGGTCCTGGGCGGTACCTTGCGCTGCGCGACGGCCGCAGAGGCCATCGACACAGATGCGGATTGCGCCGGCAGAGTGGCGGACGCGACGACCGCGCTGAGCACGCTGGTCGCGACCGACGTGGGGATCGAAGCGGCCGACTGGGCCACCTCTGGCGAGACGCTGGAGCTCGCCGCCGGACCGTTCATCGCGGGGCGTTGCGCGCGCCACTTGATCGCCGCAGCCGCACCGACGCCGCCCAGGGCAAGGAGCAAGGCGGGCACGAGCAAGAGCGGCCAGCGCACATGCCTCGCCGGAGCAGGTTGCGCACCCGACGAATCGGCAAGGGTCACCGCGCGCGGCGAGCTGTGGCTCGGTGGAGGCGCAGGCGTGGACCCGCCCCAGTTCGGAGGCGGCGTGGCGCCGGAGACGCCCCACTCGACGGAAATGGCCGGCATCGATGGCTCCGACGTCCGGCCCTGCACATCGATGCTTCCGAACGACACCCGGTGCGCACGCATGCTCGGAATCCCGAGCGTCTTCACGATCGCGTTCGCGGAGTCGCGCGCGCGCTGTGTCCCGAAAGGCGCGATTGCATCCGCGAGATCGGCGAGGTTCGTGAACCTGTCATCTGGCTTGCGGCGAAGACACGTCGCGACGATGCTGCACAGCTCCGGTGGTGTTCCCGGCGCGGCGGTGCCGAGCCATGGTGTCTCGCCAGAGAGCACGAGAGCGCCGAGCTCCGCCATCGTGTCAGCGTTGAATGGCACAGCTCCCGCGATCAGCTCGTACAGGATGACGCCGAGCGCCCACTGGTCGGCGCGGGCATCGACGTTCTTGCTGCTCTTCAGTTGCTCTGGCGACATGTAGAGCGGCGAGCCCATCATCGCGCTCGTCCGCGTCATCGACATGTTGCCTTCTGCTTGGCCTGCCATCTTGGAGATGCCGAAGTCGAGCACCTTCACGAGCTCGCTGCCGTTTCCAAGGCGCTGCAAGAACAGGTTGGCCGGCTTCAGATCGCGATGAACGATGTGGAGGCCGTGCGCCTCCGCGATCGCCTCGCAGGCCTCGAGGACGTAGTCGACCGCGACGGACGGCGGAAGCTTCCCGCGCTGCTTCAGCACGTCCGAGAGGTCATGACCCTCCAGGTACTCCATCACCATGTACGGCGTGTTGTCCGGCAGCGCGCCCACGTCCTGGACGCGCACGCAATGTTCGCTCCGGATCTTCACGGCGGCGCGGCCTTCGCGCAGGAAGCGCTGGACCGTGTCAGGGTCTGCGGCCATCGCGGGAAGCAACATCTTGATGGCGACGCGCTCGTGCAGCTGCAGATGCGTCGCGGCCAGGACATAGCCCATGCCGCCGACGCCGAGCACGCGGTCGACCCGGTACTTTCCGGCGAAGATCTCGCCGGCCTTCGGGGCGTGCTCGAGGCGCTCCATCTCCATCGAACCTCAGCCTATCGGCGTTTGGTGGTTCGCGAAAGACCACTCAGCACAGGTCAATGGCCGTACTTTGCGACCGATGAGCCTCTCATCGAGGTCCATGTTAGAGACCGACCGATGAGCGCCATCTACCTCGTCAAGAGTGAGCCCTCGGTCTACAGCTTCGAGCGGTTTCAGCGCGAGAAGAAGGTCGTCTGGGATGGTGTGCGCAACTACGAGGCTCGCAACAACCTGCGTGAGATGAAGAAGGGCGACCAGGTGCTCTTCTATCACTCGAACGATGGCAAGGAGATCGTCGGCATCGCGAAGTGCGTGCGCGAGGCGTACCAGGACCCCACGACGGAGGAGGATTTCTCCGCGGTGGATCTCGCGCCCGTGAAGGCGTTCGTTGTGCCGGTGACGCTCGCCACGCTGAAGGCGCACCCGAAGCTCTCGGAGATGGCGCTCGTGAAGAAGAGCCGCATCAGCGTCACGAAGGTCACGCCGGCAGAGCTGAAGATGATCCTGGTGCTTGCGAAGACCGCGCTCAGTTGACGCCTGGGGCTTTTTGGGCGCAGCGTCCGTTGATGCACTGATCTTTTGGATCGCAGCAGTCTGCGTCGATCTTGCAGGCCTCGAACTCCATCGAGCACTTGTTGCCTGGCGGCTGCGGGCCGCAGACGAGGGCGCCTCCGTCTCCTGCTGCGCGACAGAAGCCGTTGCAGCACTCGTCGCCAGATTCGCAGCCTGAGCCGTCGCCCTTGCATGGATCGACGACCCAGAAGCCGCGTGAGTTGCCGGCACTGAGCTCCTGGCCTGGGAGGTAGAAGGCGGGGTGGCTGGGATCGATCATGCCGGTCTTGATGTCGATGGCGGCGACCCAGAGCTTCTTCGCGTCTGGCGTGGAGCTCCAGGGCGCGCCCGTGATCAGGTTGCCGTAGAGGCGACGCGACGTGAACACCGTCCAGTAGTAGCCGCCAGACGCGACGGGATTGACCGTGGGCTGGTAGTTCACGATGGAGTCGTTCGGGTGCGCAGCGGTGACGGGCATGTAGAGCGCGCCGCCAGTCGCCTTGCCGTTGAGCGCGTTCAGCGCCATCGGCGCGGCCGAGGCTCCCGCATCCACCGCGGCGGTGGGATCGGGCGCGTACCAGAGCTCCGCTTCGGCGTTGTTCCAGGTGGTGAGCTGACAGTCCCCGGTGGTGTTCTTGGCGGGCGGCACCGGCCCGCAGTTGCCGCCTTGCACCGTGTTGTGGAAGACGACGCCCGTCCCGTCCGGAACGAAGCTGGGCCACGCCGGATAGTTCGTGGGGCCGCTGTAGATCTGACGAATGTTCGAGAACGCAGGCGTGACGCCCGCGCCACACTTGACCGAGCCAGCAGCGGCTCCGCACGTGAAATCCAGGATCGCGAGCGTGCGGCCCGCGCCCGCGGTGACACCGCCGCCGCCGGGACCTTCCCAGAAGTTGAAGACGATCTTCTTGCCGTTCGGCGCGAATGCCGGCGTGACGGCGCTCGTCACGAACGTGGCCACGTTGGAGACCACCTCCGTGCCGTCGCTGCGGGCGAAGAGCTTTGCGTCCGTCTGGGTGTACGCCTCGCGCGTGTAGTTGGAGCTCGCGAGCGCGAACGCTCCATCGGGGTACGGCGCGGACCACACGAACTTGCGGTTGTTGCCCGGAATGCCGCCATCGCCAGTGGTGACGTACGAGGTGCGTGCGCCGCCGTCCTTCAGATCGTACGACGCGCCGTTCTGGTAGAAGTCACCGTCTTCCGCCCAGAGCGTGGAGCCATCCGCGGACAGCGTGTGGCAGACGGTGCACTTTCCGGCCTCTGCGGCCACGGCGAGTGTGGGCTCCGGCGAACGCGGCTTGATCGCGATGACGGCGCCGCCTGCGGGGTTCACCTTGGAGTCATACGAGTTGTAATAGACCGTGCCCTTGAGCACGCCGTTCGCGACGGTCCACGCCTCGGTGATCGGCCCATACACCTTGTCATCCGCTGCGGAGTACACCTTCACGGTGACCAGGAGCGGATCGCCGGAGTTGCCGTCCGTCGCAGCCTTCCAGACGGCGTCCTCGAGGCGGACGCGCTGCCGCTCCGGACCGCCCGCGGGCTGCGCGGAGTACGAGTAGGTGCCCTCGAACGTGAAGTTCGCCTGCGACAGCTTCACGTACACGGAGTCGGCGGCCTTCGTGGTCTGCCACATGAGGAGCGGCGGAAGCAGGCCGCGCGGCCACACTGTCTTGTCGTACGGATAGAGGAACGTGATGTCGCTCGGGTTGGTCTCTGCCTTGAGGCGCGCGACGATCGCGGGGTCCACGGCGCCACCGAGCGGCTCGCCGCCGACACCGCCGAGACCTCCGAAGCCGCCCACGCCCGCGTCCACGTTGCTGGGGAGCCCGTTCTCCGTCTCGCTCAGCGTGATGTGCACCTTTGCCGTGCCCTCGCGTGCGCCGAAGCGGGCAGTGATGGTGCCATCGCCCACCGTGGTTCCGGACGCGGTGAAGAGGCCGGACGTCGCGTTGACGACGCCGAGCTCACCGCGATCGAAGAGCCAGGTCGCGTTGACGACCGACCCGTTGTAGTTCGCCTTGAACTGCGCCGGCAGGTTCGCCGTGATCACGCCGTTCGTGACGGTGATGGCGATGTTCGCAACGGCCGGCGTCACGACGAGCGCGCCGCTTGCGTCGTTGTTGAAGGCCTTCGCGTCGACAGCGCCGTCCTTGGTGCCGAAGCCGTTGTTGAACCCGGTCTCGTCGCCGCCGGTGGACCCGTCATCGCCGCCGCCACCAAACTGGGACTCGTCCGCGCTGCCGCAACCCACTGCGGCGACGGCGACGCCGAGCGCAAGACCTGCCGCAAGAGCCAGGGTCCACCGAGCACGAGTGTTGCGCATCACGAACCTCCAGGAGCGCGCAGAGGCGCACTCCTCATAGTGTCCGTTGGTTGCACGACTGCGGCAAGCTTTCTCCTTCCATCAAGCACGCCGCAGAGCGATGACATCGTCCAAAGGATGAGAGCACCACACACCAGCCATGTGGACCACCCGAACCGGTCGCGGCCCACGAACACCCAGAGCGATGAGCCCAGCGTGAGCACGAGCAGCGCTGCGACGACCACCTTCGTCGCCCGCGGGATGTCACGCGATGCACGAGCCTGTGGCTGCCGCGGAAGCCCCGTATCCGATGGCCGGCCCAGGAAGACGACCGCCTTCGCGGGAAGGCCGGCGACCAGACGCGCGCGTGCGAAGAGGTCCGCCCACAGCACCCACTGCGCGCGAACGCCGTCGTGGGTGGGATATCCGCGCGTGGTGCCATAAACAGGCAAAATCCTCGGATCCAGCGCGACGTACGTTCCTAAGAGCCGGTCCCACACGCTGAACATGACCGCGAAGTTCCTGTCCGCATACGGCGCGTTCTTCGCGTGGTGGAGGCTGTGCGACTGCGGAGTGACCAGCACGCCGAAGCTCGGGAACTTGATCACGGCGCTGTGCGTGCAGAGTGCATGCAACGAAAGGATGACCGTGGCGAAGAAGAAATGCCGGAGCTCGATGCCCACCAGCGTGAGCGGCGCGTAGAACGGGATGGAGAAGAAGTCCGAGAACCACCCGTGGCGCATGCCGGTGGTGAAATTCATCTCCTCCGACTGGTGGTGCACGCCATGAATGGCCCAGCAAGCAGCCACGCGATGATCCATGCGGTGGTTCCAGTAGTGAGCAAGGTCCGCGAGCACGAGCGCGAGCACGTACGGGATGAACGACCCATCGCGCCAGTGAAACAGCGCAAACGTCTGCGCCCCCCATGCGTACAGCGCGAGCCACATCGGCCCCAGGAACAGCCCCATGACGACGGACCCCACCCCCGAAGAAACGTTGCTCACGCTTGGCGCGAACGAAAGAGTCGGCCTCCCCCGCCGCCGAGCAACCACCCACTCGACGACCAGGAGCAAGATGTAGAGAGGCAAACCAAACGGGTAATAGGCGCTGGTCTCCATGGTTCAGCCTTGCACGATTTTCCGCGACGCCCGCGTACTTTCCTTCATCCTAGCCTCAACCGAAAATGTCCGCGGGCCGACTCATCCTGTTCCTCCTCGTCTTCGGCGGCCTCACGCTGGGCATCCACTATTACCTCTTCGTGCGCCTGGTCCGTGATGCGGGCCTCACCGGCACCACGCGGACGGTGATCAAATCGCTCATCATCATCGGCGGCATCTCGATCATGGCGGGCATGACGCTGATGCGCGGGCCTCGCTGGGTCTCCACGCCGCTGTCGTTCCTCGCGTTCGGGTGGATGGGCATCATGTTCTTCCTGTTCGTCGCGCTGCTCTTCGGAGATGCGATGAAGCTTGTCCTCTTCGTGGCAGACAAGGTGCGGAGCGCGCCGCCGGATCCGGAGCGTCGCGCGTTCATCGGCCGTGCGATCGCTGCGTCCGCGGGCCTCTTCGCGTTCGGCATGTCGGCGGCTGGCGTGAAGAGCGCGCTCGGGCAGGTCGCGGTGAAGCGCGTGGATGTGACGCTCGCGAAGCTGCCGGCTTCAGCGAAGGGCTATCGCATCGTGCAGCTCACGGACGTCCACATAGGGCCGACGATCGGCAAGGCGTTCCTGGAGGACGTCGTCGCGCGCGTGAATGCGCTCTCGCCCGACCTCGTCGCGATCACGGGGGACCTGGTGGACGGCAGCGTGGAGGAGCTCGGCGACGCAGTGCGCGCGCTCGCCGACCTGCGCGGGAAGGACGGCGTGTTCTTCGTGACGGGCAACCACGAGTACTACTCGGGCGCGGACGAATGGATCGCGTTCCTCGCCACGCTCGGCATCAAGACGCTCCGCAACGAGCGCGTCCCGCTCCCGCGCGGCTTCGATCTGGCCGGCGTCGACGACGCAAGCGCACACTCGACCGACGGCCACGGCGAGGACATGGAGAAGGCGCTCGGCGATCGCGACAAGAGCCGCGCGGTCGTGCTGCTCGCGCACCAGCCGCGCCAGGTGGAGCGCGCAAGAGCGCACGGAGTGGATCTGCAGCTATCGGGTCACACGCACGGTGGGCAGATATTCCCGTGGGGGTATCTGGTGCGGATACAGCAGAAGACGTTCCTGCGCGGGCTGATGAACCTGGGGGACACGCAGGTCTACGTGAGCTGCGGGACGGGGTACTGGGGCCCGCCGATGCGCGTGGGAGCACCGGCGGAGATCACGGAGCTCATTCTGACGTAGTCGAGCCGGGCTCGGTCGGGGAGCGCGGTCAGTGTTTGCCCGCGTCGACCTTCGGGGTTGCGGCTGTGGGAGCGCTGCTCGGCGTTGGCGGGGGTGGGGCTATGACTGCCTCGCAAGCTTGCGTGTACTGCGCGCTTCCTTCGCCGACGGGTGCGCCCGTCTTGGGATCGAGCTGCACCACGGAGTCGCACATCTTGCTCGCGCAGTCGGCGCCCTTCGTGCAGTGCGTGGTGCAGCGGGGCATGAAGGGCGAGAGCGCGTTCGTGACGAGGATGCCGCCGGCGGCGCAGGCGGGCATGGTCTTCTTTGCTGGTACGTACGTGGCGTCGTCGAAGGCCTGCTTCACGACCCAGCCCATGAGCTTCTTGGTGGGGTCCTTCGGGTCGGCGAAGATCACCAGGTAATAGCCATTGTGAAGCGCGAGCTCGGTGACGGCATCACCCTTCGTGAGGGACGTGATGACGGCGCCCATGGGAACGGCGGTGATCGCGTTCGTCTTTGCGACCTTCACGGTCGCGTCGGCGCGGTCCATCGACTTCTCGTCGTCCTTGTAGCGCGTCACCTGCGCCTCGTTCGTGGTCTCGGGCCCTGCGTCCACGACGGCCGCGACCGCGCCCGCTTCTGCTGCCGCGTCTGCCGCGTCGGTGCCCTTCTTGTGGCAGCCCGTCAGGATCGCCGCGAGCCCCAGGAAAACAGGCACGAACATCACTGGGGAGGTGCGGCGGTTCGCTTGCATGAAGAGGCGAGGCTATCACGACCGGGCGGACCCTCGCGGCGAGCCTCGGCCGATGATACGTTCCCCACTGTGAATCCGTACAACCCCTACGCACCGCCCCCGCAGCAGCCGGGCATGGCTCCTTACGGCTACGGCCACGGCATGCCCACCGGCCCGTACCGCGACTTCGACGCGCTCGTGATGCCGAAGTTCGGGCAGCTCGCCAACGTCTGCACCAAGTGCAGCAATCCGCAGGTCGCGGCATATCCGCGCAAGAGCTTCAGCTTCACGCCGCAGTGGGTGTGGCTCGCGTTCTTCGTGTCGCCGCTCATCGGCGCGATCCTGTCGGCAGTCGTGCGAAAGTCCGCCGCGTACAACGTCCCGCTATGCCAGGCGTGCGACAACGAGTGGAAGAAGGGCAACCGCAATCTCGCCCTCTCGTTCGGCGTCGGCATCGTGATGCTGCTCCTCGGCATTGGCCTGTGCGCGGGTGAGCTGGAAGAGGTCGGCGGCCCGCTCATCGCGTTCTCGTTCCTCGCGCTGCTGGTTGCCCCACTCATCGTGCAGTTCACGTATCGGCGCCAGCGCACGCTCTGGGTGAAGAAGATCGATGACCGCTCCGCGTGGCTCATGGGCCTGCACGCCGCCGCCGCGGACGCGAGCTGCATGGGACAGAACACGGTGCCCATGGGCGCCCCCATGCCCATGCAGCAGATGCAGGGTCAGCCCTACACGCCGCCGCACCTCATGAGGTGAGGTGACATGGAAAGCTCCGCCGGCGCTGCTCCGTTCCCGACCCGCTTCGTCCACGTCGAAAAGGCGCGTGCGCGCTTCGGCGACCGCGTGGATCGCGTCGGCGCGCTGCTCTACGCGACGGACGCGCTCGCGGACGCTGCGATCGACGAGATCGAATCGCTGCCGAAGGGCGAGGGCCAGCGCATCTTCAAGGAGCTCTGCGACGGCCCTGCGTCGGAGGCCCCACGCACGCACAAGGACGCGCCGGCGCTCTCTCGGTTGGTGGAGGCGGCGTACACGGTGCCCGCGTGGGTGGACTGGTGCGCGGTGGATCACGGCGGCGCGGTGCTCCTGCGCTCGGGCCTGCTCGGCGGCATGGTGCTCGGCGCGGAGTCGCTGCCGCTCGGGTATGCGTCACCGGGTGGCAACAAGCCGCTCGTGCTGTCGGGACGCCTCGAGCAGCAAGCGCAGTCGCGTCTGAACGAGACCGCGCGCTTCGTGCAGGCGGTCTGCAGGAAGGGCGGCATGCGCCCGGGCGCGCTGGGCCATTCGATCACGCTACGCGTGCGGCTGATGCACGCGCAGGTCCGGCGGATGATCCTGCGCTCCGACAAGTGGCGCATGGACGCGTGGGGACTTCCGATCAACCAGCACGACATGGCGTCCACGCAGATCCTGTTCTCGAGCGTCGTGCTGGACGGGCTCGCGAAGCTGGGTGTGTCCGTACGGTCGGAGGACGCGGAGCGCTACATGCATCTCTGGCGGTGGGTGTCGCACGTGATCGGCGTCACGCCGGAGCTCGCGCCCTCCTCCATCGCAGACGCCGAGCGGCTCACGGACCTGGTGCGCGCGACGCAGGCCGAGCCCGATCAGGACTCGCGCGCGCTCACTCGGGCGCTGCTGTTCGCGGAGATGAATGCGGCGAAATCGCCGCGGGGAAAGCGACGGGGCGCTGCCAAGGCACACCTGGGCGCGGTCTTCGTGCGCATGCTCTGTGGAGACGGCGTGGCGGATCAGCTCGGTGTGATGCGGACCCCGCTGGAGCTGGGACGCCCGATCCTTCGCCGCCTCGTTCGCACGGGGGACCTCGTGATGCGCACGATGCCTGGCGCGGAGGACAAGGCGCTCGCGTCGGGACTGCGCTACTGGGATCGTGTCATCGCGGTGGGGATGTCCCAGGCCACGGCAGAGTTCGGGCTGCCCGACTCACTGCTCGCGGCCTGACGAATTTCACGAAACCGGTGGCGGCGCTCGCGCGTAGGGCTCGTGTGCTTGGCGTTTTTCGTCTCGCGATGTCACCATGACCATGTCGATGTTTGGTTTAGAGAAGCTTGGTTTGGTGGCCGGAGGCCTATTTTCCCTGCTTCCATGCGCGTGTAGCTCTTCGTCGAGCGGTGGTGGTGGGACTGCCTCCAATCCTCCGTCGCTGTGCAGCACGGACATGCGCGCCACTGTCTACACGTCGAACATGGTCGTCAAGGGCACCACGGGGACGTTCAGCGTTAGGCTCGACGCCGTTGATCCGTGGCCGCTCGTGAAGGGGGAGAACACGCTCACCGTCACGGTCGTGGATGCCGCGGGCAATCCCGTCACCGACGCCACGCTCACGCTGAAGCCGTTCATGCCGGACCACGGCCATGGCAGCTCGATCATTCCGCTCGTGGGTCCCACCAAGGCGGATGGCAGCATCGAGATCGACCACGTGAACACGTTCATGCCCGGCATCTGGCAGCTCACGTTCACCGTGACCAAGCCCTCCGCGACGGGCGCGCAGTCGGACTCGTCCGTGGTGACCTTCTGCGTCCCTGACTGAGCCGCAACGCCCATGCGTGGTACGCTCCAGAAATGACGGCGCGCGCCTGTGGTGCCGCGGCGATCGCTGCGCTCCTTCTCGTACTCGCTGCGCCGAGCGCGCGTGCGAACGGGCGTTTTCCTGCGTCGAATGCGATCACGTTCGATCCGTCGGAGCCTTCACGGGTCTATCTGCGCGCCACGTTCGGGCTCCTCGTGTCGTCGGACGCCGGACGCACTTGGGACTGGATCTGCGAGCGCTCGCACGGCTTCAGCGGCCCGGAGGATCCCACCATCGGCGTGTTCGGCGACGGCACCGTTGCGGCGGCGCTCTTCGAGGGCCTCTCCGTCTCGCACGATCGCGCGTGCAGCTTCACCTTCCAGGAAGGAGCGCTCGACAAGAAGGTCTTCGTCGACGTGTCCGTCCGGAAGAGCGACGGCAAGACCGGCGTTGCGATCACCTCCGGCTACGCGAACCGCAACGACGATGCGGGCAACGCGCTCTTCTCCTCCGAGGTCTTCGTCACCAAGGACGCCGGCAAGACGTGGGAGCGAAGAGGGCCGCCGCTCGATCCGTCGCTGCTCCTCCAGACCGTGGACGTCTCGCCCGTGATCCCGGACCGCATCTTCATCTCCGGCATCCGCGGATCCATGCCCGACGTCTCCGGCGTGCTCCTCCGCTCCGACGATGGAGGCGTGACGTTCACCGAACGCCCGATCCTCCTCGCGAAGTCCGCCGCCGGTGATGGCGCGCCACAGAGGACTGAGCGAGCGCCGTTCATCGCCGCGCTCGATCCGAAGGATGCAGACACCCTGTGGGTGCGTGTGCTGGGCACGGTGGATCAAGGCGCGCGCCTGCTCTTCACGAAGGACGCAGGCAAGACCTGGAAGACCGTCCTCACGACGACGGGCCCGATGAAAGGCTTCGCGCTCTCCGACGACGGCGAGACCATCTTCGCGGGCAGCCCGAAGGACGGCGTGTGGGCCGCCGCAAGGAGCGACGTCATGGACGGCAAGCACGAGAAGCCCTTCGCGAAGGCGAGCGATCTGCCGGTCGCGTGCCTCGCGTTTCAGAAGGGAGAGCTCTGGGCGTGCTCGAACGAGGCAGCCGGCTTCATCGGCGGCGTATCGACGGACCTCGGCAAGACGTGGCAAGCACGCGCGCACCTCGGCGATCTGCGAGGCCCCCTCACCTGCCCCGCAGGAACGCGCACCGCGGAGCTATGTCGCGCAGACTGGCCCCAGCAAAGAGCGATCATAGGAATCGAGAGACCAGCAGCAACCGCAGACGCAGAAGCTCCGCGGGACGCAGGAGCCGGAGCACCGAAAACAGAGTCGCGCTGCGCGTGCAATCAAGTGGGAGCCCCGATGGAATCGCGGTGGACCATATCGCGGTGGACCATGTCGCTACTCTTCGCAGCCGCAGCAGCCCTCATGGCGCGACGCAACATGCGCCATTCGGCTTGACCTCGTCGGTGCGGCGCGTGATCGTGGTTGGATGACGTTCGGGACTCGTTCCACTGTCCGCGGCGCGCTGCTCGGGCTCGCGACGCTTGGCTTGCTCGGGGCTGGTTGTGAGTTCCATGCGGGCACTCCGGCATCGGCTCCGGCATCGGCTCCGGCATCGCAGCAGGCATCACAGGCATCGCAGCCATCGCAGCCGGCCGCGCCATCGCCGCAGGCCGCCCACCCGCGACAAGCCGCCGCGCCTGTGGCTCCGCCGAAGACGCCAGCGCCTCCAGCGACAGCGACCGCCGCGACCGCCGCGCCCCCTGCACATGCGCACGTCAGAGACGCAACAGAGCATGCGCGCATGACCGGCTTCGTGAGCGCGCTGCAGCCGAGCGAGGTGCGCCACTCGTTCGAGCTCGCCCCCGGAGTCGAAGTGGACTGCGTCCCCGTGGAGAAGCAGCCCGCGTCCAAGCATCTCGTCGCCGCGCGAAGACCGCTCGCTTCGCTGACCGGGGCACCGTCGCGCGCCGCTCTCCGCGCGCTCGCCGCGCCGGCTCCGGGCGGACATGGCGCCACATCGATGCAGGCTGCAGCACACATCGCAAAGACGCCCTCCGTCATGCCCATGCTTGTCCAGGACACGCATCGTGGCGCGGACGCGCACGGCCACGACCGCCGTTGTCCTGCCGACACGGTGCCGATCCGCCGCACGAAGATCGAAGACGTGGCTCAGTTCCGATCACTTGCAGACTACAACCACAAGTCGCGCCCACCTGCGCCGTCCGCCAACGCGTTCGGTGAGGCGAATCCCCACGAGCACGCGGCGCTGTTCCAGAACGTGAAGAGTCAGGGCGTTCATGGTTTTCTCAGCGTGTTCGCGCCGAGCGTCGAGCCGATCTCCGCGGCAGAGAGCTACTGGGGCGAGTTCAGCCTCGTGCAGGCCTGGGTGCTCGGCTACAGCGGTGGACGCGGCTACGAAGCGCTGCAGTCGGTAGAGGCCGGTCTGCAGGTGTGGCCGGCGCGGTACCACGACGCGCTGCCTCACCTCTTCGTCTTCTCGACGCAGGACGGCTACGCGGAGACCGGCTGCTACGAGCCCTGCGGGAAGTTCGTGCAGACCAATCGCGACATCGTCATCGGCGCTCCTCTCTCCACCGTGCACAGCGCGGTCGACGGACCGCAGTACGACGTCGAATTCGCCTGGTATCGCAACGCGCAGGGCTGGTGGCTGATCGTCAACGGCGCGACCGTTGGCTACTATCCTGCGTCACTCTACGCGGCGGATGGCCTGCTCGAAGGCTCCACTCGCTTTGGCTTCGGCGGCGAGATCGTGAACGACACGCAAGCGCACCCCGGGCGCCACACGCGGACGCAGATGGGAAGCGGACGCCTGCCGGCCGAGGGCTACGGCAAGGCCGCCTTCGTTCGCGACGTCTACTACTACGACACGCCCAGCAGCGCCGTGGTCGGAACGCCGACTCCGTCGCACGACACCAAGGCCACGTGCTACGCGGCTGTCGACATCGAGGCGGCCCCAGAGCCGTGGGGCGCGTACTTCTTCTTCGGCGGCCCGGGCTACAACGAACAGTGCGCGGGGACACGATGAGCTGGCTCGCCTCTCCTGCGCCTGCCGCAGCGTTCTCGTGCGCCGCGGCTCTGGCTCTGACCATGCTCGCCTGCGATCCAAAACCAGCGCCAAAAGTGGAGGGTGCGACGGCAGGCTCCACGTCCGGCACGGCATCATCCGGATCATCCGGATCATCCGCATCACCCGCATCATGCAAGGATCTCACGGTTGCCGCGAAGGCCAAGGTGGTCTCGCAGATCGAGCAGTCTCGCGCGTGCACCGCCGATGCGGAGTGCGCGACGATCGCCGTGGCCACACGCTGCTTCGACATGTGCACGCGCACGATCGCCGTCTCCCGCAAGAGCGCGGTCCAGGCAGCGCTCGCAGATGCCGATACGAGCTGCGCGGACTTTCTCGCCGCTGGCTGTCATGCGGTGATACCGCCGTGTCTCCCGCCGCCGAACGCAACGTGCGTGCAAGGGAAGTGCACGCAGTAGGGGGCGGTTGCGGGTTGGTGACCATTCGGTCGGCATGATATCTACGATGGGTCCAAGATGCCTCTGGCTTCCATGTCATCGCGCAAGAACGCGCCCGTCAGCGTCATCGGCGCGGGCATCGCGGGCACGTGGCAGGCGCTCATGCTCGCGAAGGCCGGCCGCTCCGTCACGCTGTTCGACGGACGCGCAACGATCCCGCTCACACAGGACGCAGGCCACTGGGCCGGCGGCATGCTGGCGCCCCACTGCGAGGGCGAGACGGCGGAGCCCGTGGTGGTCAGGCTGGGCGTGCGCTCGCTCGCCCTGTGGAAGGACGCGCTTCCGGACACGCCGATGAACGGCTCGCTGGTGGTGGCACACGGTCGGGACCGCGCCGACTTCGAGCGCTTCGCGCAGCGGACGTCCGGCCACCGCGCGGTGACCGCGAAGGAGCTCGGCGACCTGGAGCCCATGCTCGACGGACGCTTCACCGAAGGCCTCTTCTACGCGGACGAGGGCCGCGTGGAGCCGCGCATCGATCTCCCGCGTCTGCATGCGCGACTTCGCGAGGCAGGTGTCACGATCACGGATGGCGCGAAGGAGCCGTCGGAGTGCGAGGGCATCGTGGTCGACTGCCGCGGCCTCGGCGCGCGCGATACTGCGTCGGGCAAGGAGCTGCGCGGCGTGAAGGGCGAGACCGTCACGATCGAGACGCATGAGATCACGCTCACGCGCCCCGTCAGGCTCTTGCACCCGCGATATTCGATCTACGTCGTACCGCGCAGCGGCGGGCGCTATCTCATCGGCGCGACATCGATCGAGAGCGAGGACCTGGGCGTGAGCGTGCGCTCCGTGCTGGAGCTCCTGAGCGCGGCGTACTCGATCCATCCGGCGTTCGCGGAGGCGCGCGTGGTGGAAGTGGGCGCCGGTCTTCGGCCTGCCTATCCGGACAACCTCCCGCGCATCGACGTCCGCGGCGACCACATCAGCGTCAACGGCCTCTACCGTCACGGCTTCCTGCTGGCGCCCGCGCTGGCCGAGCTCCTGACCGCGTACGTGCAGCACGGCGAGATCGACCCCGAGGTGATGCGATGTTCGTGATCGTCAACGGCGAGCGCACGGAGACGCGCGCGACGCTTCTGCCGGAGCTCCTGATCGAGCTCTCGCACGCGAACGCGCACGTCGCGATCGCCGTGAACGAGGAGGTGGTGCCGCGCGCAAGCTGGGCGGCGACCACGCTCTCCGAAGGTGACGCGATCGAGATCCTGACGCCGCGGCAGGGAGGCTGATCGCATGGTGAGCTTCTACGGCAAGGAGTTCTCGTCTCGCATCCTCACGGGCACGGCGCTGTATCCATCGCCGCAGATCATGCAGGACGCCATCCGCGCGTCGGGCGCCCAGATCGTCACTGTCTCCGTCCGTCGCGAGGCCGCAGGCGGCAAGAGCGGCGCCGCATTTTTCTCCCTCATCTCGGAGCTCGGCGTGACCGTGCTGCCCAACACCGCCGGCTGCAAGACGGTGCGCGAGGCCGTTACCACGGCGAAGCTTGCGCGCGAGCTCTTCGGCCAGAGCTGGGTGAAGCTCGAGGTCATCGCCGACGACGACACGCTCCAGCCAGAGGTCGTGGGCCTCGTGGAGGCCGCTGCCATTCTCGTCAAGGAAGGCTTTCAGGTGTTCCCCTACTGCACCGAGGACCTCAGCGTCGCCCAGCGCCTGCGCGACGTCGGGTGTCGCGTGATCATGCCGTGGGCTTCGCCCATCGGCAGCGCGCGCGGGATCACGAACCGCGACGCGCTCTTGTTGCTTCGCCAGCGCCTGCCCGACGTCGCGCTGGTAGTGGACGCGGGGCTCGGCGCGCCATCCCATGCGGCAGAGGCGATGGAGCTCGGGTACGACGCTGTGCTGCTCAACACCGCGATCGCGAAGGCGCGGAACCCCGTGGACATGGCCGGCGCATTTCGCCTGGGTGTGGAGGCGGGTCGCGCGGCGTTCGAGGCGGGGCTCATGGGCCCGCGCGACTTCGCGTCGCCATCCACGCCCACCGTCGGGACACCGTTCTGGCATGCCGTTCCCTGATCGCTTCTATCCCATCGTGGACAGCGTCGCCTGGATCCGGCGCCTCTCTGCGCTGGGCGTCGGCACGGTGCAGCTGCGCGCAAAGGACCTCGCCTTGGACGTCGCGCTCGAGACGGTGCGCACCGCGCTCGCGGCCACGAACGGCACGACGACGAAGCTGGTCGTGAACGACTACTGGCAGGCGGCGATCGACGCGAAGGCCGCGCACGTGCACCTCGGACAGGAGGACCTCGCGGAGGCAGACGTCGCCGCCATCCGTCGCGCGGGCCTCACGCTCGGCATCTCCACGCATGATGATGATGAGCTCGAGAAGGCGCTGCGCCACGCGCCCGACTACGTGGCGCTCGGCCCCATCTTCCCGACCACGCTGAAGAGCATGCGATTCGGTCCGCAGGGCGTTTCGCGGGTCTCCGAGTGGAAGAGGCGCGTGGGCGCGACTCCGCTGGTCGCGATCGGCGGCATCAAGCTCGAGCAGGCGGACGAGATATACGCCGCAGGCGCCGACTCGATCGCCGTCGTGAGCGACGTCACGCAGAACGCAACGCCAGACGAACGCGTGAAGGCGTGGCTGCGCGCGACCGTAGCCCCTTGATGCGCGAGGGCGAACCTGCGTAGAGTCCGCTCCACAGGAGCGCACGCATGCAGCTGGACGTGAACGGAACCACGCGCGAGGTCGAAATCCGCCCGACAGCTATGGCCTTCACATTCCGCCCGGCGTGGGCACGGGCTGGCGCATGCCTCCGCCCGGGAACAAGCTGGAGTTCGTCGGCCTCACCTCTGGTGAGCTCTGCGCACGCGTCAAGGATCCGGCGAAGAACGGCGGGAAGGATGGAGCCGCGCTCCTCACGCATCTCGAAGATCCGCTCGTCGCGTGGGGGTGGACGCCTGGTCCAGGTCGCAACGCGATCCCCGTTCCGCGCGCGGACTTCATGAACGCGTGGAAGACCTGGGCGGCCGCTGGTTCGCCGTGCGCACGCTAGCGATCGAACGCCGTCAGAACGAGCACGCCGCCGTGACGCCCAGGTCGTGCGCAGAGACCGCGGGCGCGAAGAACACGCCCGATCGCTTGACCGTCGCGGGCTCCTTTCCGCCGGAAGTGAGGAGCAACCACGTGCCGACGCCAGCGCCGACGATGCCGAGACCGAAGCCTGCCGTGGAGACCCAGCCCATCGTGCGTGCGTTGCTCTCCTTGTCGAGCACCGCGGGCGTGCAGCGGTTGCCGACACAACTACCGCTGTCACCGAGCTTCGCGGCCTGATTCTTCCCGTCGATCGCGAGCACGCCGAAGATTGTACCTGTGACCAGGCCAGCGCCGCCGATGCCGAGCGCGACGAACCCGAACGTGCGCCGACCACCGTCATCTTGCGGAGCGACCGGCTGCTCGGGCGCAGGGACAGGCGTGGTCACGAGCGCCGGTTGGGGCGGAGGGGCCGCGGGCGCGAGCTCGGCGACGTCGATCGTGACCTGGCTCCCGGCGTTGAGGACGATGTCTTCTTCCACGACGCGCGTGCCGGCGCAGACGCTTCGACGACATGTTTTCCCGGATCGACCGGGAACGACGTGCCCCATGCGGAGCCGTTCAGCGGAGCGCCGTCGACCTTGACCACCTGCGAGTCCACCGCCTTGGTGACGCGCACGGTGAGCCGTGAGAGCTTGGGCTTGAGCGCGGCCGCACGGGTTCGCGCCATGGACTCTCGATCAGCCCTGTCCGGCGGCGTGCGCTGCGGCTGCGCGTCGTTGAACTCGACCCACGCCGAGGCGCGACCGCACCCCCGAAGAGGAGCACGACGACGCTGGGCCAGCGAGTATGCCTCCCGCGCCGCCTGCGAGCATGGGAATCGCAGCGCCGGTCACCAGCAGATCCGCAGACCCAGGAACCCAGCGGTCCTCGGAGTGACCCTCGGCGCGGGCAGGCGGCGCTGGAGGCATGCTCGCAGACTGCGCGGGAGGCCTCCGATCCCCTGGAAGGGATCCTTGCGGCCCGGATCCTTGTTGTCACCATGCTGGGCGTGACCACGACGCGCGCCAACGCTGAGCCCACCGCACAGGAGCGAGGGCTCGCGGACACGCTCTTCCGCGACGCCAAGGCGATGGGCACGGCCGGGAACGTGAGCCCTGCGTGTCTCAAGTTTGCCGAGAGTCAGCGGCTCGCCTCGGTGGCCATGACCGCGTCGTCCGCGCAGACCCCCGCGCAGCGCCGCGCCATGGGGGCGAAATCGGCAACGGGGCCGCCGTGGTGGTGACGACGGCGCTCGCAGCGAACGTGGTCTGGGTCGGCGTGGACCCTGGCGCGTCGAAGGACGCCGCGGGAGATGCCGCCGCCGCGCTCGCGTCGGGCGTTCGGCGCGCCAATGCTGGCCGTCGCGGTCTGGGCGACCCGTGCGATGGCTTTGCTGTGCAGCAGACTCCAGTCGGGTCGTGGTTCGCACGACCGGCGGTACCGTGAGCTCCTTGAGCATGCGCTCCTTGAGGGACTCGAGGGAGCTCAGGCCCGAGTCCGTCTCGATCTGCGCGACCAGCGTTGCACGATCCGCCACGAGCGGCCCGAGGATCGGCGCGAGCCACTCGGCGACCTCGGCCGAAGAGGCGGGCGGCACGCACTTCTCGAGCGCCTGCGCCATCTCCTTGGCCGTCGCGAAGCGAAGCGCCGGATCGCGCGCGAGGCCACGCATGATGACGGCGTCCAGCTGCTTTGGAACCTCAGGTACGAGCGAGCTTGGCGGAGCTACCTCCCCGGCGAGGACCTTCGCGAGCACCGCGGACTCGCTGTCGGCGCGGAAGAGGCGCTGCGCCGTGATCGCCTCCCACGCCACGATCGCGGCCGCGTAGATGTCCGCGGTGCGCGTCATGGTCTCCCCGTGGACTTGCTCTGGCGCCATGTACGCGAGCTTGCCCTTCACTTGCCCTTCGCGTGTGGTCTGCATGCGGCCGGTCGCCTTCGCGATCCCGAAGTCCAGCACGCGCGCGAGGCCGTCGATTCCGACAAGCACGTTCTGCGGTGACACGTCACGATGGACGATGCCGAGATCGTCCCCGCGCTCGTCTTTTGCCTCGTGCGCTGCGTGGAGGCCCTGCAGCGCGCCCGACACGATGGCCGACACCACACGCAGCGGCATCAGGTCCCCGCGTTCGCGGAGCGCGCGCATCAAGCGGGAGAGCGACTCGCCCTCCACGTAGTCCATCACCACGAAGAGCTCTCCCTTGGTGGCAACAACGTCCACGGTTTGAATGACGTGCGGATGCCGGATGCGAGCCGCGAGCCGCGCCTCGTCGAGGAACATCGAAACGAACTCGGGGTCGCGCGCAAACATCGGATGCAGGCGCTTCACGGCGACGGTCCGGCAGAAACCAACGGGGCCCAGCAGGCGTCCGATATGCACGGTGGCCATACCACCAGCCGCGATGATGTCGAAGAGCGCGTAGCGGCCGATGACGAGCGGCGCGTCGTCCCGGTTCTTCTCGCGAGCCCCCTCCATGCTGACCATGCTTGCTGCCGTGCCCTCGCCTGCAGAGTATCGTAGCCTTGGCCGCGCGCATCTACGCCCCTTCCGCTGCGGGAATCTGGTGGCGGCCGCTCACCGCGCCATGAGCTTCTTGCGTTCGAGCACGTCCTCCGTGAGCGCGTTGGTCGCCGCATCGATGTCGTCGTCGAGGGCGATCCGGATCCGTTGCTCTGGCGCACGTGAGTTCGCGAGCGCCGTCTCCACCCGCATGCGCGCTTCTGGTCCCTGCGCCTTGATGAGGACGCGGCCCGCAGCGGTTCGGTCCTCGAACGTCTCGTCGGGGTCGGTGGCGATGCGCCACAGATCGTCGGCGTTGACGGGCACGCTGCGGTAGTCGTTGCCGCGCAGGGCCGCAGCCACTGCCTCCAGGCGAATGAGCCACTCCTTGATGGGCTCCGATTCGTTTCGTTTGAGCGCCTGCACACGCTCGAGAGCGCTGTCACGCAGGGTGCGCTCGCCACGCGCGCGACGGACCGCCGAGTTCAGCTGGCTGATGAGAAGATCGATCTCCGCATCGGACAGTGACTTGAGCGGGATGGTCACGTGGTCGGTGCCTCCAGACATTCGCTTGGCAGGATCCAGGAACAAGAGCTTTCCGATGCGCGAGGCCGCGCCGATCTGTGCGTAGGGAAAGACCCGCGCGCCGCCGAAGTTCCAGATCAGCCCCTGGTCCGTGAGCAGGATGCTTTCCACCTTCTGAGGCGGCTTCGGAAACGCACGCGTGAACGCAAACACAAACGCGAACAGTGAGCCCAGGAAGCCAAGACAGAACGCAGACGCGCCCATGCCCACCACGGTCAGCATCACCTCGCGCGAATCGCGCTGCGTCGGCCATCCGATGAGCCCGCCGCCATCATGACCACCACCAAACGCCGCGCGCAGACGGAGCAGCGTTGCCTCGTCCTTGACCACGAACGTGTGCGGCGCTGGATCGCGCCGGAGCTGCACGGTCATGGCGTAGCCGTCCTGGTGCGCGCAAGCGGACACACCAGTCACGTCGCGCGCGCGGATACGCAGCCCGAAAGGCCGGCGCTCGCGGACCATGCCGGGCCCGATCTCCAGCGTGGAGGTCCGCGGTCTGGGCGTCAGCCTCAGCATGGAGAGGAGCAGGACCGGCGCGGGCACGAAGAACAGCCCGAGGTATCCGCTATCGATCGCGAGCGCCGGAATGATGATGGCCGCCAGGTAGAGCAGCGCCGAGAACAGGGCGAATGTCACGCGCGCGCGACGGGCCGACGAGCCCGGAATGACGCGCACGTCTTCGATGCTCTCTGCGGCCGCGGCCGGCGCTGTTGGCTCTGCTAGGGCACGCACTTGTATCCCAGCGCCGTCTTCCACTCGAGCGTCGTCCCGCCGAGCGAGAGCGGAACGACCTTCTTCGCGATCGCCGGATCCAGATCACCGGACTTCACGAGCTCGCCGAGGATCTCGGGGCCGAACGCGACGATGCGCACGCGCATGGTGATGCGATCTGCGCTGGCGGGCACCGGGAACGTCCTCACCTTCGCGTGGTAGAAAGCGGGGTCCTTCGGATCGCTGGTGACGGCAAACGGCAGCGCGACGACCTCCTGAGACGCCGCCTGCCAGAGGAACGGAACGACCTTCTTGTCCTTGTCGTAGAGCGTGTCGGAGAAGAGCCAGAGGCTGGGATCCTTCGCCGTCGAGATCTCCTGGCCGTCAGCGAACACACCGCTCTGGTAGACGATCTTGTCCGCCTGGTAGCCGACGAGCTCCAGCCAGGCGCGGCGATCGTGGGCGGCGCCGCTCGGGAAGTTGTGTCCCACGAACGCGTTGTCGAGCGTGACCTCCACGGTGTCGCCCTGCTGCGGCGGGCGCACGCACATCTTCGCGACCAGCGCGGGATCCAGGTTCGACTGCACCTCCGCCGCCTGCGACTCTGCTTCTGCGAACGGGATCACGGCGACGTCGACCGCAGGCATGGTGTGATCGTGCGCGCGGCGCTGCGGACCGCCCTGCGCAACGGGGGCATCGTGGCCCGGCATGTGACAGCCCTGGCACGTGAGCTTCTGCCCGGCGACGTCGTGCGAGAAGAGAGACTTCTGCCACTCCGCGAACGACGACTCCACCGGGACGCCTGCAGGGTTCACCACATCGTGACACGTGCCGCAGAGCGCGGAGGCGTGGAGGTCGTCGCCGTCATGCAGCGTGGAGTACGTGGACGCGTGGAATGCGTTCGCCTTCGGGTCGCGGATGTCGCCGCGCAGCACGAGGTCATCGCTCAGGGTGATCGCGTTGTTGTGCGAGTCGGTCGTGTCGGTTGCGCTGTGACAGAAGTAGCAGGTGACGCCGCGCTTCTGTGCTGGCAGCGACGCGAGGTTCTGGCCGTCGGTGGTGAGTCCCTCGCGCACGGCGATGGGCGCATGACAGCCCGCGCAGAGCGTCCCGATCTGTCCGTTCGTCTCGCGCTGCGCGCGCTTCTGCATCGCGAGGAAGATGGGGTCCTCCGCCGCGTACGCATGCATGCTGCCTTGCCACTCCTTCACCTGCGAGGCGTGACAGCTCGCGCACGTGTTCGGATCCTGGAGGTCCGCGATGCTCGGCGAGGGCTTCGGCGTACCTTCGTCATGGCAGGCCGCGACGGCTGCGATGGCGGCGATCAGCGCTGCGCACCCACTCCGAACGCGCGAGGACATGCGGACAATCCTATACCAGCGGCCGTGAATGCGCGTTGACTCCATGGCCCTCCACCGCGGAAATGACGAGGGTTCTCAAGCGTTCGGGCGGTGGCCCGCGCATTGCTTCAGCTCACCCCATGCTTCGCTTTCCTGCCCTCCTTGCCGTCGTGATGACCGTGAGCCCTCAGGCCATCTCGACGCTCGAGCATCACTTCGGGGACCACCACGGGTCCAGTGGAAGCTCCAGCGGTTGCAGCCACAGCTCTTCTTCCTCTTCCTCTTCCAGCTCCAGCTCCAGCTCCACCGGCGGGTCGACCGGGTCGACTCCGGACACCGGCCCAAAACTTCCTTCGAAGCATGTGTTCATCACGCACGACGTGTTCCCGGCAAACCTCGGCGGGTCGAACGGCGCAGACGCGAAATGCCAGGCGGCCGCGTCGTCGATCGGGCTCTCGACCACGTTCGTCGCCCTCGTGTCGAGCGGCAAGACCGGTGCGCTCTCGCGCGTGACCAGCACCGGGCCGTACGCCTCGATGAACGAGGAGACGGCTTACCTGACGAAGAGCGATTTTGTCGCCACGTCATTCGCGACGGTGACCGACGAGAACGGCTACCCGGCCGCCACGCAGGTGTGGTCCGGGAGCGATGTGGATGGTCTTGCCTCCGCTCATGACTGCCTCAGCTGGACGTCTGTCGCTGGCGCGGACGACGCGACGATCGGGAGCGATGATTCGACGAACTTGAACGCGATGAACGGCTTCGGCGCCGGAGACGTGCGGAGCTCGTGCAGCGTGAGCCACGCCCTCTTCTGCGTCGAGCAGTAGAGGCTACGGGACGTCGAAGGACAGCGTTGTCTTGTCCGTGACGGCGCCCGACATCGTCAGTCGGAGCTCCCAGTGGCCGGGCATGAAGAGGTTCACGTTGGTGAGCTCGTAGACTCCGTTGCCTTTCGCCGTGACCGTCGGGACGGTCGAGGCTCCGTGACCCATGGCTGGCATCCACGGGACGGCGCTGATCACCACGCCATCGAGGGGGACGCCCTTCGTGTCCTTCGCGATGACCTGCAGCGCCACCTCTCCTCGCTCGATCGGGTTCGGGGAGGTTCGCGCGGTCATCTGGACTGCGCCTGACTCGGACATCGCGTTCGCTACCGGATCGCCGCTGAACGTGCCGGGCGCGGTGCTTCCTCCACCGCTGCTTCCACAGGCGGCGAGTAACAGGAGGCCGGATATCGCGCGAATCGCACTCACACGTACATCTTTCGCTGCGGAGAGCACCCGGTCAAGCACGGCCTAGATCCTTTCGCCCAACGAAACGTCGGAGGCTGGGTCGAACAGCCCATGTCGCTCGCCCGCCGCCTCATCCCTCTCGTTCTGACGCTGGCTGCATGCCGGGCCTCTCAGGAGATCCCGCGCTCGCAGGATGTCTCTGGTCGCGAGCCGCCTTCGCCGGCGGAGCCGGAGACATTCGCCGACCCAGCAGCCCCAGCAGCCCCCGCCGCACCAGCACAGGCGCCACGCGCCGCCGCGATGGCCAATGGCACCGCACCGTCGCTCCAGAATGCGCCACAGGGGCTCCCGCAGGCAGCCGCGCTCCAGCCGGTCACGCCCGTCACGCCCGCGCCGTACGATCTCGCGCAGGATCTCCGCGCGCGCTCGGACTACGCGAAGCAGAAGCTTGGTCGCGGCACGCTCACCACCGTACTCGACAGTTACGTCGTGGTCGCGCCGCCGGGTTGGACGCAGGCGGAGCTACAGACCAGCGTGTCGCTCATGCAAAATGCAATGACTGCATTCTACACGGGTCGCTTCGACAAGAAGCCGGAGCGCGCGATCACGGTGTACCTGTTCCCGCGCGCGCAGCCGTACAACGCGTTCTGCAAGGCGGAGTTCAACGAGAACCCGTGCATGAGCATCTACGGCTTCTACCAGCCGTCGAACCGCGCCATGGTGATGAACGCAGGCCTTGGCCTCGGCACGCTCACCCACGAGCTCGTGCATCCGCTGGTCGAGGCGGACTTCAACGACGCGCCCACGTGGCTCAACGAAGGCATCGCCAGTGTGTTCGAGGCGCCCGTCATCCCGCGCAAGGGAGAGATCCACGGCGCGAAGAACTGGCGCTACCCGATCCTGCGCGAGGCGATGCGGCGCGATCCGGGACACGTGAAGCTCTCCACGCTGTTCCACATCTCGGACGAGGAGTTCCGCGGCGACAACGAGGGCCGCAACTACGCGCTCGCTCGCTACGTCTGCCAGTGGATGGACAGCCAGAACAAGCTCTGGTCGTTCTACCACGGCTTCCGCGACGGCTACGCGGACGACCACAAGGGGCTCGTCGCGTTCCACAACGTGATGCAGAAGACCCCCGAAGAGCTGGACGCGGCCTTCGAACGCTGGCTCCTCGCGCTCTGACCCTCGGTCGTCGCCCGAGGTGATACCGTGCTCCTCGTCCATGAGCGATCCGAAACCAGGCGCGAGTCCGGAGGCACCGGAGGAGGAGACGCCCGCGCAAGAGGAGCCGCCCGCGCAAGAGGAGCCGCCCGCAGCTCACCCGCAAGCAGCGGTGGGG
>JANXLV010000101.1 GCA_025355005.1 Myxococcales bacterium | reverse complement strand
CGCACGCTCTTCCCTCTTCCTCGTGCGGTGCTAAGAGTGCCGCCGAACGGAGATCCCCATGACCAAGCTCGGTAAATCGATCGTCATCGTCGGCGCGAAGCGCACGGCATTCGGCACCATGAATGGGGCCCTGAAGGGCATCTCGGCGAACGACCTCGCTGTCATTGCGAGCAAGGCCGCCCTCGCGCAGAGCAAGATTGCGCTGGAGGACATCGGGCACGTCATCGTCGGCAACGTCCAGCAGACCAGCCCCGATGCGATCTACTGCGCACGCCACATCGGTCTCAAGTCGGGCCTGCCGGTAACGACGCCCGCGCTCACCGTGAACCGCCTCTGCGGCTCCGGCTTCCAGGCGATCATCAACGGAGCGGAGCAGCTGCTCCTCGGCGAGACACAGGCCGTTCTGGTCTCCGGCACGGAGAACATGAGCCAGGCACCGCACGTCCTTCGTGGCGGTCGCGAGGGCTGGCCGTTCGGCAAGTCCCCGCAGGTGGAGGACTCCCTCTGGAGCGCGCTCACCGACAGCTACTGCAACCTGCCCATGGCGGTGACGGCCGAGAACCTGGCCACGAAGTACAACATCAGCCGCACGGACGTGGATGAGTACGCGCTCACCAGCCAGAAGCGCTGGGCAGCCGCGAACGAGAAGGGCACCTTCAAGGACGAGATCACGCCGGTGGAGCTCGTCACGAAGAAGGCCACCACCCAGTTCACGGTCGACGAGCACCCGCGTCCGCAGACGACGATGGAGACGCTCGCGAAGCTCCCGCCCGTCTTCAAGAAGGACGGCGTGGTCACGGCCGGCAACGCGTCCGGCATCTGCGACGGCGCTGCTTCTCTCGTGCTTGTCACGGAGGAGTACGCGAAGGCGAAGGGCCTGACGCCACTCGCGCGCATCACGCAGTGGGGCGTGGCGGGCGTGGACCCCACCATCATGGGCATCGGACCGGCGCCCGCGATCAAGAACGCGCTCTCCCGCGCGGACCTCAAGCTCGCCGACATGGACCTCATCGAAGTGAACGAGGCGTTCTCCGCGCAGTACCTCGCGGTGGAGAAGGAGCTCGGCCTCGACCGCTCGAAGACGAACGTGAACGGCGGCGCGATCGCGCTCGGGCACCCGCTCGGCGCGAGCGGCGCACGCATCACCACGCACCTCGTCTACGAGCTCGCGCGTCGCGGCGGCAAGTACGCGGTCGGCAGTGCGTGCATCGGCGGAGGCCAGGGCCTCGCGATCATCCTCGAGAAGGTGTAATCTACACGTATTACGAACGGGAGATCGAGAGCTATTTCTTCTTGGGGGCCTGCTCGAGGTCCTCGGCGAGGTAGCTCAAGATCACCTCGTCGAGGGACTTGTCGGTGACGAGGTCATCGCCGAAGAGCGAGGCCTTGCCGCGCGACGAACCGAAGATGCTCGCAGGGCGCGCTGGTGCGTAGCGTGCGGGTGCGCTGCTGGGGCTGGTGCTCGGGATGCTGCCGGAGCCCACACTCGGGCCTGCGCTGGCGGCGGGTGCGTGGCGGCCGAGTGTCGGCGCGGGTGCGGGCGCGACCGGGCGTCCCCTTGCCGTGACGGGAGCAGGCGCGGGCTGCGAGCGGCGCTGAGGAGGCTTCGGAGGCGGAGCGGACTTTGGCCGCACGTGCTCCTCTTCGCCGCCCCCACGATAGGTGTTTCGATCGTTGAGGTCCTTGCGCTTCAGCAGGTTCTGCGGCGGCGGTGGGAGATCATTCGCGCGGAACAGATCCGCGTCCGCCATCCGCGGCGGCTGCGGGCTCATGTTCAGATCGATGTCGAGCGGCGGAGGCGGAGGCTCCGGATCGCGCATCGTGTTCGGCTGCGCTTCGTCCGCCTCCGGCAGCACCACGAGCCGTTGCTTGCCCGGCGTGGGGTAGCGCGGCGCGCCGTCGGACACGGGCGGCGCGAGCTGCTGGGCTTCGAGTGGCGGTGAGCTCTTCACACGGGCGGGTGGAGGTGCCAACGGAGCTGCCAATGGAGCTGCCGGTGGAGCTGAAGCAGCCTTCGGCGCCGTGGACGCTGGACGCGCGGGGGGAGCCGCAACCAATCCGCCATCGGGCGGTGGCCGCGACCCCATCTTCTGCGTGTCCGTGGGCACGGACTGAGGTTGAGCAACCGGAGCGACGCTCTCGCGCTTCGTGTCGGCGCCTTTGACCTCGACATCGGGCTGGGCGGGCTGGGCGGGCTGGGCGGGCTGGGCAGCAGCAGCGGCCA
Organism: Myxococcales bacterium; assembly: GCA_025355005.1. GTDB lineage: Bacteria > Myxococcota_A > Polyangia > Polyangiales > Polyangiaceae > JANXLV01. Next base: position 1,079 of record JANXLV010000101.1, on the reverse strand, counting down.
CTGGCACAGGCTTGGGAGATGCTGCAGGTGCAGCGATCGATTTTCCGCCCTTCTTCGCCGAAGTGTCGGCGTCGTACTTCGCCTTGCTCGCGACCTGCTCGTCCACGACGGCGTCGAACTGGCCGTCGCGCAGGGCGATGAACATCGCCTTGTGCTGCTCCTTCATCATCTGCCGGACGGTGTCCTGCATCCCGTCGGTCCCCACGTGCTCGGCGTAGGACTTCTTCACGCTCTTGAGGATGCGACCGCCATCCATGAAGAGGTGGGTGATGATGTGAGGGTGCTTGATGCCCGAGTCTTCCGTCTGGATGTGGAAGACCCGGTTCTTGTGCCTGACGTTGTTGTTGAACCCTAGGAGAGGCGAGTGCGTTTTGCCCATCGTCGTTCCTGAGCTCGGCCCAGGAAGAAGAGAATACGCCTGTCATTGCCAGGATCAACGCACATCATGAGCGCGGGGTGAAAGACGCCAAAAGGAGGGCTCAGTGGCTCGCGGGAAGCGGATCCTGGAAGCGCAGCAGGCCGCTGCCCTTCTGGTCACCGACGTAGACGAAGCCTCTGCCGTCAGCGACGACGGAGCGAGCCTGCTCGGGGAGCTTGGTGGTGCCGATGAGCTTGAGGTCGCCGTGGTCCGAGAGACCGAGGATCGCGAGGTGCCCCTCGGGCGTCGCGTAGATGTGGCCGAGCACCGGGTCGAACGCGAGGACATCGACGTCCACGCCGGGGAGCTTGGCCTGGCCGAGGCGCTTGCCGCCGGTGACCGTGATGTCGGTGACGGAGGCGATGCCCTCTGCGCAGCCGACGATGAGGAAGCCGCGCGCCTCGTCGAGGGCGATGCCGCGAGAGCCGCGATCGTTCGGGTCGGTGCCGTCCTTCGCGCATGCGTTCGTGAAGCGGTCCACGATCCTGTGCGACTTGAGGTCGATCGCGAGCGACACGTTCGAGAAGAGATTCGTGTATGCGCGGCCGCGGGCGTGGTCGATGACGAGTGACTCGGGACCGTCGCCGTCGATCGCGACGACGCCAGTGTGAACCGGCGTGGTGGCGCCCTTCGGGATCGAGAAGATCTCGATCTGCTGCTT